>NZ_JBHUZJ010000003.1:54744-286692 GCF_042667685.1 Streptomyces sp. NPDC057302 | reverse complement strand
GGTGAATACCTGCCGGGCCCCATCCCGGCCCCAAAGGGGCGCGGGGAACTGCGCGCTCAGCCACAAAGCACCCGCAGCTGAAAGCGAAACCTCAGAGCTTCTCGATGACGTAGTCGATGCACTTCGTCAGCGCCTCGATGTCCGCCGGGTCGATCGCCGGGAACATCGCCACGCGAAGCTGGTTGCGGCCGAGCTTGCGGTACGGCTCCGTGTCCACGATGCCGTTCGCGCGCAGAGCCTTCGCAACAGCGGCAGCGTCAATCTCGTCCGCGAAGTCGATCGTGCCGATGACCTGCGAGCGCTTGGCCGGGTCGGTGACGAACGGCGTCGCGTACTTGGACTCCTCGGCCCACCCGTACAGCGTGCGCGAGGACGCGGCCGTGCGGCCGGTGGTGAAGTCCAGGCCGCCCTGGCCGTTCATCCACTCCAGCTGCTCGGCGAGCAGGAAGAGCGTGGAGAGCGCCGGGGTGTTGTACGTCTGGTTCTTGCGGGAGTTGTCGATCGCGGTGGGGAGCGAGAAGAACTCCGGGACGTGCCGGCCCGACGCGTGGATCCGCTCGGCGCGCTCGATCGCGGCCGGGGAGAACGCGGCGATCCACAGACCGCCGTCCGACGCGAAGGACTTCTGCGGGGCGAAGTAGTAGACGTCCGTCTCGGCGATGTCGACCGGGAGGCCGCCCGCGCCGGAGGTGGCGTCCACCAGGACGAGGGAACCCGCGTCCGCGCCCGCCACCCGCTTGATGGGGGCCGCGACGCCGGTCGAGGTCTCGTTGTGCGTGAACGCGTAGACGTCCACGCCCGCCTCGGCCCGCGGCTCCGGGTGCGTGCCCGGGTCGGACGTGATCACGGTGGGCTCGGCGAGCCACGGCGCCAGCTTGGACGCCTTGGCGAACTTGGAGGAGAACTCGCCGAAGCTCAGGTGCTGCGACTTGTTCTCGATCAGGCCGTGCGTCGCGACGTCCCAGAAGGCGGTGGAGCCGCCGTTGCCCAGGATCACCTCGTATCCCTCGGGGAGGGAGAAGAGGTCGCGCACACCCTCGCGCACCTTGCCGACCAGGTTCTTGACCGGGGCCTGGCGGTGGGAGGTGCCGAGCAGAGAGGTACCGGTGGCGGCGAGCGCGTCCAGCGCCTCCGTGCGCACCTTGGAGGGGCCCGCGCCGAAACGTCCGTCGGCGGGCTTGATGTCAGCGGGAATCTGGATCTCAGCCACGGGGTGAGCCTAACGGCTTCCGGCGCGGTGGCCTGTGGGTGTCCGTCGGGTGAGATCGCACTGCACGTCGGGCGGACGCCGCGGGGCTCCGCCCCGGACCCCGCTCATCAAGCGCCGGAGGGGCTGCACTCGTGTTGCCGTCGGCTACGGCAGGTCGGGCCCTTCGCGGAGGCATCCTGAGGGCATGGATAAGGGCATGGGTGATCTCGGAGGCGTGGAAGTAGAGAAGGAACTGCGAGAAGCCGTGCGGGGGGAGGTGGACTTCTCCGTCACCGCGCGGGCGCTGAACACGATGGACGCGTCCAACTACCGGCGCGTGCCGCTCGGCGTCCTCGCCCCGCGCGACGCGGACGACGTGGCGGCGGCGCTCGCCGTGTGCCGGGAGCGCGGGGTGCCCGTCGTGGCCCGCGGCGCCGGTACGTCCATCGCCGGGCAGGCGACCGGTACGGGGCTCGTCCTGGACTTCACCCGGCACATGAACCGGATCGTGTCCCTCGACGCGGAGGCCCAAACCGCGGTCGTGCAGCCGGGCGTGATCTGCGACGACCTGCGGAACGCGGGCGCCGCACACGGCCTGACCTTCGGCCCCGACCCCTCCACCCACAACCGCTGCACCCTGGGCGGAATGATCGGCAACAACTCCTGCGGATCGCACTCGGTCGCCTGGGGCACCACCGCCGACAACGTCTCGTCCCTCTCGGTCGTGAGCGGCGCGGGCGCGCGGCTCGCGCTGGGGCAGGGCTGGGCAGGGGCGCCGGAGGGGCTGCGCCCGCTGGTGGACGGCGAGTTGGAGCTCCTGCGCACCGGCTTCCCGGAGCTGCCGCGCCGCATCTCCGGCTACGCACTCGACGCCATGCTCCCCGAGCGGGGCGTGGACCTGGCCCGCGCGTTCTGCGGGTCGGAGGGCACGCTGGGCGTGGTGACGGAGGCGGTCGTACGCCTCGTCGAAGCGCCCCGGGCACGTGCGCTGGCGGTCCTCGGGTACGCCGACGAGAGCGCGGCGGCGGAGGCGGCGGCCGGACTGCTGCCGCACGGCCCGCTGACGGTGGAGGGGATGGCGGCCGACCTCGTGCGGGGAGCGCGGGGGCTGCCCAAGGGCGGGGCCTGGCTCTTCGTGGAGACCGGCGGCGCGAGCGAGGGCGAGGCGCGTGCGCGGGCGGAGGCGATCGCGCGGGCGG
Source organism: Streptomyces sp. NPDC057302 (assembly GCF_042667685.1). NCBI lineage: Bacteria > Bacillati > Actinomycetota > Actinomycetes > Kitasatosporales > Streptomycetaceae > Streptomyces > Streptomyces sp. NPDC057302. Next base: position 284,304 of record NZ_JBHUZJ010000003.1, on the reverse strand, counting down.
TCTCCGGGGACACGGTGGACTCCGTGGTCGTGACCGACCCGGCGGGGCAGCGCGCCCTGTGGCGGGTCCGGGAGGACGCCAGCGGGACGGCGACGCGGATGCAGGACGGCAGCGAGGCGTGGCCGGGCTGGGAGGACTGCGCGGTGCCGCCCGCCCGCCTCGGGGCGTATCTGCGGGACTTCAGGGCGCTGCTCACCGACCACGGATTGCGCGGAACTCCGTACGGGCACTTCGGGGACGGCTGCATCCACGTACGCATCGACTTCGACCTGATGAGCGAGGAGGGCGTGCGGCGCTTCCGGCGCTTCTCGGAGGAGCTCGCGGAGGTCGTGGTCGCGCACGGCGGCTCGCTGTCCGGCGAGCACGGGGACGGGCAGGCGCGGGCGGAACTCCTGCCGAAGATGTACGGGGCCGAGCTCGTGGGGCTCTTCGAGCGGGTGAAGGGGGTGTGGGACCCGGCGGACCTGCTGAATCCGGGGATGCTGGTGCGGCCCGCGCCGCTGGACGCGAACCTGCGGTTCGCCCCGCTGCCGCGCGAGCCGGTGGACGTGGCCTTCGGCTACCCCCATGACGGCGGGGACTTCTCGGCGGCGGTGCGGCGGTGCGTGGGCGTCGCCAAGTGCCGTACGACGGCCGCCGGTTCGGGTGGCGGGGTGATGTGCCCCTCCTTCCGGGCCACGGGCGAGGAGAAGCACTCCACGCGGGGCCGGGCCCGGCTCCTGCACGAGATGCTCGCGGGGGAGGTGGTCACGGACGGCTGGCGCTCGGAGGAGGTGCGGGACGCGCTCGACCTCTGCCTGTCCTGCAAGGGCTGCCGGTCGGACTGTCCGGTGGGCGTGGACATGGCCACGTACAAGGCGGAGTTCCTGCACCACCACTACGAGGGCCGCAGGCGCCCCGCGGCGCACTACGCGATGGGCTGGCTGCCGCTGTGGCTGCGGCTCGCGGACCGGACGCGCACGGCGGGGGTGGCCAATGCCCTCGCCCGGGTGGGGGTGCTGGCCTCGCTGGCGAAGCGGGTGGGGGGTCTCGCGCCGGAGAGGGAGATTCCGCGGCTGGCGGGGGAGACGTTCCGGCGGTGGTTCCGGGGGCGTGAGAGGGGGCGTGGGGGGCCGGCGGTCGTGCTGTGGCCCGACACGTTCACGAACCACCTGTCGCCGTCGGTGGGCCGGGCGGCGGTGCGGGTCCTCGAGGACGCGGGGCTGCGCCCCGTGGTGCCGCCGGGGGACGTGTGCTGCGGACTGACGTACGTGTCCACGGGCCAGCTCGACCGGGCGCGCGCGGTGATGCGGCGCACGCTGGAGCGGATGGGGCCGCTCCTCGACTCGGGGGCGCTGCTGGTGGTCCTGGAACCGAGCTGTGCGGCGGCGCTGAAGACGGATCTGGTGGAACTGCTGGGGGAGGACGAGCGGGCGAGGGAACTCGCGGGCCGCGTACGAACCTTCGCGGAGGCCTTGGAGGAGCTGGCCCCGGAGTGGTCACCGCCGAGGATCGACCGGACGGTGGTGGGCCAGACCCACTGCCACCAACATGCGGTCCTGGGGGACGCCGCCGAGCGCCGACTGCGGGAGAAGGCGGGCCTGGAGGGGGAGCTGAGCGGGGGCTGCTGCGGCCTGGCGGGGAACTTCGGCTTCGAGGCGGGGCATTACGAGGTCTCGGTGGCGTGCGCGGAGGAGCAGCTGCTGCCGGCGGTGCGGGGGGTCGCGCCGGAGGGGGAGGGCGGCCCGATGGTCCTCGCGGACGGATTCTCCTGCCGTACGCAGTTGGAACAGGTGGGGGAAGGGGTTCGGGGGAGGCATTTGGCGGAGGTCTTGGCTGAGGGGTTGGGGGAGCGGTGAGGTTCGGCGCCGCCCGCGCGTTTCGTCACGCGCCTTCTCGGAATCAGGTGCCTGATTCCCAGCAGCCACCCGGCCAGGAGACCGGGCTCCGAGCCCGACGCCACCCGCAATGTGGACGCGGTTTGCGTACAGCAGTGAAAGGGCTCCACAATCCTGACGTGGTCTACTACCTTGGACGGGACAGTTCAGGTAAGTGGACTGACCGAGGTAGGAGAAGCGGAAGGGTTGGCTGTGGACGCGTCGAGCAGTGGACAGGGGGCGGCAACCGGCGGACGGTGGGGCGCACTCGGGCCCGTCGGGCTGGTGCTCGCGGGCGGAGTCTCCGTCCAGTTCGGCGGAGCCATCGCCGTGAGCGTGATGCCCAAGGCGGGAGCCCTCGGCATCGTGACCCTGCGGCTCGCCTTCGCCGCGCTGGTGCTGATGATCGTCTGCCGCCCCAAGGTGCGCGGGCACTCGCGCGCCGACTGGGGCACCGTCGTCGCCTTCGGTGTGGCCATGGCCGGGATGAATGGGCTGTTCTACCAGTCCGTCGCCCGGATTCCCATGGGGCCCGCAGTGACGTTGGAGGTGCTCGGGCCGCTCGCCCTCTCCGTCTTCGCGTCCCGGCGTGCCATGAATCTGGTCTGGGCCGGGCTCGCGCTCTGCGGGGTATTTCTCCTGGGGGGCGGAGGCGGCTTCAGTGGGCTCGACCCCGTCGGCGTTGCCTACGCCCTCGGCGCCGGTGCGATGTGGGCCACGTACATCATGTTCAGTGCCCGTACGGGACGGCGGTTTCCGCAGGCCGACGGGCTCGCCCTCGCGATGGTCGTCGCGGCCGTTCTCTTCCTGCCGCTCGGTCTCCTGGAGTCCGGGGAGAAGCTGGTCCGGCCCGAGGTTCTCGCCCTCGGCGCGGCCGTCGCCGTGATGTCCTCCGTGCTGCCGTACACACTCGAACTGCTCGCCCTGCGCCGCCTTCCCGCCTCCACCTTCGCGATCATGATGAGCCTGGAGCCGGCCATCGCCGCCGTCGCCGGGTTCCTCGTGCTGAATCAGGCCCTTTCGGTGAACGAAGCCCTGGCCATCTCGTTGGTCATCGCCGCCAGCATGGGGGCCGTACGGACCCAGGTCGGGCGTGGTCGGGCCCGTAAGTCCGGGGATGTGGTGGTCACCGGGGCCACCCCCGATGCCGTGCTGGCCCAAGGCGTCGAAGGCACCGAGGGCACTGAAGGTACCGAAGGCACCGACAGCGCCGAGGAGCCGGTAGCGGAGACATCCGGAAAGTAATGCAAGCACGCTTGCTTGTTTCTCCGGGCGCTGCCATGCTCCGGGGCACTTCCCCAAGCTCTCAACTTCGTTCGAGCAGGGGAGGCCGGCCTCATTTGTGCCCCGAGGGGAGCGCTCCGTGCCCGAAGCTGTGCCCGTGCTCGACGATCTGCGCCGTGAGAGCGAGGAACTCGACCAGCTGGTAGAGGGGTTGAGCGGCGAACGCTGGGCCTTGCCCACCCCCGCCGAACGCTGGACCGTCGCCCATCAGATCGCCCATCTCGCCTGGACCGACCGTGCCGCGCTGACCGCCGTCACCGATGGCGACGCCTTCGGGCGGCTCGTCGAGGAGGCCCTCGCGGCGCCCGAGTCCTTCGTCGACGACGGGGCCGACGAAGGGGCCGCGCTGCCGCCCGGCGAGCTGCTCGCGCAGTGGCGTGCGGGGCGCGATGGCCTGTTGAAGGCCCTGGCCGGAGCCCCGCGCGGCACCCGCTTTCCCTGGTACGGGCCGCCGATGTCCGCCACCTCCATGGCCACCGCCCGGCTGATGGAGACCTGGGCCCACGGCCAGGACGTCGCCGACGCGCTGGGTGTCGTGCGGGTGCCGACGGACCGGCTGCGGCACGTCGCCCATATCGGCGTCCGGGCGCGGGACTTCTCGTTCGGTGTACGGGAGATGGAGGCGCCGGGCAGTGCCTTTCGGGTCGAGCTGCGGTTGCCCTCCGGTGAGTTGTGGGTCAGCGGGCCCGAAGACGCCGAGCAGCGCGTGACCGGGCCCGCGCTCGACTTCTGCCTCCTCGTCACACAGCGCGCGCACCGCGACGACCTCGCCGTGCGTGCGGAGGGCGCCGACGCCGAGCGCTGGCTCGACATCGCGCAGGCCTTCGCGGGGCCGCCGGGCCCCGGACGCCCGGCCAAGGAGGGCGAGCAGTGACCGGCCCGGAAGGGCAGCCGGTGACCGGCCTGGAAGGGCGAGCAGTGACCGGCCCCGAAGAGCAGGCGGCCAAAGCGCCGCTGCGGATCGGCAACGCCTCCGGCTTCTACGGCGACCGCTTCGACGCCCTGCGCGACATGCTCACCGGCGGCCCGCTCGACGTCCTCACCGGCGACTACCTCGCCGAGCTGACCATGCTGATCCTGGGGCGCGACCGGCTCAAGGACCCCTCACGCGGCTACGCGAAGACCTTCCTGCGGCAGCTGGAGGAGTGCCTGGGGCTCGCCCAGGAGCGGGGCGTCAAGATCGTCGCCAACGCCGGTGGGCTCAACCCTGGCGGGCTCGCCCACGCCGTGGAGGAGCTCGCGGGGCGCCTGGGGATCGCGGTGCGGGTCGCGCACGTGGAGGGTGATGACCTGGGGGCGCGCTTCCCGGACGCCCTCACCGCCAACACCTACCTCGGCGGCGCCGGGATCGCGGCCTGCCTGCGCGCGGGGGCCGACATCGTCGTCACGGGGCGCGTCACCGACGCCGCCCTCGTCACCGGGCCCGCCGCCGCGCACTTCGGGTGGGGGGACGGTGACCTCGACCGGCTCGCGGGCGCCGTCGTCGCCGGGCACGTCCTCGAATGCGGGACGCAGGCCACCGGGGGCAACTACGCCTTCTTCGGGGAGCGTTCGGCGCGGGAGCTGCTCCGGCCCGGGTTTCCGCTCGCCGAGATCCACGAGGACGGGTCGTGCGTCGTCACCAAGCACGACGGTACGGGTGGGTTCGTCGACGTCGGTACGGTCACCGCGCAGCTGCTGTACGAGACCTCCGGAGCCCGGTACGCCGGGCCCGACGTCACCGCCCGGCTCGACACCGTCACCCTCACGCAGGAGGGGCCCGACCGCGTCCGCGTCCGCGGGGTGCGAGGTGAGGCTCCGCCGCCGGACCTCAAGGTCGGCCTGAACCGGCTCGGCGGCTTCCGCAACGAGGTCGTCTTCGTCCTCACCGGGCTCGACGTGGAGGCCAAGGCCGACCTTGTGCGGGCGCAGGTCGAGGACGCGTTCGCGCGGGGGAAGTCCCGGCCGCAGGAGGTGCGGTGGGAGCTCGTGCGTACGGACCGGCCGGATGCGGACGGCGAAGAGGCCGCCTCCGCTCTGCTGCGGCTCGTCGTGCGTGACCCGCAGCAGGAGCCCGTCGGGCGCGCCCTGAGCGGCGCCGCCATCGAGCTGGCCCTCGGCAGCTACCCCGGGTTCCATGTGACGGCGCCCCCGGGCAAGGGCGCTCCCTACGGAGTCTTCGAAGCCGCGTACGCCGAACGCGGCACCGTCGACCACATCGCCGTACTGCCCGGCGGCGAGCGCCTCCCCGTCCGGAGCGCTCACCCCACCCTCGCGCTCGAAGACCTCGGCCGCCCGCCCCTGCCCGAACCCCTGCCGGCCGGCCCCACCCGCCGCGCACCCCTCGGCCTCGTCGCCGGGGCCCGCAGCGGTGACAAGGGCGGGGACGCGAACGTCGGCGTATGGGTGCGTACGGACGACGCCTGGCGCTGGCTCGCTCATGAGCTGACCGTCGAGCGGTTCCGTGAACTCATTCCGGAGGCGGCCCAGTTGACCGTCGTACGCCATGACCTGCCGAACCTGCGGGCGCTGAACTTCGTCGTCGAGGGGATTCTCGGGGCGGGCGTCGCGTCCCAGGCCCGCTTCGATCCGCAGGCCAAGGGGCTCGGCGAGTGGCTGCGCGCCCGCCACCTCGACGTACCGGCCGCGCTCCTCGACGCACCGGCCCCACCGGCCGCACCCCCAGAAGCCATCGATGCGAATGAACCGACGGAGGTACACCCGTGACCGTCCTCGCGTCCGCGCTGGACCCCGCGAGCGCCGAGTACGCCGAGCACCGCGAGGTCATGCTCGCCAAGCTCGCCGAACTGGACGCCGAGCAGGCCAAGGCCCTGGAGGGCGGCGGCGAGAAGTACGTGGCCCGGCACCGGGGGCGCGGCAAGCTGCTCGCCCGGGAGCGGATCGAGCTGCTCATCGACCCCGACACACCGTTCCTGGAGCTGTCGCCGCTGGCCGCCTGGGGGAGCGATTATCCCGTCGGCGCCTCGATGGTCACCGGCATCGGTGTCGTCGAGGGCGTGGAGTGTCTGATCACCGCCAACGACCCGACCGTACGCGGTGGGGCCAGTAATCCGTGGACCCTGAAGAAGGCCTTTCGCGCGCACGAGATCGGGCACGCCAACCGGCTGCCGTCCCTCCACCTCGTGGAGTCGGGGGGCGCCGATCTCCCCTCCCAGAAGGAGATCTTCATCCCGGGCGGTGCGCTCTTCAAGCACCTCACCCAGTCGTCGGCCGCCGGAATCCCGACCATCGCCGTCGTCTTCGGCAACTCGACGGCGGGCGGCGCCTACGTCCCCGGCATGAGCGACCACGTGATCATGGTCAAGGAGCGCGCCAAGGTCTTCCTCGGCGGGCCGCCGCTGGTGAAGATGGCCACCGGCGAGGAGAGCGACGACGAGTCGCTCGGCGGCGCCGAGATGCACGCGCGCACCTCCGGCCTCGCCGACTACCTCGCCGAGGACGAGCGGGACGCGCTCAGGCAGGCCCGGCGGGTCGTGAAGCGGCTCAACTGGCGCAAGGCGTACGCCGATCCGGCGGCCGTCGTCGAGCCGCCCAAGTACGACGAGGACGAACTGCTCGGCATCGTGCCCGGCGACCTCAAGGTGCCCTTCGACCCGCGCGAGGTCATCGCCCGCATCGTCGACGGCTCCGACTTCGACGAGTTCAAGCCGCTCTACGGGCCGAGTCTCACGACGGGCTGGGCCTCGCTGCACGGCTATCCCATCGGGATCCTCGCCAACGCGCAGGGCGTGCTCTTCAGCGAGGAGTCCCAAAAGGCCGCCCAGTTCATCCAGTTGGCCAATCAGCGCGACATTCCGCTGCTCTTCCTGCACAACACCACCGGCTACATGGTCGGCAAGGAGTACGAGCAGGGCGGCATCATCAAGCACGGCGCGATGATGATCAACGCCGTGTCGAACTCGCGCGTCCCGCATCTCAGCGTCCTGATGGGCGCCTCGTACGGAGCCGGGCACTACGGCATGTGCGGGCGCGCCTTCGACCCGCGCTTCCTCTTCGCCTGGCCGAGCTCCAAGTCCGCCGTCATGGGGCCGCAGCAGCTCGCCGGAGTCCTGTCGATCGTGGCCAGGGCCTCCGCCGCCGCCAAGGGGCAGCCCTACGACGACGAGGCGGACGCCGGGCTGCGCGCCATGGTGGAGCAGCAGATCGAGGCGGAGTCGCTGCCGATGTTCCTCTCGGGCCGGCTCTACGACGACGGCGTCATCGACCCACGCGACACCCGCACGGTCCTCGGCCTGTGCCTGTCCGCGATCCACACCGCCCCCTACGAGGGTGCGCGCGGTGGCTTCGGCGTCTTTCGGATGTGAGGACCCCCATGACGAAAACCACTGAGATCAGCACCGTCCTCGTCGCCAACCGCGGCGAGATCGCCTGCCGCGTCTTTCGCACCTGCCGCGAGCTGGGCATCGCCACCGTGGCGGTGTACTCCGACGCCGACGCGGACGCCCTGCACGTCCGTGCGGCCGACTCCGCCGTACGCCTGCCGGGCGCGGCGCCCGCCGACACGTATCTGCGCGGCGACCTCGTCGTGAAGGCCGCGCAGGCGGCCGGCGCGGACGCCGTCCATCCCGGCTACGGCTTCCTCTCCGAGAACGCGGACTTCGCGCGCGCCGTCCTGGACGCCGGGCTCGTGTGGATCGGCCCGCCGCCCGAGGCGATCGAATCCATGGCCTCCAAGACGCGCGCCAAGGAGCTCATGGGCATCGCGCCGATGGCCGTGGACGACGTCACCGAGAGCGATCTGCCGGTCCTGGTGAAAGCGGCGGCCGGTGGCGGCGGGCGCGGCATGCGCGTCGTACGCGAACTCGGAGCGCTGAACGGCGAGTTGGTGGCCGCGCGTGCGGAGGCCGCCAGTGCCTTCGGGGACGGGGAAGTCTTCGTCGAGCCCTATCTGGAGGGCGGGCGGCACGTCGAGGTGCAGATCATGGCCGACGCGTACGACACCGTCTGGGCGCTCGGCACACGGGACTGCACGCTCCAGCGCAGGCACCAGAAGGTCATCGAGGAGTCCCCCGCGCCCGGTCTCGCCGCCGGGCTTGTCGAGGAGCTGCACGCGCAGGCCGTGCGCGCGGCCCGCGTGACGGGATATCGCGGCGCGGGCACGGTGGAGTTCCTCGTCGCGGGCGACCGCGCGCACTTCCTGGAGATGAACACCCGGCTCCAGGTCGAACACCCTGTCACCGAGGCCGTGTTCGGCGTCGATCTCGTGGCGCTGCAGATCCAGGTGGCGGAGGGCGAGCGGCTCGCGGAAGAGCCGCCCGCCGCACGCGGGCACGCCGTCGAGGCCCGTCTCTACGCCGAGGACCCGGCGGCACAGTGGGCCCCGCAGACCGGCGTCCTGCACCGGCTCTCGGTGCCGGGCGTGCGGCTGGACACGGGGTACGTGGACGGCGACGCGATCGGCGTGCACTACGACCCGATGCTGGCCAAGGCCATCTCGTACGCCCCCACGCGCGCGGCGGCCGTGCGCGCACTGGCGGGGGCGCTGGAGCGGGCGATCGTCCACGGGCCCGTCACCAACAGGGAGTTGCTCGTCCGGTCACTTCGGCACCCGGAGTTCACCGAGGCGCGCATGGACACGGGTTTCTACGACCGGTACGTCGGCGAACTCGCCGCTGCCGCCCCCGATCCGCACGCACCGCTGGCCGCCGCGCTGGCCGACGCGCACGGGCGCTCGCGGTTCGGCGGCTGGCGCAACCTGGCGTCGCAGCCGCAGGTCAAGCTCTTCCGGAGCGAGGCTGACGGGGTCGAGCACGAGGTCCGCTACCGGCACACGCGCGAGGGTCTCGGTGCGGAAGGGGTGCGGGTGCTCTCCGTGTCCCGCGAGCTCGTCGTACTCGAAGTGGCGGGTGTACGGCGGCAGTTCGTCGTCAGTCGCTACGGCGACGACGGTCGCGTGTACGTCGGCAACACCGCCCTCACCTCGCTGCCGCTGCTCCCCGAGCCCACCACCCGGCAGGAGCCGGGATCCCTGCTCGCCCCGATGCCCGGCACCGTCGTGCGCCTGGCCGAAGGGCTCGCGGAGGGGGCGCGGGTGAGCGCCGGGCAGCCCCTCATCTGGCTGGAGGCCATGAAGATGGAGCACCGCATCTGCGCTCCCGCCTCCGGCACCCTCACCGCCCTGCACGCCGCGCCGGGCCGCCAGGTCGAGGTCGGGGCGCTGCTCGCCGTCGTGGACGTGGTGGACGTGGTGGACGTGGTGGCGGACGCCGCAGACGTAGTTGATGCCGTTGATGTCGTTGACGCCGTACAGGAGGAGCAATCCGTATGAGCACCGTCCTCGAAACCGAAGAGCACCAGGCCCTGCGCGCGGCCGTCGCCGCACTCGGCAAGCGCTACGGCCGCGACTACATGACCCGCGTCGTGCGGGACGAGGCCCACCCCGACGAGCTGTGGGCCGATGCCGCCAAGCTCGGCTACCTGGGCGTGAACCTGCCCGAGGAGTACGGCGGAGGGGGCGGCGGCATAGCCGAACTCTCCATCGTCCTGGAGGAGTTGGGGGCGGCCGGATCCCCGCTCCTCATGATGGTCGTCTCGCCCGCGATCTGCGGCACCGTCATCGCCCGCTTCGGCACCGACGAGCAGAAGCAGGCCTGGCTGCCGGGCCTCGCCGACGGCACCCGCACCATGGCGTTCGGCATCACCGAGCCCGACGCGGGCTCCAACTCCCACCGGATCACGACGACCGCGCGCAAGGACGAGGCGAGCGGCGACTGGCTCCTGACCGGCCGCAAGGTGTTCATCTCCGGCGTCGACATCGCCGACGCGACGCTGATCGTGGGCCGTACGGAGGATGCCCGCACCGGCAGCCTCAAGCCCTGCCTCTTCATCGTCCCGCGCGAGACGGAGGGCTTCCAGCGGCGGCAGATCGAGATGGAACTCCAGGCGCCGGAGAAGCAGTTCGAGCTGACCCTGGACGACGTACGGCTGCCCCCGCAGGCCCTGGTGGGCGACGAGGACGCCGGGCTGCTCCAGCTCTTCGCCGGGCTCAACCCGGAGCGGATCATGACGGCGGCGTTCTCGCTCGGCATGGCGCGCTACGCCCTCTCCCGGGCGGTCGGATACGCCAAGGAACGCAGCGTGTGGAAGAGCCCGATCGGCGCCCACCAGGCGATCGCGCACCCCCTGGCGCAGTCCCACATCGAGATCGAACTGGCCCGTCTGATGATGCAGAAGGCCGCCAGGCTCTACGACGAGGGCGACGACATGGGCGCGGGCGAGGCCGCCAACATGGCCAAGCTCGCGGCGGCCGACGCCTGCGTGAAGGCCGTCGACCAGTCGGTGCACACGCTGGGCGGCAACGGCCTGACGAAGGAGTTCGGGCTCGCCTCGCTGATCGTGGCGTCACGGGTGGCGCGGATCGCTCCCGTGAGCCGGGAGATGATCCTCAACTACGTCTCCCACCAGACGCTGGGCCTGCCCAAGTCGTACTGAGCCCCGCCCCTTCCCTGAACCGCTGGAGATCTCATGGGACTTGTGTACGCGCCCCCGGAGCGCGGCATCGCCACGCTCACCCTGGACAACCCCGCCAACCGCAACGCGCTCTCGGCAGGGCTCCTGAGCGGGTTCGCGCAGGCGCTGGACGACTGCGGCAAGGACCCGGACGTACGCGCGGTCGTCCTCACGCACACCGGCTCGACGTTCTGCTCCGGCGCCGATCTGCGGGAGCCGCCGGACCCGGCCGTCCTCGTGGCGCTGCTCCGGCAGATCGTGGAGCTGCCCAAGCCGGTGGTGGCGCGGGTGGACGGGCACGTGCGGGCGGGCGGGCTCGGGCTGCTCGGGGTGTGCGACCTGGCGGTCGCGGGGCCGGGGGCGTCGTTCGCGCTGACGGAGGTACGGATCGGGGTGGCGCCCGCGGTGATCTCCATGCCGCTGCTCGCCAAGGTCGACCCGGGCGGGGCGTCGCGCTACTTCCTCACCGGGGAGCGGTTCGGCGGGGCGGAGGCGGCGCGGATCGGTCTGGTGACGGTGGCGGGGCAGGACGTGGACGCGGAGCTCTCGCCCCTGCTCGAAGGGTTGCGGAAGGCGGCTCCGCAGGCCCTGGCCGAGACGAAGAAGCTGCTCACGGCTAAGGTGCTCGACGCATTCGACCACCACACGGACTCCCTCGTCGCCCTGTCCGCGCGCCTCTTCGCCTCTGCGGAGGCGCGGGAGGGGATGGGGGCGTTCCTCGAACGACGGGAGTGCCCATGGGTGCTGTGACCGCAGCCGATCGCGCCGATCGCTCGCCCAAGCAGGACCGCAGCCGTGCGACACGCCAGCGGCTCCTGGAGGCGGCGGTGGCGTGCCTCGCCGAGAGCGGCTGGGCGGGGTCCACGGTGTCCGTGGTCGCCGAGCGGGCCGGTGTCTCGCGGGGTGCGGCCCAGCATCACTTCCCGACGCGGGAGGACCTCTTCACCGCGGCAGTGGAGTACGTGGCCGAGCAGCGGTCCACCGCGCTGCGGGAGCTTCCCGCGCAGGACCCGGCCTCGGTGGTGGCCGCGCTGGTCGATCTCTACACGGGGCCCTTGTTCCGGGCGGCGCTTCACCTGTGGGTGGCGGCGTCCAATGAGCCGCAACTCGGGTCGCGGGTGACGGAGTTGGAGGCCCGGGTGGGGCGCGAGACGCATCGGATAGCGGTACAGCTGCTCGGGGCCGACGAGTCCCGCCCCGGGGTGCGGGAGACCATCCAGGGCCTCCTGGACATGGCCCGAGGCCTGGGCCTCGCCAATCTCCTGACGGATGACGGGGCGCGGCGGGAGCGGGTGGTGGCGCAGTGGACGGTGCTGGTGGAGGGGGCGCTGCGCTGAAAGCGCCGGACGGCTGAAAGATTCAGCCGTCCGGCGTTTGAGGACGAACTCGGCGGAGCCGGTGACGACAGCTACCGCGCGATGTCCCCGAACCCCTCGACCTCCCGAGGATTCCGCGTCCCCGGCCCGATGTACCGAGCCGAGGGGCGGACCAGCCGCCCCGTCCGCTTCTGCTCAAGGATGTGCGCCGACCACCCGGCAGTCCTCGCACAGGTGAACATCGACGTGAACATGTGCGCGGGCACCTCGGCGAAGTCGAGGACGATCGCCGCCCAGAACTCCACGTTGGTGGCCAGGACGCGGTCGGGCCGGCGGGCGTGCAGCTCGTCGAGGGCCGCCTTCTCCAGCGCCTCGGCCACCTCGTAGCGAGGAGCGCCCAGCTCGCGCGCCGTCCGCCGCAGGACCCGCGCGCGGGGGTCCTCGGCCCGGTACACCCGGTGGCCGAAGCCCATCAGCCGCTCACCCTTGTCCAGCGCCTGCCTCACGTACGCGGTCGCGTCCCCCGTCCGCTCGATCTCCTCGATCATGCCGAGGACCCGGGACGGGGCGCCGCCGTGCAGCGGCCCGGACATCGCGCCCACGGCACCGGAAAGCGCCGCCGCCACATCCGCGCCCGTCGACGCGATGACGCGGGCCGTGAACGTGGACGCGTTCATGCCGTGCTCGGCGGCCGACGTCCAGTACGCGTCGACGGCCTGGACGTGCTTGGGGTCGGGCTCGCCGCGCCAGCGCTTCATGAACCGCTCGACGACCGTGTCGGCCTTGTCGATCTCGCGCTGCGGCACCATCGGCAGGCCCTGGCCGCGCGCGGACTGGGCGACGTACGAAAGGGCCATGACGGCGGCCCGCGCGAGGTCGTCGCGGGCTTCCCGCTCGCTGATGTCCAGGAGTGGTTTGAGGCCCCACACGGGGGCGAGCATCGCGAGCGCGGACTGGACGTCGACGCGGATGTCACCCGAGTGCACCGGGATCGGGAACGGCTCGGCGGGCGGCAGGCCCGGGTTGAAGGCGCCGTCGACCAGCAGACCCCAGACGTTGCCGAAGGAGACGTGGCCGACCAGATCCTCGATGTCGACGCCGCGATAGCGAAGCGCGCCGCCTTCCTTATCCGGTTCGGCGATCTCCGTCTCGAACGCGATGACTCCCTCAAGTCCGGGTACGAAGTCGGACATCAGGCGGCTCCTCGTGATGTGTACGACAGATGGTGGTGACAGAAAGCTCATGACCATGTGTCAGAAGTGGGCATTTCCAGTCCGGTTCCGCGGTCTGCCGGTGCGTCGGTGGCTTCCGGTGTGCGACTCGCGGTCCGGGTCGGTCACCCCGGTCATGCCCCGTGCGGCTGGTGGTCACCCAACCGGTACGGAAGCCGCACGATATCCCTTGGTGCCACCCTTGGCGATGGTGCGCGGCACTCAGTGCCACACGTCACCTCCCCGTGGTGCATACGGGCCTCCCGGCCGGCTCTTCGTATACGGCAAGATGACCGCGTGACCGATCGAGCCGCCGCCTCCGCAGCAGAGTCCCCGTCAGCTGCCTCCTCCGTGTCCGATCCCGCCGCCATACGGGCGCACTACGGCCTGGACGGGCTCGCCGAGACGGAGCTGCCCGCCACGCCCGTCGAGCTCTTCGCGCTGTGGTTCACGCAGGCGCTCGCCGCGGCCGAGGCGGGCGTGCTCCACGAGCCGAACGCCATGGTCGTCTCGACGGCGGACGCCGAGGGCCGCCCCAGCTCGCGCACGGTCCTGCTGAAGGGCTACGACGAGCGCGGCTTCGTCTTCTTCACCAACTACGACTCCCGCAAGGCCCGCGAACTGGCCGCCAACCCGAACATCGCGCTGCTCTTCCCCTGGCACCCGATGGCCCGCCAGGTCATCGTCACGGGCACGGCGCGGCGCGTCGCCCGCGAGGAGACGGTGGCGTACTTCCGCACCCGCCCGCACGGCTCCCAGCTCGGCGCCTGGGCCAGCGCCCAGTCCTCGGTCATCGCCACGCGCGACGAACTGGATCGCGCGTACGCCGACTTGGAGGCGCGCTACCCGGAGGGCGAGCAGGTGCCCGCGCCTCCGCACTGGGGCGGCTTCCGCGTCGAGCCGCGGAGCGTCGAGTTCTGGCAGGGCAGGGCCAATCGCCTGCACGACCGGCTGCGTTACGTGGGGGCCGGACAGGGCGCCGACGCGGCTGGTCCCGCCTGGACGGTGGAGCGCCTCAGCCCCTGAGGGCCGGGGCCGCCCCGCCACCTGCCATCCGCCACCTGCCATCCGCTACCGGCTTACCCGCTACCCCGTCAGGACCCCGTCCAGAAACGGCTGGATCGCCTCGCGCCAGGCCTCCGGCTGGTCGTAGTGCACCAGGTGGCCCGCGTCGGCCACCTCCGCGTACGCCCCGCGGGGCAGCACGCGGACCATCTCCTGGGACTCGGCACGGCCCAGCTCGCCGTCCAGGCCGCGGACGACCAGGGCGGGGCACTGGACCTGCGTCAGGTCCTCCCAGTGGGCGTCGTACACCCACGTCTCGCGGGACTTCAGCATCTGGTCGCGGTCGAAGACGGGGCGCCAGCCGTCCGGGCCCTCGGTCATCACCTCGGCGAAGAACTCGCCGCGCGAGGGGTTGGGCCGCTCGACCCACGGATCGTCCTCGCCGAACCACTTGCGTACGTCGGCCAGCGTGGCGAAGGGCACCGGCCAGGCCCTGAACCAGTCCTCCCATTCGCGCTGCGAGGCGGCGCCGAGCGCGGAGGCCCGCATGTCGCAGATGATCAGGGCGCGGACGAGGTCGGGGCGCTTCGCGGCGAGCTGCCAGGCGGTGAGCGCGCCCATGGAGTGGCCGATGAGAACGGCGGGGGCGAGGCCCAGCTGGACGAGCGCGGCCTCGGCGTCGTCCACGTAGGCATCGCGGGTGAAGGGGCCCTCGGGGGGCTTGTCGCTCTGCCCGTGCGCACGCTGGTCGAGTGCGACCGCGCGATGTCGCTCGGCGAGCCAGCGGGCGGTGCCCGCCCAGTGGGATGCGCGGCCCATCAGACCGTGCAGTAACAGGACGCCTCCGGGCGATCCCTCGGTCTCCCTGGACTTGGGAGGATCGGCGAACTCCCAGGCGGCAAGGCGTAAGCCACCCGCGCCCGTCACGTCAATGCGCCGCACCATGATTCCTGGCACCCCCCTTGAATCCTCTCGGGCTGAACGCCTGGTTCTGTCACGCACCCCCGCACGCTATCGAACCCCTTTTCGAAAGCGGCCAGATCGCCGGCAACACCCCTCGTTCGAGTGACCACGCTCAAGGATTGGCCGCCGCTGCCGAGGGGAGATCTTCATCGGGAGGCGGGCCGCTCGGGGAAATCGGTCCGAGGGGGACGACCCTGGGAGCTCGGGGCTCCGGGTCGAAACAGGGGAGGACAGGCCCCGGCGCTCAAGGGCGCCGGGGCCCTCCTTACGCACGGGTGCATGCGCTGGTGCCTGTACAGGTGCGTGTACGGGTGCGTGTACGGGTGTACGCGCGGGACGTGCAGATGCGCGCCGCTCGCGTACGCGCTCCCGCTCACCAGATGGGCACATCCTCCTGCCCCCTCCCACGGCCGTGGCGGCCAGACCCGGCGCCGACACGGTCAAGAGCCCTCAGGTCATATGCCTCTCGCGACAGCCTCGCACGCAAAACGTCCGGCCGCTGCGATTCGGCACACTGAATCTTGGACCCCGTACGATCCTGGAGTCTTCACAACTGCCCGACCGTTACCGCCAGTTGACACGTACTCCCGGTAACGGGAGCCGGATTCCGCCGTCACCCGGGGATACGGACGTCATCGCCGACCCCAGGGGTCTCAGCGCTTGGCGACGAAGACGTGCGAAGCGACCTCCGCGTCCAGCTCCGCGGCCTCACCGCTGCTGCCCACGAGCACGCCGCCCGCGGACTCCGTCACGCTCACCACGGAGCCGGGCTGCACGCCCGCGCGCCGCAGCGTGTACATCAGCTGCGCGTCCGTCTGGATGGGCTCGCCGATGCGGCGCACCACGACGGTCTTGCCCTCGGCGCCCGGGTCGAGGTCCACCAGGGAGACCATGCCCTCGTCCAGGAACGGGTCGGCGCCGTCCTTCTCCCCCAGCTCCTCCAGGCCCGGGATCGGGTTGCCGTACGGAGACTCGGTGGGGTGGCGCAGGAGCTCCAGGACGCGGCGCTCCACCGCCTCGCTCATCACGTGTTCCCAGCGACACGCCTCCGCGTGGACCTGCTCCCACTCCAGGCCGATCACGTCGACGAGCAGGCACTCCGCCAGGCGGTGCTTGCGCATCACGCGGGTGGCGAGCCTGCGGCCCTCCTCGGTCAGCTCCAGGTGGCGGTCGCTGGCGACGGACACCAGGCCGTCGCGCTCCATGCGCGCGACCGTCTGGCTCACCGTCGGCCCGCTCTGGTCAAGCCGCTCGGCGATCCGGGCGCGCATGGGGACGACACCTTCCTCCTCCAGCTCGAGGATGGTGCGCAAATACATCTCAGTGGTGTCAATAAGCCCCGACATGGGTGCCCCTCAGATTTCTCTCGTGCGGCCGGCCCTGCCCTCAATTCTGACGCATACCACTGACAACCGGATCGCGCCGGGTGAAAACCCGGTCCAGGCGGGCCTGACGGCGTGCTCGGGCCGTATTGACAGGGCACTGGTCCAGACCGCAACGTGATCCGCGGCACACGGGAAGCACGGGAAGACCGTGCGGGCCGGGCGTGCAGGACATACGTACACAACACATACGTACCCGGAAAGGTTCCTCGGCGCATGGGCTCGAAGAGCGAGAGCAAGCTGGCCGGTCAGTACATCGACGCCGCGATCGGCCTGCTCGGCCGGGTGCGCGACGAGGAGGGCGGGAACGTCGACGCGGCGGCCACGCTGCTCGCCGACGCGGTCGAGGCGGACGGCAGGCTCTTCGCCTTCGGCTCCGGGCACTCCTCGCTTGCCGCCCAGGACGTCGTCTACCGCGCGGGCGGCCTCGCCCTGATGAACCTGCTGGCCGTCCCCGGGGTCGTCGGCGTCGACGTCATGCCCGCCACGCTCGGCTCGGCCCTGGAGCGGGTGGACGGGCTCGCGGGCGCCGTCCTGGACTCCTCGCCGGCCCGCCCCGGCGACGTACTCGTGATCATCTCGCTCTCCGGGCGCAACTCGCTGCCCGTGGAGATGGCCATGAACGCCCGCGCGCTGGGCCTGAAGGTCATCGGCGTGACGTCGGTGGCGTACGCGACGGAGACGAAGTCGCGGCACCGGTCGGACACCTTCCTGAAGGACCACTGCGACGTCGTGATCGACTCCAAGATCAGCCTCGGTGACGCGGAGCTCAGCCTGGACTCGGTCGACGCGCCGTTCGGGCCCGCCTCCAGCGTGGTCGCCAACGCGATCATGCAGGCGATGATGGCGACGGCCGTCGAGCTGCTCGCCGCCCGTGGCATCGAGCCGCCGCTGCTCCGGTCGGGGAACGTGGACGGCGGCCACGACTGGAACGGCCGCGTCTTCGCCGAGTACGGCGACCGCATCTTCTACCGCCGCTGAGGCTCCTGCGGGCCCGTGGGGAAGCGCACCCGCACGCTGAGCCCTCCTCCCTCGCCGTTGGCCTCCGCGGTCGCCCGTGCGCCGTGTGCGCGGGCGATCGCGTCGACGATGGACAGGCCGAGGCCCGCGCCTTCCCCGCGCGCGTGCGTACGCTCCCGCAGGCGCCGGAAGGGCTCGAAGAGGTGCGGGACCGTTTCCGGCGGGACGGCGGGACCGGTGTTGACGACCTCGACGCCGTCGGGTCCCGTGCGCACCTCGACCCGGCCGCCCTTGACGTTGTAGTGCACGGCGTTCGCCACCAGGTTGTGCACGAGGCGGTCCAGGAGGACCCCGTCGCCGTACACGGTGAGCGGCTCGGCGTGCAGGGAGAGGGTGACGTCACGCTCGGCGGCCTGCCCCGCGAGCCCTTCCGCCACCGCGTCGGCGATGACGTCGAGCGCGATGGGCTCACGCCGCTCCAGCCCCCGCTCCGACGTGGCGAGCAGCAGCAGCCCCTCGATCAGCTGCTCGCTGCTCTCGGCGACGGAGATGAGCTTCGTACGGATGCGGGCCACCTGCCGCGCGTCGGGCTCACCGGCGAGGCCGATCTCGGCGGCGGCCCGCTGGACGGCGAGCGGGGTACGCAGCTCGTGCGCGGCGTTCGCGGCGAACCGCTGTTGCGCGCTGACCAGTTGCTCTATCCGCCCGAGCATCGCGTCGAAGGTGTCGGCCAGCTCCTTCAGCTCGCCGGGCGGCGCGTCGAGCGCGATCCGCTCGTGCAGGTTCTCGCCGGACAGGCGCCGCGCGGTGCCGGTGATCACGGCCACCGGGTGCAGGACGCGGCCCGCCATCCACCAGGCCAGCAGGATGGAGAGCGCCGCGTACGCGAACAGCACGATCACGGAGACCGTGAGCAGCCGGCTCAGGGCCGCCTGCTCGGCGATGTCGCTGATCTTCGTGACCGCGAGCCCCTGGGTGATGTCGGTGGCCGTGACGCCGTCGGGGGGCGTCGCCCTGGCGTACGGCATGGACGTCGACGCGGCCGGGCTGGGCATCACCCACGGCGGACTCATCCTGCGGGCGGGCACGGCGGTGGTGACGGCGGTGCTGATGGAGGAGTAGAGCCCCTGCCGCACCAGGAAGTAGACCAGCCCGGTGAGCAGCGCCCCCGCGAGGACGAGCATGCCGCCGTACAGAGCGGTGAGGCGCCCGCGTTCGCTGCCGAAGCCCCTCACGCCGACCAGCCCGTGATCCGGTAGCCCGCCCCCGGGACCGTCTCCACCACCGGTGGCTCGCCCAGCTTCGTACGGAGTTTGGAGAGGGTGACGCGGACCGCGTTCGTGCGGTAGCTGGTGTCCTCCTCCCAGACCTGTTCGATCAGGTCGTCGCCGCTGACCACCGCGCCCTCCGCCCGCAGCAGCGCCTCAAGGACCGCGAATTCCTTGCGGGAGAGGGCGAGATGGCGGCCGTCGCGGCTGGCCTGGCGGCGGGCGGTGTCCAGGACCAGGCCCGCGCGTTCGATCACGGGCGGCAGCGCGGGGCGCGTGCGGCGGCCGAGGGCCAGGACGCGGGCGAGGAGCTCGTCGTACGCGAAGGGCTTGGTCAGGTAGTCGTCGGCGCCCAGACCCAGGCCCGCGACCCGGTCCCGGATCGTGCCCGACGCCGTCAGCATCAGGACCCGGGTGAGCAGCCGCTGCGACACCACCCTGCGGCACACCTCGTCGCCGTGCAGGCCGGGCAGGTCCCGGTCCAGGATGACGACGTCGTACTCACCGAGCTGGAGCTTGCGCAGCGCCGTCAGGCCGTCGGCCGCGACGTCGACCGCGAGCGCGTCGCGGCGCAGCCCGTCGGCGATCATCTCGGCCAGGAATTCCTCGTCCTCCACCAGCAGTACGCGCATGCGGCCCTGTGTACCTGAAGTGCACCTTTCGTCGGTGTAAGCGTCTCCGTTGAGAGAAACGAAACCTCCCTTCCCGTCAGCCTGAGCGCGTCGGCGCGCTGTCGCGCCGACGTGACCGATGAAGGGGAAACCATGAGGACTCGTACGCGCGGGGCGGCCATCGCATCGGGCTTCGCCGCATTCGCCCTGTTCGCCGGAGCCTGCTCCTCCGGCGACGGCGGGAGCAGCGGCCAGGACAAGGCCGACGGCGGCAAGGGCAAGCAGGCCGACGCCGCGTTCAAGGAGCGCGAGTGCATGCGCAAGCACGGCCTGAAGGTGTCCGAGCCCAAGGCCGGCGAGGACACCCGGGGCATCACCATCGGCGGCGACCTGAGCAAGGAGAAGATGGAGGCCGCCATGAAGGCCTGCACCGGCAAGGGCGGCAGCGCGGGCGGCGGGGCGCCCTCGCAGGCCGACAAGGACAAGATGCTGAAGTACGCCCAGTGCATGCGCAAGAACGGCTTCAACATGCCCGACCCGAAGTTCGACGGCGGCGCGATGGAAGCCCAGAAGATCCCCAAGGGCGCCGAGGCGAAGAAGATGGAGAAGGCCGCCAAGGCGTGCAAGGACATCGTCGCGTGAGGCGCCGCACCGCCGTGGTCGCCACCGTCGTGGCCCTGCTGGCGATCACCGGCGGCGGCGTCGCCGTCACCGCCCTCGCCGACAACGGCAAGGATGAGTCCGTCAGCCAGGACGCCGGACTCCCGCCCGCCACCGCCCCCGTCGAACGCGGCGACCTCAGCAGCGGCACCCAGACCGACGGCACCCTGGGCTACGCCAAGGAGCGCAAGGTCAACGCGGGCACCACCGGCACCCTCACCTGGTCCGCGTCCACCGGCTCGACCATCGAGCGCGACGGGCGCCTGTACGAGGTCAACGGCGTCCCGGTGCGCCTCATGTACGGCACCGAGCCCATGTACCGCACGCTGAAGACCGGCGACGAGGGCAACGACGTACGCCAGCTGGAGGAGAACCTCCAGGCGCTCGGGTACGGGGCCTGGCTCACCGTCGACGACGCGTACACGGCGGGTACGGCCGCCGCCGTCAAGCAGTGGCAGAAGGCCCATGACGAGAAGCGGACGGGCCGCGTCGACCCCGGCCAGATCGCCTTCTCGCCCGGCGGTGTCCGCGTGAAGTCCACCGAGTCCGCCGTCGGCGACCAGGTCGCTCCGGGCAAGCCGGTGCTCAGCACCACGGGCTCCGAGCGCGTCGTACGTTTCCAGCTCGACGTCGCCGAGGGGAAGCTCGCCAAGGTGGGCACCAAGGTCACCGTGGACCTGCCGGACGGCTCGACGGCCAAGGGGAAGGTCGCCTCCGTCGGCAAGACGGCCAAGCCCGGCGACGACCCGGCCGACAAGACCCCCAAGATTCCGGTGACGGTCTCCTTCGACGACCCCGGCAAGGTCGACGGCTTCGACCAGTCCCCGGTGACGGTCAACCTCACCGGCCAGACCCGTGAGGACGTCCTGTCCGTCCCCGTCAACGCCCTGCTCGCCCTGCCCGGCGGCGGCTACGGCGTCCAGGTCGTCGAGCACGGCCGCGCCCGCCAGGTGAAGGTCGAACTCGGCATGTTCGGCCAGGGGCGCGTCGAGGTGACGGGCGGCGGCCTGAAGGACGGCCTGAAGGTCGGGGTGCCCAAGATATGAGCGCCGTCGTGGAGTTGGGCGGGGTCACCAAGGAGTACCCGGGCGGGGTCGCCGCCCTGCGCGGTGTGGACCTGCGGGTCCAGGAGGGCGAACTCCTCGCCATCGTCGGCCCCTCCGGCTCGGGCAAGTCGACGCTGCTGCACATCATCGGCACCCTCGACCGCCCTTCGGAGGGCTCGGTGGCCATCGCGGGGCACGACGTCGCGACGCTCGCCGACCGCAGCCTCTCCGCGCTGCGGGCACGGCACATCGGCTTCGTCTTCCAGGCGTTCCACCTGGTGCCGGGGATCAGCGCGCGCGACAACGTGGCGGAGGGGCTGCTGTACTCCGGCCTCTCGCGCTCCGAGCGCCGCGCGCGGGCCGCGGAGGCGCTGGACCGGGTCGGCCTCGCCGACCGCATGAAGCACCGCCCGCACGAACTCTCCGGCGGCCAGAAGCAGCGCGTCGCCATCGCGCGCGCGGTGGTCGGTTCGCCGGACCTGCTCCTGGCCGACGAGCCGACCGGGGCGCTGGACTCGGCGTCCGGTGAGGCGGTGATGGAGCTGCTCCACGACCTCAACGCGGAGGGCGCGACGATCGCCGTCATCACGCACGACACGGAGATCGCGGAACGGCTGCCGCGGCAGGTGCGGATCCGGGACGGGCAGATCGTGGCGGACACCCGTGCCGCGATGGGCGAGGGGGTGCTCGCCGGATGATCCGTACGAGGAAGATCAGGAACCCGCGCCTCAAGGCGGCGCGGCTGGGACCGAGGGACGTCCTGCACGTCGGCTCGGCGGGCCTGCGCAGCCGCCCCGTGCGCGTCGTGCTCTCCGCGCTGGGCATCGCCATCGGCATCGCCACGATGATCGCGGTGGTCGGCATCTCGTCCTCCAGCAAGGCGCAACTCATGCGCGAACTGGACGACTTGGGCACGAACATGCTGGTGGCCTCGCCCGGGGAGCCCCTGTTCTCCGGCGAGAAGGTGGTGCTGCCGCGTGACGCGGTGGGGCGGGTCTCGCGGGTGAAGGGCGTGAAGGACGTCGGCGCGACCGGCGACCTGGACCGCAGCGTGCGGCGCAGCGAGAAGATCCCGAAGGACGAGACCAGCGGCATCGCGGTCAGGGCGGCCACCGAGGGGCTCCTGAAGGTCCTTCGCGGCCAGATGGGCCACGGCACGTGGTTCAACGCGGCCAACAGCCGCTACCCCTCGATCGTCCTGGGCCATGTCGCGGCGGACCGCCTCGGCATCACCGAGCCCGGCCAGCAGGTCTGGGTGGACGACCGGTACTTCACGGTCGTCGGCATCCTCGACCCGCTGCCGCTCTCGCCCGACGTGGAGCGCTCGGCCCTGGTGGGCTGGGACGCGGCCAAGAGCGAACTCGGCTTCGACGGCCGTCCCACCTCGGTGTACGAACGGTCCACCGACGACTCGGTCCACGAGGTCCGCGACCTGCTCGCCCCCTCGATCGACCCGGAGAACCCGCGCAACGTCCAGGTGACGGACCCCTCGTCCGCCCTCAAGGCGAAGGCGGCGACGGAGGGAGCGTTCTCCACGCTGCTGCTCGGCCTCGGCGGAATCGCGTTGCTCGTGGGAGGCGTAGGGGTGGCCAACACCATGATCATCTCGGTCCTGGAGCGGCGCTACGAGATCGGCCTGCGCCGCTCCATGGGCGCCACGAAGGGGCAGATCCGGATCCAGTTCGTGACGGAGTCCCTGATGCTGTCGGGCCTCGGCGGCCTCGCGGGAATCGCCCTGGGCGCGGCGGCGACGGGCGCGTACGCGGTCTCCGGCGGACTCCCCTGGGTGGTCCCGCTATGGGCGGTGAGCGGCGGCTTCGGAGCGACGCTGGTCATCGGAACGGTGGCGGGCCTGTACCCGGCGGTGCGGGCGGCGCGGCTGTCCCCGACGTTGGCGCTGCACGCGGCTTAGGGGGCGGGGGCGGGAGCGGGGGCGGGCGGAAAGATCCACCGCGAAACGGCGGCCTTGAAAGCGCCCGCCCCCGGCAGGGGCCTCACCCGGAGCCGAGCACACCCGCCAGGTCGAGCGAGGCCGCGACCCTCGCCGTCACGCTCTCCGCATACGTCGCATCCGCCCGCTCGAACTGCGTACGGCTCGCGCTGCGCAGGAACGTCACCACCCCCAGCGTCCGCCCCCTGCTGCGCAGCACCGCGCACAACGCGTGGACGGCATCCTCCGGCCACTGCCTGGCCGCCGCCCACTCCCGGGCCCGCTCGGGCGGCGCGGTGCCGGCACTGGCCCGTACGGAACCCACCCGGTCCACGCACTGCGGGGCCGGGTGGCCCTCCAGATAGCGGACGGGCAGGCCCGCCTTGGCCACCGGCAGGCACGGCCCCGGCGCACCCGCGGGGGTCGCCGCGACCCGCACCAGCCGCACCGGCTCCCCGTCACCCGTGACCAGATCGATCAGCGCATGGTCGGCGAACCCGGCAAGGGCGAAGTCCAGCTGGACCGTGGCCGCCTCCGTCGGATCCTCGCACTCACCCGCGGCCCGCGCCGCCCGGTGCAACTGCTGCGAGCGGAAGCGCAGTTGCGCCGCCTCCTGCTCCGTCTGCTTCGCCTCCGTCACGTCCGTGAAGAGCCAGCCGACCCCCAGCGGCACCGGCTCCTCCGCCAGCGGCGACGCGAGCCGCAGGAAACCACTGCGCAAGCAGCGCCGCTCCGGCTCACCGCTCTCCGTGGCCCGCACGGACACCCACATCTCCGCGGGCGCGGGCGGCGCACCCTCCGCGAGCACATGGCTCAGCGCGCTCTCCAGCTCCTCCACGCCCTGCCCGAGCAACTCCCCGAGGGGCCGCCCCAGCAGAGCCGTACGCCCCATGCCCAGGGCCCGCGCGGCATGTTCGTTCGCCACGGCGGGACGCAGATCGGCGTCGACGAGCACCACACCCCACGACGCGTTCTCGAACAGGGCCTCGCTCAGGGCGATGGACCGCTCCAGGTCGATCTGCGCATGGACCTCGCTGAACGCGCAGTACACACCGGCGGGCTTGCCGTCCCCGCCCCGCACCGCGGCGGACTGGGTCCGCACGAGCACCCGCCCGCCGTCCTTGGTCAGGAGCGCGAACTCGTGCACCTGACGCCCGTGCGCCTCCATGGCCGACAGGAGCCGCGCCTCGACCTCCTCGGCGTCGGCGGTCCGCACCGCCCACCCCGCGAACCCCTGCCGCCCGACGGCCTCCGCCGCCGACCACCCGAGGATCCGCTCGGCCTCACGATTCCAGTGCGTCACCACTCCGTCGGCGTCGAACGCGCACAGGGCGGCGTCCATCCCGTCCAGCAGTGCCGCGAGCAATTCGGCTCCACCGGGCTCGGGTTCTTCAGGCCCGAGCTCGTCGGTGGTCCCGCTACGCCGGGAAGCACTCACCTGGCACCCCCTGCAGGCCGTGTCCTCATGAGCTGCATGTTCTGCGAGTTCCGCGTATACCGCACGTCAGATCATTGAACTCGAACGTGACGCAGCCCACAGGTACTTCCCAGAAGTTGGACGAAATCGTTGCCCGCGAAATGGAGGGGGAGGTCGAGGTACCCAGAATCAGACGCACATTCAAAGATTCGCACAAATGGCTGGCGCCAAGTGATCCAGCACCCCACGAGCAGTGTGATCGCTAGCGTCGGCGACGGACACACACGAAGGGAGATCACTCGCTCCTCGGCAGATGACCGGAGCCTGTCCCGTCGCACGGGCAGGACGAGTGACCAGCCCGAGTCATCAAGACCACCAGGTCAAAGGAAGGCGCCCTTCGATGACTACGTTTTCCGCAGGCGAGCAGACCCACCGGGCTGTACTTCCTCAGCAGCCCGCACTGGAATCCGTGAGAGCAGACACCCTCAGGAGCGAGGCCGAAACGGCTCACGGACTCCCCGCCACCGCGCGGGGCACCGGCGGGGAACATGGGCGAGGGGAGACCGGCGGGCATCGCGTCACACCCCGTCGGCGTCACGCCGAATCCACCGCCGCGGCGGTGGATTCGGCAGAGATCGGGAGCGGTGACGCTCCCTCCGAATACGGCGGAGGCGCCGGCGCGAGCAGAATCTTCGTGCTGGCCAGAGACCGACAGCCGTTGATGCCGTGCCACCCTGCACGGGCCCGTGAACTGCTGGACAAGGGGCGCGCTGTCGTTCACCGACAAGTCCCCTTCACTATCAGGCTCAAGGACCGCGCACACGTCGACTCGACAGTCGACGGAGTGCAACTGCGCATCGATCCCGGATCCAAGACGACCGGCCTCGCCCTCACGGACGAGAAGAAGGAATCCGGCCATCGAGGGGACCTCGTCCTCGTACGTCGGGGTCTCATGACGGCCGAACTCCGCCACCGGGGGGGCTCAGATCAGCCACTGTATGAAGCAGCGCGCCGGATACCGGCACAGGCGACGATCGGCGAACCTCCGCTATCGAGCGCCGAGAAGCGACAACCGCATCCGCCCTGAGGGATGGCTCGCCCCATCAGTGCGTCACCGTGTCGACACCACCGTCTCCCTGGTGAACCGCTTCCGTCGGTACGCGCCGGTCACAGAAGTCCACCTGGAGAGCGTCTCGTTCGACTCCCACTCCTTGAGTGTCGGCAAGCAGCTGGGAGGCGCCGAGTACCCAAATGGCACACTCGCCGGAACTGACGCCCGCGCACACTTGCTCTCCGCACGGGGCAGAGTCTGTGCCTACTGCGGAGCGACCGGCGTTCCTCTGAACATCGACCATATCCACCCCGTCAGCCGAGGCGGTTCCAGCAGACTCTCGAACCTCGTACTCGCCTGTGCCCCCTGCAACCAGGCCAAGAGCAGCACACCCGTCAGCCAGTTCCTTGCCGATCGGCCGGGGCTGCTCGCAGAGATCCTGGCGCAGACCCGGACGCCTCTGTGCGATGCCGCCGTAATGAATTCGACCCGTCTACGACTCGTCAAGGCACTGGGCGCTCTCGGCCCGTCAGCGCACGCCTGGCCGGGCGGCCGTACTCACCGGAACCGCACGGCGATGGGGCTCGACAAGACGCACACCATCGATGCCCTCGCCGTCGGCGACCTGGATCGTGAGAACGGCGGCAAGATCGTCCGGGTGCCCACGCATGTTCTGGTCGTGAAAGCCACCGGACGAGGCTCCTACGCCCGCACCACCCCCGACCGCTTCGGCTTTCCCCGACTCCACAGGGCGCGGATCAAACAGCACTTCGGATACGTCACGGGGGATCTCGTGCACGCGACAGTGCCCACCGGCAAATGGGCGGGCGTCTGGCGCGGGCGTGTCTCGGTGCGAGCCAGGGGCCAGCACAGCATCACCACGTCGACAGGGCGGATCAATGTCTCGCACAGAAATCTGCGGCTCGTCCAGCGCGGCGACGGATACGCCTACGACACCCGGCAGGAGTCCGTCTCGCCGCCTTCTGAAAAAAGCGGTTGAGCCGCGTCGGCAGGGTTTCTATGGTGTGAGTCATCACGGAGAGGAGGTGGTTCGGCAGATGTATGGAAACCGGACGCGTGAGGTGACTGCGGGCTAGTGGCCCGTCGTCGCAACTCGATTTCGGCGCCGGACCAGCACGTGTGATGTGCGTGCAGCCGGCCCAATCCCAAGCAGTCACCCGACCCGCGAGCCGCCGGTGAGTCCGGCCGGCTTCCCGCCGTCTCGTACGGCGGGGACCACGGCTCGCGGGTCGTCTGCGTGCCGGCTCCAGGGGCGTCCCCGGCTCAGCCCCTGCTCACCGCCGTCAGGATCTCCGGGAGCCGCCGCGCCACCCTCGGCGCCGCGAGCCGCAGGCCGAGATAGGTGATCACCGCTCCGTAGGCGCCGCCCAGCGGCAGCAGGAGCCAGGACCAGTTGTCCGCGCCCGAGACGTGCAGCCAGATGGTGAAGGCGAGCACCGGGGCGCAGAGCAGGGCCGCCGCGACCATTCCGCCGAAGATCGAGATCCAGGCCAGGCCCGCCTGCCCGGGGGCCACGTTCTTGTAGCCCTCCTGCGGGATCGAGTAGGGGAAGCGGGCCGACGACCAGGCCCCGGTGGCCAGCATCGCGCCGAGCAGGGCGAAGGAGAGGCCGAGCGCCTCCGGGAGCGCGCTCCAGTCGCCGAGCACGGCTGCCGTGATGGCCGTCACCAGCGTCGCGTACGGCAGCGTGATCACCAGGAGAGCCAGCGCGCGGGCCCGCAGTTCGGTGTACGCGTCGTACGTGGAGGAGATCGCCATCGCGACCATCCAGAACGCCGACGTGTCCTGGCCGAACTGGTTGTACATGAGGACGCCGAGCATCCCGGCCGCGAAACACGCGAAGTAGATCGAGCCCGTGCCCTGAAGGGCGTTGAAGAGCGGCACGATGAGGCCGATGGCCAGGGACGTCACCCAGGCCGCCTTCGTCTTCGGGTCGCGCCACACGTAGCGCAGGCTGCGCTCCATGACCGTGCCGGTGCGCCCGCCGGGCAGCAGGGCGCCCAGGCCGCGCGCCGAGCGGGCCTTGGCGGGTTCCGCCGCCGCGAGCGTCGAGCCGTCGGGGGTCGTCATGAGGTGGGTGAGGCTGCGCTGCCAGAAGGCGAGGAGGGCGACGAGGGCCGCCGCGCTCAGGGCGAGTTGCGCGGCCCCGGTGACGTACGAACCCTCGCTCACCGAGTCGACCGCCCCGATGGCCGACGCGGGCGGGATCCAGCGGACGACGTCCGCCGCCGGGTCGAGCTGCGAGAGCCCCGACGAACCGAGCCGCTGCGCCCCGAAGTTGACGACCTGCGCGCCGACCGCGATGACCAGGCCGCTCAGGACGGCGAGGTCGCGTCCCTTGCGGCTGGTCAGGAGGCGGATGTTGGCGGCGGCGACGGCGCGCGCCAGGGCCACGCAGACCAGCAGCGTCAGGGCGATCGCGAGGACCCCGGTGACGGCCGCCGCCGCGCCGTGCGCGAGGGAGATGACCGAGCCGAGCGCGAGGCAGAGGGTGAAGAGCGGCCCGATGCCGACCAGGGACGCCACGAGCAGCGCGCGCACCAGTGGCCGGGGGCGCAGCGGGAGCATCACCAGGCGGGTGGGGTCGAGGGTCTCGTCGCCGCTGGGGAAGAACAGCGGCATCACCGCCCAGCCGAGCGCGAGCACCGCGGTGAGCAGGACGGAGACGGTGGCGGCGTGTTCGTTGCCGCGCAGCGCGATCAGGCCGAGGAGCTGGAGGGCGGCGACGAGGAGCGTCGCGACGACGGACGCGATGTAGGCGGCGCGGCGCCCGGTCGACTGGTGCAGGCCGTTGCGCAGGAGCGAGAGCTTGAGGCGTACGAAGACGGGGGTGATGGAGGGCGCGGACGTCGCCGTCGGGGCGCTCATCGGGAGCCGCCGCCCAGCCAGTCGAGGTGCGAGCCGGTGTCGCGGCCACCCGCGCCGACCAGTTCGAGGAACGCCTGCTGGAGCGAGGGGGCGGTGCCGCGCACCTCGGCGAGGGTGCCCTGGGCGCGGATGCGTCCCGCCGCCATCACGGCGACCCAGTCGCAGAGCGATTCGACGAGTTCCATGACGTGGGACGAGAAGACGACGGTCGCGCCTGAGGCGGTGTAGCGCTCCAGGACGCCGCGGATGGTCTGCGCGGACACGGGGTCGACGCCTTCGAAGGGCTCGTCCAGGAAGAGGACTTCGGGGTTGTGGAGCAGGGCCGCGGCGAGGCCGATCTTCTTGCGCATGCCGGTGGAGTAGTCGACGACCAGTTTGTGCTGGGCGCCGGCGAGGTCGAGTACGTCCAGGAGCTGGGTCGCTCTCTTGTCGACCTCGTCGCCGGGGAGCCCGCGCAGCCGTCCGGTGTAGGCCAGGAGTTCGCGCCCCGAGAGGCGCTCGAAGAGGCGCAGTCCTTCGGGCAGGACGCCGATGCGGGCCTTGACCTGGACGGGGTCGGCCCATACGTCGTGGCCGACGACCTCCACCGTGCCCCGGTCGGGGCGCAGGAGGCCGGTCACCATCGAGAGGGTGGTCGTCTTGCCCGCGCCGTTCGGGCCGACGAGGCCGATGAACTTGCCCGCGGGGAGGGTGAGGTCGATCCCGGCGACGGCGAGTTGCTGGCCGAAGGCCTTCCACAGCCCTTGCACTCGTACCGCTGCGGGCGGTGCTGCCTCGGTCACGGGGGTCCGCCTTTCGTCGCTGTTTCCGCACGATACGTCGGGGGGATGCACGAACGCCGGACAGGCTGTATATCCAGCCTGTCCGGCGGTGAGGACGAAATCGTCGAAGCCGATGATCAAGGATGTCCCGTGCCTCTGGTGAGGCCTAGCGCCGGGCCTCGCGCCCGCACGCGTACGCCAGGGGAGAGATGATCTCCTCGGCGTCGGGCAGCCAGCGGTTCGCGGCCGTGGGGCGGCACGCCCACTGCACCGCGCCGGTCGCGCCGAAGCGGGTCGGGGGCGCCGCGACGTACGCGCCCTCACCCAGCGCGATCAGGTCGATCGCGGCCGGCGGCCAGCCCAACTTGCGGACGAGGTCCGGCACCTTGGCGGTGGCTCCGGGCAGGACGAAGAACTGCATCCGGCGGTCGGGCGTACAGGTCACGGGACCGAGCGTCAGCTCCATCCGCTCCATGCGGGCGAGCGCGAGGAACCCGGCGGTCTCCGGCACGTCGATCGCGTCGAACGTGCGGCCCGTGGGCAGCAGGATCGACGACTTCGGCTGCTTGGTCCACAGCCGCCTCGCGGCGGTCGCGCTCCCCGTCGCCTGCGTGGCCCAGTCCTCGCGCGCCGGGTGCGAACCGGGCGCCGTGCACGCGGTGTCACCGCACGAGCAGATTTCGGCCCCCTCGACGGACTCGAGCCACGTCCCCGGGAACACGTCCCAGTGGCGCTCTTCCGCGTATCGCACGGCCGTGTCCAGCAAGGATTCTCCGCGCTGCTTCGGGATGTGCGCGGCTGACGTGACTCCCATGGTCTCTTCCACGGACATCTCAACTCCGCCCGACACCTACGGTTACGGCCGTCGCGTGCGCGGGGGCGGAGCATCGATCCTGCATGTGGGGCGCATGGGTGCACGGGCGGGGGCGCGCATGGGGAATGGGTTCCATGTGCGGGTAGCCAAGACTGGGGCACTCCGAAGAAGCCCAGTTAACGACTTATCGTCCGTTTGTGGTGCATCTTCCGTTTGTTCCAAGGGCATTGATCATCTGGGGTGGCCGATTCCGGCCCCTCCGTCCAGATGAACCACGGTGCACATCAGGGGGTACGCCATGGCCGCAAGGCCGCTCGTCGCGCGGCAGCCCAATGAAAGGCTGCAGGCACTCATTCAGGAAGCGGGTTGCTCGAACGCGGGCCTGGCCCGCCGGGTCAACATGTGCGGCGCGGAGCACGGTCTCGATCTGCGCTACGACAAGACGTCGGTCGCCCGGTGGCTGCGCGGTCAGCAGCCGCGCGGCAGGGCGCCCGGCATCATCGCGGAGTCGCTCGGCCGCAAGCTGGGCCGGACGGTCACGATCGACGAGATCGGGATGGCGAACGGCAAGAACCTCGCCTCAGGTGTCGGCCTGCAGTTCTCGCCCACCGTGCTCGGCGCCATCGAGCAGGTCTGCGAGCTGTGGCGCAGTGACGTGGGGCGGCGGGACTTCCTGTCCGGCTCGTCCGTCGCCGCGTCCGCGCTCGTCGAGCCGAGCCGCGACTGGCTGATCTCGTCCCCGGACGCGCAGGTCGGCCGGATGGCCGGGCCGCGGGTCGGACTCTGTGACGTGGCGGCGGTGCGGGCCATGACGGAGGCGCTGACGAAACTCGACCACCAGTACGGCAGCGGGCATGTGCGCCCGGTCGTCGTGCACTACCTGAACAGCGTGGTCTCCGGGCTGCTCGCGGGTTCGTACCGGGAAGCGGTGGGGCGCGAACTGTTCGCCGCCGTCGCCCGGTTGACGGAGCTCGCCGGGTACATGGCGGTGGACACGGGCCAGCCGGGCCTCGCCCAGCGCTACTACATCCAGGCGCTGCGCCTCGCGCAGGCGGCGGGCGACCGGGGGTACGGCGGCTATGTCCTCGCCGCGTCCATGAGCCATCTCGCGGCCCAGCTCGGCAACCCGCGGGAGATCGCGCAGTTGGCGCGGGCGGCCCAGGAAGGGACGCGCGGGCGGGTCACCCCGCGTGCGGAGGCGATGTTCTTCGCCGCGGAGGCGAGGGGGCACGCGCTGCTCGGGGACGGCCGGTCGACGCAGGTCGTCGCGGGCCGGGCGGTCGAGGCGATGGACCGGGCGGCCGGGGAAGAGGGCTCGGGCGACGATCCGGTGTGGATCCAGCACTTCGACCATGCGTATCTGGCCGATGAACTGGCTCATTGTCACCGTGACTTGGGGCAGGCCGACGCGGCGGCGCGCAGTGCCGAGGAGTCCCTCGCGGGGCACCCGGAGACCAGGGCGCGGCGGCGGGCGATCGGTCTCGTCCTGCTCGCCACGGCGCAGGTGCAGCGCCGGGACGTCGAGCAGGCCTGCCACACGGGCCTGAAGGCGGTCGAACTGCTCGGCACGCTGCGGTCGAACCGCGGGGCCGAGTACCTGGAAGACCTCCAGCAGCGGCTCGAACCGTACCGGGAGGAGCCGGTGGTAAGGGAGTTCGGGGCGCGGATGGACGTTCAGGCGGCGTGAAGGGGCGCGGGAGCGGGCACGGGTGCGTGAAGAGTTTGTGATGTGCGTCGCGCACCGGTGAACGGAGCCCGTCCCCGCCCTTTCCCTACCGTGAACAGCCAACTCCCGTACGCGATCGATCCTTCCCGGTGGCGTAATCAGCGTTTCGGGGAGAGGTTTTGTTACTTCCGCGATTGATGCGGCCGCGGAGGTTTGAGCTGCGTGGCAGACGGCTGTGGCGACCCGGTAGCGTGAGCCGACGGTTCCGTAGGTCCCCCATTCGTAGGAGTCCCGGTGACGCAGCAGAGCGGGCAGGGCCCCGCTTCCTCCGATCCGCACCCCGCGGACCGGCACGCGCACGAAGGCATCGTGCTGCCTGCCGACGGAAGCGAGCCCTTGATGCCCGGCACCACCGGCGACCACGTGGCCCCCGCGGGCGGCAGCCCCTGGGGCCAGCCGTGGGGCCCGGCACCGGCGGACCCGGCGCCCGGCTCCGGCCAGGCGTGGGACTCCACCGCGGACCAGCAGCAGTCGTACGGCGCGGGCACGCCGCTGCCCGCCGAGGGCGCCCAGCAGCAGGGCTATCCCCAGCAGGGGGGGTACCCGCAGCAGCAGGGCTATCCACAGCAGCAGGGCTATCCGCAGGGCGACCCGTACGGCGGCCAGGCTTCCGGCGCCGGGTACGGCGGCCAGGCGCAGGGCGCCC
This sequence comes from Streptomyces sp. NPDC057302, assembly GCF_042667685.1. NCBI lineage: Bacteria > Bacillati > Actinomycetota > Actinomycetes > Kitasatosporales > Streptomycetaceae > Streptomyces > Streptomyces sp. NPDC057302. Next base: position 252,059 of record NZ_JBHUZJ010000003.1, on the reverse strand, counting down.
CCTACGGGACGCAGGGCGCGGGTGCTCCGTACGCGGGGCAGCAGCAGCCCCAGGGCGGGCCGTACGCGGGCCAGGCGCAGGGCGGCCAGCACGCGGGGCAGCCTGCCGCCGACGGGCCCTACGCGGGGCCCGGCGGGGCGCACGCCGGACAGGGCGGGGCGCACGCGGGGCCCGGCGGGGCGCACGCGAGACAGCAGGCGGGCGGAACCCATGCCGGGCAGCCCGCCGAAGCCGCGTACCCCGGACAGTCCGCCGAAGTCGCTTACCCCGGACAGTCCGCCGACTCCGCCTACCCCGGGCAGCCGCTCCCTCAGGCCGGGCAGCTTCCGCCCGTCGCGCAGGCGGGGCAGCTCCCCCCGGCGGCCCAGGCGGGCCAGCTTCCTCCGGGCGGCTCCGGTGCGGGTGCGCCGCTGCCGCCCGTCGCGGGGGGCCTCGCGCCGCTGCCGCCCGCCGCCCCGGGTGACGCGGACGCCACGCAGTACATACCCGCGATGCCGGGTGCCGGAGCCGGCGTCGACGAAGGCGCCACGCAGTACATACCCCCCGTCGCCCCCGGTGCTCTGCCGCCCGAGGCGCCCGCCGGGGAGGCCACGCAGTTCCTGGGACGCTCGCCCATGCCGGGCGCGCCCATGCCCCCGGCGGCCGGTTCGGACAACGAGCCCACCCAGTTCATCGCCCCCGTGCCCGCCGAGCCCGGCAAGGCACCCTTCGGGATACGGCCCGGCGCCCCGGGCGACCGGCAGCCGCCCGCCGAGTTCGACAGTCTCTTCCGTACCGAGGAGCCGGAGCCCGAAGGCCCCGCGTCGACCCAGCAGATGCCCCGCTTCGAGCCGCCGCAGCCCGCGGCCCACGGCCAGGGTGACGGCGGTGGCAGGGCCGCTCGCCGCGCCGCCGCAGCCGCTCCCGCGCCGCGCGGCGGGGGACGCACCGGGTCGAAGGTGCCGCTCTTCGCGGCGATCGGTGTCGCCATCGCCGTGATCGGCGTCGGAGCCGGAGCCATGCTCAGCGGTGGCGGCGGTGACGAGGAGAAGGACAGCCCCAAGACCGTCTCCGATTCGGCGCCGTCCGACGAGAAACCCTCGCCCTCCGTCGACCCCGTCAAGGAGCAGGCCGTCGCCCTGGACAAGCTCCTCGCCGACAGCAACAACAGCCGCGACTCGGTGATCGCCGCCGTACGCAACGTCGGAAAGTGCACCAACCTCAGCCAGTCGGCCACCGACCTGCGCAACGCGGCCAAGCAGCGCAACGGCCTGGTGACGCGCCTTTCGCAGCTCTCCGTGGACAAGCTCCCGGCCAACGCCCAACTGACCGCGTCGCTCACCAAGGCCTGGAAGGCGTCGGCCGCGGCCGACAACCACTACGCCGCGTGGGCGGGCCAGGTCGCGGGCAAGAAGGGCTGCAAGAAGGGCCACGCCCGCGGGACGCCGCAGGCGGTCGCCGGGAACAAGTCGAGCAGCGAGGCGACCACGGCCAAGCAGGAAGCGGCCGGTCTGTGGAACGCCATCGCCGAGCCGCACGGGCTCACCACGCGCGACAAGTCGCAGCTGTAGGGCGGGAGCGCGGCCTGGAGCGGGGTTACCGCACCCGCTCCAGGGTCTTCGACACGTTCACGAACCCCTTGTGGGCGGGGACGAGCCGGCCCTCGCGCACCATCTGGAACGTGACGTCCGCGTTGACCAGGCGCGGGAAGTCGCTCGCCGCGAGCATGTCCTTGAAGCGCCAGCTCAGGGTGGGCGTGAGGCCGCCCGTCCCGACCTTGAGCCCCTCGTCGAGCGCCCGCCGCAGCGTCCGCGCCGAGACCTCGCCGCCGTCGAGCGACTCGACGGTCTGCTTCAGGACCGTGTAGGCGATCCATGTCGTCTGCACGCCCGCGTCCGTCGGGTCGACCCGGTTGTCGCCGAAGGCCTGCCGGCGGATGACCTCGCGCATCTCGTCCCAGCGGGGATCGCTGGCCGCCGGGTACCAGCCGGTCAGGTAGGCGCCTTCGTACGGTCCCTTGCCGCCGCCCGTGCGGTCGACGAGGGACTGGTCGACGCTGCCGAGCACGGAGGAGATCTTCGCGGTGGGGTACGCGTCCTCGGTGCGCCGGTAGGAGTCGTAGAACGTGTCCGTGCGCTCGCCGAGGGCCGCCGTGACGCAGCCGCCGGTGCCCGCGCGGTCCAGGGCCTGCTCGGCCTGCGCGGTGAAGTCGGTGCCGTCCTCGGGCGCCCGGATGTCGGACGAGGGCGCCCGGTGGCCCTCGGTGAGGCCCGCGTCCAGGAGCTTGGGGAGATCGTCGCCGGCGATGGTGTCGGGCCGTACCAGGGAGACGCGCTCGCAGCGGGCGGCGAGCTGTCGGCCGTTGCCCGCCATGAGCGAGGGTTCGCCGCCGTTGACGGGGTACGACAGGGGGCTGCTGAACTCCTCGTCGGTGACGCCGTACCCGCCTATGTAGGGGATGCCGGCGACTTCGAGGGGGGAGAGGAACGACTGGCCGTGCTGGCTGTAGGAGCCGACGACGGCCGCGACCTTCTTGTCGACCGCCTCGCGCGCGCAGTCGGCGGCGCCCACCGGGTCGTTGTGGTCGTTGCAGGTGATGACCTTGAGCTCGCGGCCGTCGAGCCCGCCGTTCGCGTTGGCCCAGCGCGCGTAGGCCTGTGCCATCGCGGGGATGCCGGGCTTGTTGGTCGCCTTGGTCTTCTCGGGGGCCCAGGTCATCACGGTCACGGGGTCCTCCCCGGATCCCCCCGCGGAACCGGGGATGACCCCGCACGCGGTGGTCAGGGACGCACACACCGCCACCAGGGCGGCCGCCGTGAGGGATGCGGTCTTGGAGGGGCGGGGGAGCAGGGTGCGTCGCGAGACGGGCATGGTCATGCACGATTCCGCCGCAGTGCCAACCATGGAGTGACGCGTTCTCAACGCATGGTGACAAGAAGGTGAATGACAGGGGGCGGTTCGGCTCCGCGAAAGGGGAACGTACGATCGATGACCGTGCAAGGTTCGGAGAACTCTTCCCGTCGTGGCCGTCGCTCAAGCACCATGGGCGGCATGCCAACGAACGACATGCCGTGGTGGCGCTGGCGCAGCAACGTGCGCTCGGCGCTGCACATGCTCTCCGACCCGGGGTTCCAGCGTGAGTGCTGGCTCGCCGGGCGCGACGAGTACGGGGACGTGACCGACGCCGTGTACCGGCTCGTCGAGGACACGTGGCTCGACAACTGGTCCGCCGAGAAGTACGTGGGGACGATCTTCCGCGACGAGGAGGAGGCGGCCCTGGTCGACGCCGCGGTCCTCCGGGTGCTGCGGATCATGCACGAGGTCGGGCCCGACGCGCTGGTCTCCGCCTATCTGGATCACCCGGGGTGGCCGGAGGCGGTCAGGGCGGCGCGCGACGCGCACGTCCGCCTGGCGGCCGCCGACGCGGACGACCCCGATGTGCCGCCGCGGACGCTGGAGGTCCTGCGGATCATGACGCGGACGGGGAGCTGAGCACACCCGCCCGTGGTCCCGTCGGGTGCCGCGGTTGTGGGAACCTGTAGCGCATGAACGAGCCGTCCGTCGCCGCGTCCGCCGACCCCGCTGAGCAGTACGTCCTCACGCTCTCCTGCCCGGACAAACAGGGCATCGTGCACGCCGTGTCGAGCTACCTCTTCATGACCGGCTGCAACATCGAGGACAGCCAGCAGTTCGGCGACCACGACACCGGGCTCTTCTTCATGCGCGTCCACTTCTCGGCTCAGGCGCCGGTGACGGTGGAGAAGCTGCGGGCGAGCTTCGCGGCGATCGGCGACTCCTTCCACATGGACTGGCAGCTGAACCGCGCCGACGACAAGATGCGGGTCGTCCTGATGGTGTCGAAGTTCGGGCACTGCCTGAACGACCTGCTGTTCCGCTCCCGGATCGGCGCGCTGCCGGTCGAGATCGCGGCGGTCGTCTCCAACCACACGGAGTTCGCCGAGCTCGTCGCCTCGTACGACATCCCCTTCCACCACATCCCGGTGACCAAGGAGAACAAGGCGCAGGCCGAGGCGCAGATCCTGGAGCTCGTGCACGCCGAGAACGTGGAGCTCGTCGTCCTGGCCCGCTACATGCAGGTGCTCTCGGACGACTTCTGCAAGCAGCTCAGCGGCCGGATCATCAACATCCACCACTCCTTCCTGCCGAGCTTCAAGGGCGCGAAGCCCTACCACCAGGCGCACGCGCGCGGTGTGAAGCTGATCGGCGCGACCGCGCACTATGTGACGGCGGACCTCGACGAGGGGCCGATCATCGAGCAGGAGGTCGAGCGGGTCGGCCACGACGTCACGCCGAACCAGCTGGTCGCGATCGGCCGCGACGTGGAGTGCCAGGCGCTGGCGCGGGCCGTGAAGTGGCATGCGGAGCGCAGGGTTCTGCTGAACGGGCGGCGTACGGTCGTCTTCGCCTGACCTCGGGGTGAGGCGGGGCCAGGTGGGGTGAGGCGGGGCTGGCCGGTGTGCGGGTCACATCCTGCTCAGCGACGCCGCCGCGAACAGCACGTCCCTGATCGCCTGGCGGTCTCCCACCTGTCCTGCCGCCGCCTCCTCCGGTGACACATGGCCCGCGGCCAGACGGCAGAACTCGACGCCGTCCAGCGCCACATGGGCCACCTCACGGTCCGCCGACGCGGTGGCGCCGGGGGAGTCCAGAGGGATGAACCACTCGCCGCCGCCCATTCCCTCGACCTCCAGGCGCAGGCTCCGGCCCGGGGCGCCCGCCGCCACCAGGCTCTGCGAGGGCGCGGCAAGGCCCGAGCGGCGGCGCTCGGCGAGGGTGCCGGGGAGCAGCCGGGCGGCGAGGTCGATCATGCGGTGCAGATGGCGCGGGGACGGCGGCTCGTACGGATAGTCCACCGCGTCGGCGATGTCGCCCGCGTGGATCCAGCACTCGAAGGCGCGGTCCAGCATCGAGTCCCGCAGCGGCAGTTCGACGCGGTTGCCCTGGGCGTCCGGGGCGCTGTACGGGACGGTGAGTCCGCCCGAGCCGGAGCCGTACACCCCGCCGGCCGTGAAGGACACCGTGCGGATCAGCTCGTGGCTCTGCTCGCGCCAGGGGCCGCGTACCGCGCGCGTGGGCGGGAAGTACGAAGCGCGCCAGTACGCCTCGGTGCGGCGGCCCGGGTCGGCCTGCGGTGGCGCCTCTCTGCCCAGCGGGTCGTCGAGGCCGAGGGCGAGCGCGACCAGGCCGTCGACGGCGAGGAGATGGGCGATCACCCCGGCCACCGTCGTCTTGCGGCTGACCGGGCTGTCCTCGTCGAACCAGCGCAGGCGCACCGGAGCGTGCCACTCCGACTCGCCGATGTCCCGGAGCAGCGCGTCGAGCCGCGCGGTCTCCGCGTCGTACGGAACGGCCCACTCGGGCACCGGGATGCGCGGCGGGCGCCGCCCCAGACAGCTCGCGATGACGCGGTTGCGCAGGCCGGGGCCGAGGTCGAGGCTCTCCTCCTGGTGCAGCAGGCCCACCGCGTCGCGCAGCCGCAGGGCCTCCTCCGCGCAGGGGCCGCAGTGGCCCAGGTGCTCCTCGACCGCGATGGCCTCGTCGACCGAGCAGGCGGCGAGCGCCCAGGCGCCGAGCAGTGATTTCAGGATGCGGTGGTCCAGGGCGAAGGGAGGGTCGGGCAAGGGGCGGCCGGTGTCTTCTATGGACGTACGGGGCAGCGGTATGCGAGGCGGCCGCCGGGAGTCCCTCTGCTCACCATGGTCGCCCCGCGCGTACCGACCGCTCTGTCCGCCCTGGTTGTCCTGGTTGTCCGGGTCGCCCCAGCCGTCCTGCGGGCGGTGCGGTTCCTCGAACGGTTCCTGCCGGTCGGGCCCGGTCACAGCGCTCTCCCGTAACCGGGAGGCGGGCCCGCCGAGGGGTGCGGCTCCGCCGGTCCCGCCGCGTCGTTCGCGGTGGAGAGCAGCTGCAGGCCCAGGCGCAGGCGGCGCCGCGCCTCGTCCTCCGTCACGCCGAGATCGGCCGCCGTCTGGCGGTAGTCGCGCCGCTGGAAGTAGGCGAGCTCCAGGGCGGCACGCAGCGGGGCGGGCATGGCCGTGACGATGTAGTCCGCGCGGGCGGCGGCCGATGCTCGGCGGACCTTGCGCTCCAGGTCCTCCATGGTGCCCTCGCCGCCGCGGGCCAGGGCGGCGGACTCGGTCTGGCGCAGCCGCCGGACGGCCTGCTGGTGGGTGAGCGTGGCGACCCAGGAGCGCAGGGGGCCCTGCTTGGGGTCGTACGCGTCGGGGTTCTCCCAGATGTGGGCGAAGACCTCGCGGGTGATCCGGTCGGCCGCGTCCTCCTCGCCGAGCACGCGGTGGGCCAGGCCGTGCACGAGCGAGGCGAAGCGGTCGTACAGCTCCCCGAGCGCGGCTGCCTCCCCGTGCGCGAGGCGCTGCTGCATGCGGCGGTCCCAGCGACGCGGCGCGTCCTTCGCCATGCGGCCCCCTCTGCACGTGCCGTTCCTTGCCCCTCCATCGAATGTAGTCGCCACCACCGACAACGCGTTGCCTTTAAGGCAAAGTGCGCCTCCGCCCGGCCTCGGATGATAGGGAACAGCGTTCCTGGTGTTTCATGGGGAAGAGGTGGGGCAGCCGCGACGTACGCAGGAAGCGTAGGGACAGCTTCCGCATAGCCGGGGCGAGCTACGGGCGAGCTACGGGCGAGCGGTATCGGCGAGCGAGAGGCGTGCGAGTGACGCTGCAGGTGGCGGTGGACGAGCAGGGCGGCTGGGCCGTGCTGCGGGTGTCCGGCGAGATGGACCTGGTGACCTCTCCCGTCGTGCGCCAGCGCGTGCACGACGCGGTGGCCGACGGCCGGCACAGCCTCGTCCTCGACCTCTCCGACGTCCTCTTCTGCGACTCCAGCGGCGTCGGCGTGCTCATCGCGACGCGTCGTCTGTTCCGCTCCTGTCAGGGGCGGCTGCGCCTGATACTGCCCGCGAAGGGCGCGGAGGACGGTTCCCACGTGAACCGCGTCCTCGCGGCCCTCGGCGTACGCAGGCTCTTCGAGGTCTTCCCGGACGTGGCGGCGGCGGTGGACGACGAGGCGGTACCGCTCTCCGCCTGATGCCGCCCCCGAACAACTCCCCGTGACCGGCGGCGAGACCTGAAAGATCACCAAGGTCCCGCGCCTGGTACAACCTCTCTTGTTCCGGTCTTGGCACAAGCGTCGGCATCCAGCCTCCGGGCGGTCGCCGAACACGTACGCTCGCTGCCAGAGACACCCGGGGAACCCCCTGTGCACACGCACCCAACCGCAGAAGTGAGGCGGCCCGAACACCATGGACAGTGCCGAGTACGAGCGTAAGATCGCGGCCCGTTTCGCCACCTTCGACCAGGACGGCAACGGCTACATCTCCCGTGAGGACTTCAGCACGGCGGCCGCCGCCCTGCTCAGTGAGTTCGGCGCGACGGCACGCTCCGAGAAGGGCCAGGCGCTCTACATCGGCGCCGAGGCCTTCTGGCAGGGCATGGCCGGGATCGCCGACCGTGACGGCGACCAGATGATCACCAAGCCGGAGTTCGTGGGCGGCGCGGTCAAGCGCCTGCGCGACAACCCGGCCCGGTTCGCCGAGATCGCGCGGCCCTTCCTCGACGCCGTGATCGCCGTCGCGGACGGCGACGGCGACGGCGCGGTCAGCCCGCAGGAGGTCGAGCGCGTGCTGAAGGCCCTCGGCGTCCCCGAGGACATCGCGAGCGCCGCGGGCGGCTCGCTCGACACCGACAAGGACGGGCGGGTCACGGAGGAGGAGGTCGTCGCGGCGTTCGCGGGGTACTTCACCGTTCCTGAGTGAGCCACCGGGCCCCGAGTGAGCCCCCGGGTGGTCAGCCGCGCGTGAACCGTTCCCGGAGCTTGTACTTGAGCACCTTGCGCAGCGTCTCGTTGCGGGGAAGGGCCTCCACCAGCTCCAGTTGCTCCGGCAGCTTGTAGGTGGAGAGGCCTTCCCCGCGCAGATACGCGGTCAGGGAGGGGAGCGTCAGCGCGTCGTGCGTTCCCGGCCGCTGCTCGATCACCGCGCAGACCCGCTCGCCCCGTTCGGGGTCCGGGAGGCCGATCACCGCAGCGTCCCCCACGGCCGGATGCCGGTGGAGCAGATCCTCGATCTCCTTGGCGGAGATGTTCTCCCCCTTGCGGATGATGATGTCCTTGGCCCGCCCCGTCAGGACCAGGTGGCCACTGGCGCGTACGTGACCCAGGTCGCCCGTGATGAGGAAGCCGTCCGCGTCGAAGACCCCGGCGCTCTGCTCCGGGTCCAAGTACCCCTGGCAGACCGCCTCCCCGCGCAGCCGCACCTCACCGTCGACACCGGCCGGCACCTCCTTGCCCTCGGCGTCCGTGACCCGGATCTCCATGCCGGGCGGCGGCATCCCCTCCGTCGTCGCGAGGTTCTCGGCGGTGTCGTCCGGCGCGCCCATGGTGATCATCGGCACCTCGGTCATGCCGTAGCCGTGGGTGAGCTGGCAGCCCATCTCCCGTACGACGGCGTGATAGATCTCCGGCGGCTTCGGCGCCCCGCCGCCCGCGAGGAGGCGCAGGGTGGGGATGACCCTCTCGTCCGGCGCGAGTCTGCGCTGCTCGGCGAGGAACATCGAGTAGAACGCGGTCGACCCGCCCGCCACCGTCACGCCGTGCCGCCGGTAGCCGTCAAGCGCGTCCGGCAGCGCGAACTGCTCGAACATCACCGCGGGGAAGCCGTACAGGAGCAGCATCACCGTGTAGTCGGGGCCCGCGATGTGCGCGAAGGGGAACGCCATCGAGCCGACGTCGTCCGCCGAGAGGTGCAGCGCGTGCGCGAGGCACGAGCCGCCCGCGATCAGTGAACGGTCGGTGTGCAGCACGCCCTTGGGGTCGGACGTCGTGCCCGACGTCCAGTAGATCCACCGTACGGACGTGCCGTCGGAGGGCGGCGGCGGCAGCACCGAAGGATCGGCGTCCGGCAGATCCTCGTACGCGTACGCCTGGAAGACGCCTCGCGCGCCGAGCCGTCGCGCCATCTCCGTGTGGTCGAAGCCGCGCCACACCCCCGGCACGGCGAAGAACTCGGCCTTCGACTCCCGCAGCGCGAAGCCGACTTCGCGGTCGCGGTAGAAGGGGATGACCGGCGACTGGACCGCGCCGATATGGGCGAGCGCGAAGGAGAGCAGGGCGGTCTCGATGCGGGTGGGCAGCTGCCAGGCCACGACGGTGCCGGGGCGTACGCCCATTTCGTGGAGCCCGGCGGCCACGCGCAGGCACCGGGCGCGCAGTTCGCCGAAGGTCAGTGTCCGGTCGTCGGCGGGGTCGGCCGCGGCCTGGATGAGGACGGGTGCGTCCGGGGTGAGTGCGGCGCGGCGCTCGATGAGCTCCCAGAGTGTGCGGGACGCTCCCAGTTCGTACGCGGTCTCGTTCTCCGAGGTCCTCATGCGATCCCCTCATGGACGGCCCTGAACTGACGGGGAGTCAGATCGTGCCGAGAGCGTAAGCCTCACCGCCTTGTCGGTCCAGAGGTGCGCGGCTAGCCTGCCAACCGATGGGTGATCTGACGGGCCATCAGGTGGCTCGCAGGGTCCGGAGGGACGACCGGAGGAGACACCATGACCGAGCTGGACCTGGGCGAGCGGGCCTGACGTGGACCTCACGTACACGCAGGAGGAGGAGTCCTTCCGGGCCGGACTGCGCGAGTGGCTGGCCAGCACGCTTCCCCAACTCCCGCCGCGCCCCGACCCGTTGGACTGGCCGGGGCGTCGCACGTACGACATGGGGTGGCAGCGCAGGCTGTACGACGCCGGGTACGCGGGGCTGCACTGGCCCGTCGACGCGGGCGGCGGGGGAGCCACCCCGACCCAGCACCTGATCTTCCTGGAGGAGACGGAGAAGGCCGGTGCGCCCTACGTGGGGGCGAACTTCGTCGGCCTGCTGCACGCGGGCCCGACCATCGCCTCCGAAGGGACGCCGGAGCAGCGCGCCCGGTGGCTGCCGCCGGTCCTGCGCGGCGACGAGGTGTGGTGCCAGGGATTCAGCGAGCCGGACGCGGGCTCGGACCTCGCGTCGCTGCGCACGCGCGCGTGGCGGGACGGCGACGACTACGTGGTGAGCGGATCCAAGATCTGGACCTCGCACGCGGAGGTCGCCGACTGGTGCGAACTCCTCGTGCGTACGACCCCGGTGAGCGAGGACGTCCCCAAGCACCGGGGCATCTCCTGGCTCGCGATGCCGATGGACGCCCCCGGGATCACCGTCCGCCCCCTGCGCACGCTCGCGGGCTCGACCGAGTTCGCCGAGGTCTTCCTCGACGAGGTGCGGGTTCCGGTCGCCAACCGGGTCGGCGCGGAGAACGACGGCTGGCGCGTGACCATGGTGACGCTGTCGTACGAGCGGGGCACGGCCTTCGTGGGGGAGGTCGTCGCCTGCCGCCGCGTCCTGGGCGAACTTGCCCGCGAGGCCCGCAAGAACGGCCGCTGGGACGACGCGGTCCTGCGGCGCAGGCTCGGCAGGCTGAGCGCGGAGTTCGGGGCGCTGTGGCGGCTCACGCAGTGGAACGTGAGCGAGTCGCAGCGGGCGGGGAGCGGGGTGCCGGGCGTCGGCGGGTCCGTCTTCAAGCTGCGCTACTCGCACGCGCGCCAGGAGCTGTACGAGGCGGCGGGCGAGGTGCTCGGGGCCGGCGGCGCGCTCGACCTGGGTCACGAGTGGACCCTGGACCGGCTCTCCTCGCTCTCGTACACGATCGCCGCCGGGACCTCGCAGATCCAGCAGAACATCGTGGCCGAGCGGATACTCGGCCTCCCGAAGGGGCGGTGAGGCTTCGTATGGACTTCCAACTCACGGCAGATCAGCGGGCGTTGAAGGCGGGCGTGCGGGAGCTTCTGGAGGGGCGGTTCGACGGGTCCGTGCTGCGGGAGGCCGCGGGCGCCGGGGCTCCTTCGCTGGACCGCGCGCTGTGGCGGGAGCTCGGGGACGCCGGGTTCTTCGCGCTGCGGGTGCCGGAGGAGGAGGGCGGGGTCGGCCTGGGTCTTCCGGAGGCCGTGTTGGCCTTCGAGGAGGCGGGGCGCGCGCTGCTTCCCGGACCGCTGGTGGCCACGTTCCTCGCGGCGGGGGAGGTCACGGGGGCGGCGCAGGGGGCGACCGTGGTGACCGCCGTGTCCGATGGCGGGCTCGTGCCCTGGCTCGACGAGGCGGACGTGGTCCGGGGGGAGGCGGCCGGGGCCGTTCCGCTGCGGTCCGTCGATCCGTTGACGCCGCTCCACCGGGTGCCCGGCGGCGGGGCGGTGGCGTCCTCGACAGCGGCGCTTGAGGCTGAGCTGTTGATCGCCGCCGAGCAGCTCGGCAGTGCGGGGAAGACCTGCGAGACCGCCGTCCGTTATGCCCGTGAACGTACGCAATTCGGGCAGCCCATCGGCGCCTTCCAGGCCGTCAAGCACCTCTGCGCGCAGATGCTCGTCCGTACCGAGGTCGCCCGCGCGGCCGTGTACGCCGCGTCCGTCACCGGTGACGCACAGGAGATCGCGGGCGCCAGGCTGCTCGCCGACGATGCGGCGGCGCGGGGCGCGCGCGACTGTCTGCAGGTGCACGGCGGCATGGGGTTCACCTGGGAAGCCGATGTGCACCTGCATCTGAAGCGGGCCTGGGTGCGGGCCGGACTCGGCCGGTCGGCCGCTCGGGCGGAGGAGGAGCTGGCGGCCGCGCTGTGAGGCCGTTGGGGCTGATGTGCGGAGAGTGGCTGATGCGCGGAGAGTGATCGACTTGTGGAGTCCCCGAAGTGGGGGGAGGCTACTGAGCGTCGATACCGGGTTGTGTCCTAGGCGTGACTCGTCACGGCATGGAGTCGGGCTTCCGCTCCGGTACCTTGTGTCAGATGCGAGTGGTTCTGAGGCTGGGCCATCCCGGTGTTGCCCCTGAGGCGGCGCCGGACCCGGCAATGCGTGCCATTCGCGGTGCGGGAAGGGGCTGTATGCCCGCCTGTTCGACCCCCCGCAGCGTGCGTCGCACAGTATGCCGCACGCGTACTCCTTCGCGCTGGAATATGCCTGAAGCGCTTGTTGGGGTGACTGAACGTCAACCATGCTGTCTCTCAAGGGGATCACGTTCCGTGACCCCGTGGAGTCGCGAGGCGATGTGTCCGCCGGTTCGGATGGTGTGAGCGGTGCAGGTGCTTCAAGTTCAGCTGGAGGTCAGGCCCGACCCCGCAGAGGTGGGTCGGGCCCGGAGATGGGCTCGTTCGCGGCTCGCCGGTTCCGGGATCGAGGTCGACGAGTCACTGGCCGAGACGCTGATCCTGTTGATCTCGGAGCTCGTCACCAACGCGGTGGTGCATACCGGCTGTCCGGCCGTACTGCGCATGCGGCTCCCGGACGTGCCCGATGTCGCCGAGGAGGCGGCGGGTGCGGCAGGCGCCACGGGCGCCACGGGTGCGGGTCCCGGCACGGTCCGTGTCGAGGTCGCCGACACCAGCGCGCACCCGCCGGTGCCGCGGCACGCGGACGGCGACGCGACCAACGGCCGGGGCCTGGAACTCGTCGAGGGTCTTGCCGACCGCTGGGGCTGGCAGACCGAGGGCGCGGGCAAGAGCATCTGGTGCGAGGTGGACCGGTGCGATGCGGGCGTCGAGGCGGTCGCGTTCGAGGGGACGACGTACGAAGACGTGGCGTACGAGGCGGTCTGAACCCCGCCCCGGCCGCCCCGCACCTCTCCGCACGTCCCCGTCTCGCAGCTCCCGTCCTCCGCGCGTTCGCGCCGGGCGCCCGTATGCGCCGCTCCATGCCGCGATGCGCGGTCGTGCGCGTCCGGAACAAAAGCGGCATAATTCATTAATCACCGAACGGGTGTTGACGTATCGTGTCCGATTGATCACGCTTGTGTGCAGCGATTCGCCGCGAGGGGACGTCGAGGGACGGTGGTCCGTGGTCCGTGGTCCGTGATGTGTGGTCCACGGACCGGTCCGGTCCTCGACGAGATGTGGGTCGCCATTCGGCGCCTGTCCCTTCGTGGCCGACAAGGCAGGGCTTGCGCGCCGGAGCCGGATGGCGGTGCGTGCGGCAGCGCGCTCGGGGCGGGTGCCGGGGCGCCGCCATCCGAAGGCTCGTGCCGCGTGAGGTCCGAGCGCGCCCCGCCCTACAGCACCGCGACCGGGGCCACCGGTGTCCCCGTGCCGCCGATGAACGGCTCGGGCATCGCGGAGAGCAGGAAGCTGTAGCGGGAAACTTCTGCACAGGCTGTGGACAACTTTTCCAGATCCCAGTTCTGGCCCTGGAGCATCCCCATCTCGACGAGGTCGAGCGCGTGCACGGGCAGCCAGAGGTTCTCGATCTCGGGCGGGAAGATCTCGAAGGTCAGGGTGTCGTTCGCGACCGCCGCGACATCGCGCGCGTGGAACCACTCCGGGGTGTGGATCGAGAGGCCGGGGGACGGGTAGCCGTACGCGTGCTTGTCGCCCGCCAGGTAGGTCCGGATCTGCCCGGTGCGTACGAGGACGATGTCGCCGGCGCGGACGGTGATCCCCGCGAACTCCTCTGCCTCCGCGAGGTCTTCGGGGGTGACGGCGTGGTCGCCGGGCAGCCGGTCGAGGCCCTTGGCGCGGGCCACGTCGAGCAGGACGCCGCGCGACACGAGGTGCGGCACCTTGTCGATGCCGCTGAACCGGGCGCCGGTGTGGGCGGTGATGGTGTCGGCGGGGCGGCCGTTGTAGATCTTTCCCGAGTGTGCGGCATGGGTCAGCGCGTCCCAGTGGGTGGCCGCCTGGAGCCCCATCGTGACCGCGTCGTCGCTGGTGGCGACCGTGCCGGGTCCGAAGAGCTCCTGGTTGATCTGCACCATCGTGTGGAGGGGGTTGATCCGGCCGGGTATCAGGCCCGTCTGGACGCCGTCCTCCTTGAGGGGCAGGGCGAGAGGGATGCGGCGGCCGGTCCTGATGGTGGCGGCGGCCTCGCGCACGACCTCGTCGGTGATGAGGTTGAGCGTGCCGATCTCGTCGTCGGATCCCCAACGGCCCCAGTTGTTCACGCGTTTGGCGATGTCGTGGAACTCGGGCGGCAGGGCGCAGTGGGCGGCGGCCGTGGGTGCGGCCTTTGTGGATACCGAGTCTGACATGGGTCCTCCCCGGGGCTTGTCTTCTGGTGTCTGACGGGTCATAGAATCTAACGGTCCGTCAGAAACCGCGGGAAGGGGCCGGACGTGGGGAACTTCTTGGCAGGCAAGGTGGTGGCCGTGACCGGTGCCGGGCGTGGCATCGGCAAGGCCGTCGCGCTCGCCGCCGCAGCCGAGGGCGCGAAAGTCGTCGTGAACGACTACGGCGTCTCCATGGAGGGCGGGGAGCCGACCAGCGAGATAGCCGACGGCGTGGTCAAGGAGATCCAGGCGGCGGGCGGCGAGGCCGTCGCCGTGGCCGACGACATCTCGACCATGGCGGGCGGCCAGCGGATCGTGGACATCGCGCTCGCCGAGTACGGGCGCATCGACGGCGTGGTCTGCGTCGCCGGGATCCTGCGCGAGCGGATGCTCTTCAACATGTCCGAGCAGGAGTGGGACCCGGTGGTCGCCACGCACCTGAAGGGCACGTTCACCGTCTTCCGGGCCGCTTCGGCGGTCATGCGCAAGCAGGGCACGGGCACGCTGATCGGCTTCACCAGCGGCAACCACCAGGGTTCGGTCGCGCAGGCCAACTACAGCGCGGCCAAGGGCGGGATCATCTCGCTGGTACGGAGCGCGGCGCTGGGCCTGAACAAGTACGGGGTGACCGCCAACGCGGTCGCGCCGGTCGCGAGGACCCGGATGTCCGCCAACGTACCCATGGAGCTGAAGGAGATCGGGGAGCCGGAGGACGTGGCCGCGATGGTCACGTATCTGCTGAGCGACCGGGCCCGCGAGGAGAAGATCACCGGGCAGGTCTACACCGTCGCGGGCCCGAAGATCGCGGTGTGGGCGCAGCCGCGCGAGCTGCGGTCCGGGTATGTGGAGGGCGGCTGGACCCCGGAGAAGATCGCCGACTTCCTGCCGGGGACGGTGGGGGTCGACCCGATGCCGATGCTGGCGCAGCTGGAGGCGATGGCGAAGGCCGCCGCCGCCAAAGACCGGCCGAACGCGTAAGCCGGGGCCGGGCGGTGGAGTTCGGATTCGGGCCCCGCGACGAGGAGTTCCGTGCGCAGGCCCGCGCGTGGCTCGGCGAGCACCTGGCGGGGGTATTCGCCGGGGCGGTGGGGCGGGGCGGGCCCGGCAGTGAGCATGAGGACGCCCGGGAACGGCGGGCGTGGGAACGGGAGTTGGGGCGGGGCGGCTGGATCGGGCTCGGGTGGGGGTCGCACGAGGGGCCAGGGGGTGGCGAGGGGCCGGGGGACGGTGGGGTGCCTGGAGACGGTGGCGGCTTCGGCGAATACGGCAACCGGCGGGCGACGCTGACCCAGCAGGTCGTCTGGGCCGAGGAGTACGCGCGGGCACGGGCTCCGGGGCGCTACGGGCACATCGGCGAGAACCTGCTGGCCCCGACGCTCCTCGCCCACGGCACGCGGGAGCAGCGGGACGAGTTCCTGCCGCCGATCGCGCGCGGGGAGGCGCTGTGGTGCCAGGGGTACAGCGAGCCGGGCGCCGGGTCCGACCTGGCGGGGCTGCGGACGGTGGCGGTGCGGGACGGTGACGCGTACCGCATCACCGGGCAGAAGGTGTGGACGTCGCTCGCGCACGAGGCGGACTGGTGCTTCGTGCTCGCGCGGACGGAGGCGGGGTCCGCCGGACACCGGGGGATCTCGTTCCTGCTGGTGCCGATGGACCAGCCGGGGCGCATCGAGGTGCGGCCCATCAGGCAGTTGACGGGAACGAGCGAGTTCAACGAGGTCTTCTTCGACGGGGCGATCGCGCGTGCCTCGCACGTGGTGGGGGGCGCGGGGAACGGCTGGCGCGTCGCCATGGGGCTGCTCGGGTTCGAGCGGGGCGTCTCCACCCTCGTACAACAGATCGGCTTCGAGGAGGAGTTGGGCGCCGTCGTCCGGGAGGCGGTCTCCTCGGGGGCGGTGAGCGATCCGGTGTTGCGGGACCGGCTGGTGCGGCAGTGGGCCGAGCTGCGGGTCATGCGGTGGAACGCGCTGCGTACGTTGGGCGGTTCGGGCGGGGACGCGGCGGCGGGCGCGGGGGCGCCCAGCGTGGCCAAGTTGCTGTGGGGCGGGTGGCATCAGCGGCTGGGGGAGCTGGCCATGGGGGTGCGGGGGGCTGCCGGGGCCGTCGGTCCGGTGGACTGGAGCGAGGGCTCCCCGTACGAACTCGACGCCCTGCAGCGGCTCTTCCTCTTCACGCGGGCCGACACCATCTACGGCGGCTCGGACGAGATTCAGCGGAACATCATCGCCGAGCGTGTGCTCGGCCTGCCCAGGGAGGCGCGATGAGGGGTGTCGTTTTCGACAGGAGCAGGGCCGAGGGGAGCAGGGTCGAGGTCGTCGACGACCTCGAGATACGGGATCCGGGGCCGGGGGAGGTGCTGGTCGCGGTCAAGGCGGCGGGGCTGTGCCACAGCGACCTGTCGGTGATCGACGGGACCATTCCCTTCCCTTCGCCGGTGGTGCTCGGGCATGAAGGGGCGGGGGTGGTCGAGGCGGTGGGTGCGGGGGTGACGCATGTGGAGGCCGGTGACCATGTCGCCCTTTCGACCATCGCCAGCTGCGGGGTCTGCGGGGAGTGCAACCGGGGGCGGCCGACCATGTGCCGGCGGGCCATCGGGATGCCGGAGCAGCCGTTCTCGCGGGGCGGTGAGCCCATCTATCAGTTCGCGGCGAACTCCGCGTTCGCCGAACGCACGGTGGTGAAGGCCGTGCAGGCCGTGAAGATCTCCCAGGACATTCCGCTGACGTCCGCCGCGTTGATCGGGTGCGGGGTGGTGACCGGGGTCGGCGCCGCGCTGAACCGCGCGAAGGTGGATCGCGGGGACAGCGTGGTGGTGATCGGGACCGGGGGCATCGGGCTGAACGTGCTCCAGGGGGCGAGGATCGCCGGGGCCACGCGGATCGTGGCGGTCGACGCGAATCCCGAGAAGGAGGGGGTGGCGCGGCAGTTCGGGGCCACGGACTTCTTCTTGTCGGCGGAGGGGGTGCGGGGGGTGCTGCCGTCCGGGGCGGACCACGTCTTCGAGTGCGTGGGCCGGGTCGAGCTGATCCGCCAGGCGGTCGACCTCCTCGACCGGCACGGTCAGGCGATCCTGCTGGGCGTACCACCGGCCACGGCCGAGGCGTCGTTCCTGGTGTCGTCCCTGTTCCTGGACAAGTCGATCCTGGGCTGCCGCTACGGTTCGGCCCGTCCGCAGCGGGACTTCGCGCTGTACGCGGAGCTGTACCGGGAGGGGCGGCTGCTGCTGGACGAGTTGGTGACGGAAACGTACCCGGTGGAGGACTTCGCCAAGGCGGTGGGGGATGCGGAGGCGGGGCGGGTGGCGCGGGGGGTTCTGACGTTCTGAGGTCCCTGCGGGGCGGTGGCGATGAGGGGTACCCCGAGGTCACCGGACAGGCCCGGCGGGCACGCCTTCGCGGAAGGTCCTGCGGTAGGACGTGGGGGTCACGCCCAGGGCCGCCTGCAAGTGCTGCCGCATGGACTGGGGCGTGCCGAAGCCCGCGTCCCGGGCGACCTGGTCGACGGAGAGGTCGCTGGACTCCAGCAGGTGGCGGGCCCGCTCGACCCGCTGCTGCGCGAGCCACTGCCCGGGGCTGACCCCCACCTCCTCACGGAAACGGCGCGTGAAGGTGCGTACGGACATGGACTCCTGCTCCGCCATGTCGCGGAGCTGAATCGGCTCGTGGAGGCGGCCCAGCGCCCACGCTCGCGCCGAGGTCGTCGTCGCCAACTGCGGCTCCGGAACCGGGCGTTGGATGTACTGGGCCTGGCCACCGTCCCGGTGCGGGGGCACCACCGTACGGCGGGCGACGTCATTGGCGACCGCGGAGCCATGGTCGCCGCGTACGACATGGAGGCAGAGGTCGAGCCCCGCCGCCACACCCGCCGACGTCAGGACATCGCCGTCGTCGATGAAGAGGACGTCCGGGTCCACCGTGATCCGCGGGAAGAGGTGCTGGAAGTGCTCCGCCGACGACCAGTGCGTCGTCGCGGTGCGGCCGTCGAGATAGCCCGCCGCGGCCAGTACGTAGCCACCCGTGCAGATGGAGATCAGGCGCGTGCCCGGCGTGATGTGGGCCAGGGCCGCCGTCAGTTCGGGGGTCAGGCGGCCCTCCTCGTGGACCGGGCCCAGTTCGTACGACGCCGGGACCACGACCGTGTCGGCGCCGGCCAGGCACTCCGGGCCGTTCTCCACGAGGATCGCGAAGTCGGCGTCGGTGCGCACCGGGCCCGGGGGCCGGACGGAGGCCGTGACGACCTCGTACAGAGGCCCGCCGTCGGCCGTGCGGGCGCGGCCGAAGATCCGCTGGGGGATGCCGAGCTCGAACGGGATGACGCCGTCCAGGGCCAGGACCACCACTCGATGACGGCTGCCGCTGCCGCTGCCGCTGCCACTGCGACTGCCGCTGCGACCGCCACTGCTGTTCGCTGAGGCCATGGCCCGATCCTAGCTAATGCTGTCCTTTGGGCCACTCGTTCGGGGGCGGCGGTATCCGGATGCTTGTTGTCGTGACCCAGACAGACGTGAATCAGCCGGTCGAGCCCGCCGTGGAGGCGCCGAGGCAGCGGCGCCGCATCCACCGTGCGTGGTTCGTCGCCGCCGTGACCTTCGTGACGATCATCGGCGCCGCGGCGTTCCGCTCCCTGCCGGGCCTGCTCATCGATCCGCTGCACGCCGAGTTCCACTGGTCGCGCGGCACGATCGGCCTCGCCGTCTCCATCAACCTCGCGCTGTACGGGCTCACCGCGCCGTTCGCCGCCGCGCTGATGGACCGCTTCGGCATCCGGAGGGTGGTGGCGGTCGCCCTGATCGTGATCGCGCTCGGCTCCGGCCTCACCGTGTGGATGGAATCCGCCTGGCAGCTGCTGCTGTGCTGGGGGCTGCTCGTCGGGCTCGGCTCGGGGTCCATGGCGCTGGCCTTCGCCGCCACCGTCACCAACCGCTGGTTCACCACGCGGCGCGGACTTGTCACCGGCATCCTGACGGCGGCCTCCGCCTCCGGCCAGCTGATCTTCCTGCCGGTGCTCTCCTGGATGGTGGACACGTACGAGTGGCGTCCCGCCGCGGTGACCGTCGCCCTGGCCGCGCTCGCCGTCGTGCCGTTCGTGTGGCTGCTGCTGCGCGACCATCCGGCGGACGTGGGCGTGAAGCCGTACGGCTCCGAGGAGTTCGTGGCGAAGCCGCCGCCCGCCACGGGGGCCGCACGGCGTGCGGTCACCGTGCTGCTCAAGGCGGCCCGCACCGGGCCGTTCTGGCTGCTCGCCGGGTCCTTCGCCATCTGCGGCGCCTCGACGAACGGGCTCATCCAGACGCACTTCGTGCCCGCCGCGCACGACGAACACATGCCGGTCAGGGTGGCCGCGTCGCTCCTCGCCGTCATCGGCGTCTTCGACGTCGTGGGCACGATCGCTTCCGGCTGGTTCACGGACCGCTTCGACGCGCGGCGGCTGCTCGCCGTGTACTACGCCCTGCGAGGCATCTCGCTGCTCTTCCTGCCGCTGCTGCTGCACGCGACCGTGCACCCGCCGATGATCTTCTTCATCGTCTTCTACGGCCTCGACTGGGTGGCGACCGTGCCGCCGACCCTGGCCCTCTGCCGCGAGCAGTACGGCGAGGACAGTGCCATCGTCTTCGGCTGGGTGCTCGCCTCGCACCAGGTGGGCGCCGCGCTCGTGGCCGTCATCGGCGGTGTCGTACGGGACACCTTCGGGTCGTACGACGTGATGTGGATCGCCTCGGGGGCGCTGTGCGCGGCGGCTGCGCTGATGGCCCTGGTCATCCGGCGCGTCGGGGACGAGAAGGCGGTGCGGCCCGCCGTCACGTAGCGAGCGTGCCGAACGTGCCCCGGTGGAACAGGAGCGGTTCGCCGTCGGCGGTGGCGCCCAGGGCGTCCACCCGGCCGACCACGATCAGGTGGTCGCCGCCGGTGTGCACGGCCTGGATCGTGCAGTCGATCCAGGCCGGTACGCCCGCCAGGCGGGGGGAGCCGGTGACGGGCGCGGGGTCGTACACGACGCCTGCGAACTTGTCGGCGCCGCTCACCGCGAAGCCGCGGCACAGTGCGCCCTGGTCGGCGCCCAGGACGTTGACGCAGAAGACGCCGGCGCGCGCGATGCGCGGCCAGGTCGTCGACGTACGCGCGACCATGAACGAGACGAGGGGCGGGTCGAGGGAGAGCGAGGAGAAGGACTGACAGGCGAACCCGGCGGGGCCCGGTTCACCTTCGGATGCCGGTGCGGTGACAACGGTCACGCCGGTCGCGAAGTTCCCAAGGACCCGCCGGAACTCCCCCGCGTCGAGCGGCGCCCGCTCGTCCTCGCCGACCGCCCGCAACTTCGGGCGGGGGAGTGCTTCGACCCGCCCGGTGGCAGTCGGCGCACCGACCGACCTGAGGTATCGGACGGCGGTGGCCGCCATCCCTGCATGTCCCATCACATCGCCCATTGAAGCTGACGGTTCGTCAGATTGGAAGGGCCGGGGCGGGGCCGTTCCGGAGCGTCATCGCCCCTCGTACGAAGGCGAGCGGCGTTCCACGAAGCTGGCCACGCCCTCGTTCGCGTCCCGCGTCGTCATGTTGATCTCCTGCGCCGCGGCCTCCGCCGCGAAAGCCGTGGCGCGGTCCGAATCGAGGGCCGCGTTGACCAGTTGCTTGGTCATGGCGAGGGCGCGGGTCGGGCCTGTTGCGAGGCGTTCCGCCCAGCTGCGGGCCGTCTTCTCCAGTTCGTCGGCGGGGACGACGCGGTTGACGAGACCGAGCCGTTCGGCCTCCGCCGCCGGCACGGAATCCCCGAAGAAAAGCAGCTCCTTGGCCCGCTGCGGGCCGATCAGGCGGGGCAGCAGATAGGCCCCGCCGCCGTCCGGCACCAGGCCGCGGCGTACGAACACCTCGATGAACTTGGCCTGTTCGGCGGCGATCACCAGGTCACAGGCGAACGCGAGGTGCGCGCCGATCCCGGCCGCGGTTCCGTTCACGGCGGCGATCACCGGCTTCTCGCAGTCCAGGACGGCGGCGATCAGGCGCTGGGCGCCGAGCCTGATCGTGCGGGCCACGTCGCCGGGCACGCGCTCGGCGACGCTCGGGGCGCCGCGCAGGTCGGCCCCCGCGCAGAAGCCCTTGCCGGTCGCCGTGATCACGACGGCCCGCACGCCGGGGTCGGCGGAGGCCTCGGCGAGCAGCGAGATGACGCGTTCGCGCTGGTCCCAGGTGACGGCGTTCATGGCTTCGGGCCGGTTGAGGGTGATCCACGAGACGGCGTTGTCAGTGGCGTGGAGTACCAATGAGTCGAGGGGATCAGTTCCGGCTGCGGGGGAGGGTGACATGGGGGTACGGACTCCATTTCGCTGCGGGGTGTTCAGGTGGGCGGGCGGGCAGAGCGCGCCGCGAAGCGGTGATCCGCAGTCCGGCTCACCGGCAGACGGCCAGGGCGTCGAGCGCGACCGCTCCCTGTCCCCGCGGCAACACCATCAGGGGGTTGATATCCAGCTCAGCCAGCTCATCGCCGAGCTCAAGAGCCATCCGCTGCACCCGCAGCACGACCTCGACGAGCGCGTCGATGTCCGCGGGCGGCGCACCACGGACCCCGTCCAGCAGCGGCCTCCCGCGCAGTTCGGAGAGCATCGCGAGAGCCTGGCCCTCCCCGAAGGGCGGCACCCGTACGGCCACGTCCCGCAGGACCTCGACCAGGACACCCCCGAGCCCGACGGTCACCGTCGGCCCGAACAGCTCGTCCTGCGTCACGCCCACCACCATCTCGACGCCCCGCTCCACCATCTGGCAGACCAGTACGCCGTCCAGCGCGATCCCCTCGTAGCGGGCGATGTCGGTCAGCTCCCGATAGGCGTCGCGGACCTGACTGGCCGAGGTCAACCCCACCTTCACCAGGCCCAGTTCACTCTTGTGGGCGAGCCGCGCCCCGGACGCCTTCATCACCACCGGGTAGCCGACGAGCCCCGCCGCCCGCACGGCTGCCGCCGCACTGGTCACCAACTGCTCGCGCGGTACGCGAATCCCGTACGCGCGCAGCAGCTGCTTCGCCGCGTGCTCGCTCAGCTGCTGACCGGACCGCATCAGGGCCTGCGCCTTGCGGAAGGAGGGCGAGGCGGTGCGCGGGGCCTCGGCGAAGGGGGAGCGGTAGCGGGTCGTGAACCGGTGGTGGTCCAGATAGGCGCGCACCGCCGTGATGCAGTTGGAGAACGTACGGAAGGTGGCCACGCGCGAGGAGCCGAGCAGCGTCGTGCGGTAGGCCTCCTCCGTGCCGACGGGCGAGCCCCACACCACGCACACCAGCTTGTCCGTCTGTTCCGCCGCGTCCACCAGGTCCTGCGCCAGCTTGTCGCTCATCGGCGGGAAGGGACCGGTGATCGGACAGATCAGCACCCCCACCTCCGGATCGTCCAGGATCGCGTCGATGATCTTCCGGCCGCGCCAGTCGCCCACCGGGTGCCCGCCGTTGTCGACGGGGTTGGCGACGTTCAGATAGTCCGGTATCCACTGGTGCAGCTCCGTCTGCTTGGCGTCCGAGAGGGTGGGCAGCCGCAGCCCCGCCTCGGTCGCCAGGTCCGAGAAGTGCGCGCCCGTGCCGCCCGAGATCGAATACACGACGACGCCCTCGGCCCGCGGAGGCCGGGCGCGCGCCAACAGGGCGGAGGTGTCCTGGAGTTCGTCGAGACCGTCCACGCGGATCACGCCGAACTGCCGCATCGCCGCGTCGACGACCGTGTCGGCACCGGTGAGCTTGCCGGTATGTGAGGCGGCCATGCGGGCGCCGGTCTCGGTGCGGCCGACCTTGACCGCGACGACGGGCACACCGCGCTGGGCGGCGCGGTCGGCGGCGAGCAGGAAGGAGCGGCCGTCCTTGAGGCCCTCGACGTAGCAGGCGATGGCGCCGACCTCGGGGCGCTCGGCGAAGTAGGAGATGAAGTCGGAGGTCTCCAGGTCGGCTTCGTTGCCGGTGGGCGCCCAGTGCGAGAGGCGTACGCCGATCTCCTGCATCGTGAAGACGGGGCGGCCCTGGTGGCCGGACTGGGTGATCAGCGCGATCGCCGGTCCTTCGAGGTCGTCGCGGAACTTCTCGAAGGCGTTGAGGTTGGTGTTGGGCCCGAGCAGACGCAGGCCCGAGCGCTCCACGGCGGCGGCGAGACGGGCCTGGGCCGCCGCGCCCTCCTCGCCGGTCTCGGCGAAGCCGGATGCGAAGGCAACGGCGAACTTGACCTTGGACTCGGCCAGTTCCTCGATCACGGGAAGGGGGTCACTGACCAGGAGTACGGCCAGATCGACCTGTTCCGGCAGGTCGGCGACGGAGGGGAAGCAGGGTGTGCCGAAGACGGACTGGCGGGTGGGGTGCACGGGATGCAGCCGGGCGCCGCAGCGCCCGGCCCAGTCCATGAGCTGACGCGTGATGCCGGTGTTCGGCCGCCCCTCGGCGTCCGAAGCGCCGATGACGGCGACGGACTCGGGACGGAAGAACCGGTCCAGATCCGGCACTTCGGCGTACAGAGGGCGGCCGCTGACGTCCAGGTCGTCCGCCGTGGCGGCCCGTCCGTGGACGGCGGGTGCCGGGGCTTCGCCGCAGGCCACAACACGCGCGCGGCGGGGGTCGGTGGTGAAGGTGCCGTAAGTCGATCCAAGCATCGGTCCGCCCCGCTCCTGTGTGACAGCAATGCAACTGACGCATAGTCAGATTACTGAACTGACGCTGTGTCAGGAACAGTGCTGCACAAAGATTGGGGCGGCCCTTCAGCAGTACCCATGGCTCTGGGGGTGCTACTCCTCTCCGGCGATCTCGGGCGCCGGGAGGGAGCAGTACCGGCCACAGGGGTTCTCCGTGCAGGGGCGTCGGTCGACTGCGGCGCCGTCTTGGCTGGTGGCGCGGTTCCCCGCGCCCCTTACGGGGCGATTCGTGGGCCTGCGGTTCTCAGGGGCGGGCCCGGCGGGCTGCCACCGCCTTCGCGATCTTCTCGGCGTCCAGTGCCATCTCACGGAGCATTCCGCTGATGGGGTTGGTGAACCCGGTGAAGTAGAGACCGGGGGCCGACTTGGAGGTGCGGGCGCCACGGACGAGCGGGCTGCCCTTCCGGTCGAGTACGCCGAGGTCGCCGAGGAGCGGCTCCAGGGCGCGGCGGTAGCCCGTGGCCGCGATGACCGTGTCGGGGGCGATCAGCGTGCCGTCGGCGAGGACGACCTTGCCGTCCTCGAAGGAGTCGACGGCCGCGACCGGCTCGACCCGGCCCTTGCGCACCGCGTCGATCAGGCCCACGTCCTGCACCGGGATCGCGCCCTCCTTGACCCGGGAGTACAGGCCGCTGGTGGGGCGCGGCAGCCCCCGCGCGGACAGGTCGGGCACGCTCACCTTGGCGATCGGCCCCGCGAGCCGGTCCACGAGCGCGACGGGCAGCCTGCGGCAGAGGATGCCGGTGCGCTGCGCGGGCCACCCCGCAGTGGAGCGGCGGACGATGTGCGGCGCGGTGCGCACCGCGAGGCGGACACGGGCCGCGCCGCCCTCGACGAGGTCCACGGCGATCTCGGCTCCGGTGTTGCCGACGCCCACGACCAGGACGTCCTTGCCCTCGTAGGGGCGCGGGTCGCGGTAGGAGCCCGCGTGCAGGAGCTCGCCCGTGTACGTGTCGCGGCCGGGCCAGTTCGGCAGGTGGGGCGTGTGGTTGTACCCGGTGGCGATCACGACCGCGCTGCCGGTCAGCTCCCGGCCGCCGCTGGCGTGCAGCAGCCAGCCCGCGCCGTCGGCGGTGCGCTCGATGCGGGAGACCTCGACGCCGGTGACGATCTCCAGCTGGTGGAACTCGGCGTACTTCTCCAGGTAGCGCAGGACGTTGTCACGTGACACCCAGCGTCCGAAGCTGCGCGGTATCGCGAGGCCGGGCAGGGCGGAGAGGCGTCGCGTCGTATGCAGGCGCAGGCGGTCGTAGTGCGTGCGCCAGGAGGCGCCGACCCGGTCGGACTTCTCGAGCACGACCGCGCGAACGCCGCGCGCACGCAGGGCTGCCGCCACGGAAAGCCCGCCGGGTCCGCCGCCGACGACGTACACGGGGCGTTCTTGGTGTGGCATATGTGGGGGAGTGGTGTCGGCCATGAATCTGAGAGTAATCACGTGGTCACTTGATGGGGGACGGTCAAGCCCCAAACCGGTTGCGAATTGATCACGGGTGTACGCGCCGGACCCTCCGTCCGTGGGCTTCGCGCCACGTCGCCGGGCCCACGCGGCGTACGGCCTCTTGCGTACGCCTCTTGCGCACGCGTCGGGCATGCGTTGAACTGACGTACCGTCAGGCATGGACGCGACGCGATCTGACTCGCCCTGCTTCCCCCGGCTTTCCCTGCTTCCCCCGCTTCCTCTGCTTCCCCCGCTTTCCCTGCCTCCCCTGCTCGCCATGTCCAGGCAGGCGTGGCCCGTGGACGACACGATGGGACTGTTCCTGTGAGCACTTCGACCCCCGCGAGCCCGCGCTTCGACCTCCCCGAGCCGGACGCCTTCACCCGCCCCTACTGGGACGCGGCGGCCGATGGCCACCTCCTGATCCGCCGCTGCGGGAGCTGCGGCAAGGCGCACCACTACCCGCGCGAGTTCTGCCCGTACTGCTGGAGCGAGGAGGGCAGTTGGGAGCGGGCGAGTGGGCGGGCCACGCTCTACACCTGGTCGGTGGTCCACCGGAACGACCTGCCGCCGTTCGGCTCCCGCGTCCCGTACGTCGCCGCGGTGGTCGACCTCGCCGAGGGGCCGCGCATGATGACGGAGGTCGTCGACTGCGAGGAGGACGCGCCGGGTGTGCTGCGGATCGGGATGGCGCTGGAGGTGGCGTTCCGAGAGGCGGGGGAAGGCGAGGGTGTAGCGGTGCCGGTGTTCCGGGCGGCTTCGTAAACCGTTTCTGCTGAGGGTGCGCCACGGGGGACCATCGGCCATGGCTTCCTCTCCGCGTCCCGCCTGGCAGTTGACCTCCGACCTCGACGAGTTCCACTCCCGCGCGGCGGCCCTCCTGCGGTCGGCCCCCGCCCTGCACACCGCGCTCCTCAGCGTCACCGACACGCTGCGTACGCGAGGGCTCCATGTGTACGGGGACGAAGACCCCCTCTTCGGGATCCGCACCGAAGGCGTTGACCACCCGGATCACGACGGTCATGGCGCCCACGGCACTCACGGCACTCACGGCACCCACGGCACCCACGGCACCCACGGCGCAGGCCCGGTGAGCGGCGCCTTTCTGTGGACCCCGCCGCACTTCCTCGCGCTGAGCCCGCTCGTCGGCACCGACATCGACACCGACAACGGCATCGACACCGCTGCCGCCGACGACCTCGCCGCAGTCCTCGCCGACGCGGGCCTGAAGCTGCCCGGGGTCGGAGCCGAGAGCGCCACCGCCGCCGCGTTCTCCGCCGCCTGGCAGCGGCGGACGAACACCACCCCCACCGTCAGCTTCCCCCAGCGCCTGTACCGCCTGGGCACCCTCACCCCGCCCGAGCCCGCACCGGCCGGCGGCGCGCGCGTCGCCACCGCCGCCGACCGGGCGCTGCTCGTGCGCTGGCACGGGGAGTACCTCGAGGCCATCGGGGAGAGGGGTGGGACGGGTGCCGGAGAGTGGGCCGACGCCCGTATCGCCTATGGAGGCGCCACCCTCTGGGAGACGCCCGACGGCACCCCGGTCGCCCTTGCGGGCAACACCCGCCAGGTCGCGGGCCAGGTCCGGGTCGCCCCCGTCTACACCCCCGCCGGCCTGCGCGGTCGGGGCTACGGGGGCGCGGCGACCGTCGCGGTGAGCCGCGCCGCGCTGGCGGCGGGCGCGGACGAGGTGCTGCTCTTCACCGACGTCGGCAACCCCACGAGCAACGCGCTCTACCAGCGGATCGGTTTCCGCCCGGTGCGGGACTTCACGCAGTACGGCTTCACGGACTGACCCCCGTCCCACTGGATCCCCCGGCACGCTGGATCCTCCGTCCCGCTGGATCCTCCGTCCCGCTGGATCCCCCGTCCCGCTGGATCCCCTGTTCTCAGACCCTCACGGCCACAGCAGCTCCTTGGACCAGCTGCCGTCCGTCCCCCGCACGTACCGCAGCCGCACGTGCCTGCGGCGCGCGTCGCCCTGGAAGAACTCGACCTCCGTCGGGTCGAGCACGTACAGGGTCCAGCTCGGCGCCGGGGCGTCCGGCTCCGCCTGCGCGTGCTCCCAGGCGGCCTGGCTGGCGGCCACCAGGTCCCCGTACGACGGCAGCACCTCGCTCTGCCTGCCGACCAGCGCCGAAGCCAGTGCCCCGGGCGACCGGCGTCCGAGATCGGCGCGGCTCTCGGCGGCGCTCGCCGTGGTGACCTGGCCCCGCACCCGGACCTGGCGGCCCTGCACCGGCCAGTAGAAGCCGAGCGCGGCTTCGGGGCGCGCCGCGAGCTGGCGGCCCTTCGCGCTGCCCGCGTGGGAGCCGAAGTGCCAGCCCGCGGCGTCCGCGTCGTGCAGCATCAGCGTCCGTACGTCGGGGCGTCCCGAGTCGTCCGCCGTGGCCAGGCTCATGGTGTGCGGTTCCACCTGGCCCGCCTCGGCCACGTCCACGAACCACTGCCAGAACAGGGGGAGCGGTTCGGCGGGGGCGGCCGCCGGGTCGAAGGGGGGCAGTTCGGTGTCCCAGACACGGAGTGAGCGCAGGAGGGCGCGGCCGTGGGTGGTGTCGTCGGGCCGGCTGTCGGATTCGTCCATCCGGCGAATCTACGGGAGCGGCCTTCGCGTGCGGCTCAGCGGTGCGCCGCCAGGTGAGACCCCGCGGGTAACTCCCGTTCAGGTCAAGCCACTTGGATGTTCGTACGCGAATTCGACAAAGATGTTGCGCACTCGTGAATACTTCAACATGATCCCCCTGCGTCCCTTCCGCACCTCGGCCGCACGGGAAGGAAGAACAACATGCGCAAAATCGCAGCACTTCTGACGACAGGGGCCGCGACCGTCTCGCTGCTCGGTCTGGGTACCGTCAGCGCGCAGGCTCAGGGTGAGGCCTGGCAGTACATCGCCACGTACGCCAGCCGCAGCTACTGCATCGACGCGGGTCAGCAGTACGTCCGCGAGGGCTTCAACAAGTACAGGTGTGACGCGAACCCCGGCGGCACCGGCTATTACAAGCTGTACGTCTCCTGATCGGCTGCGGGCGGGGCTGCTCAGCCTCGCCCCAGCACCACCGTCCCCGACGAGCAGAACCATCCGCCCGTCCCCGACGCCACCGCCACCTCCGGGAGCCTTCCGCCCGCCTTCCGTACCTGGCGGCCCTCGCCCGCCTCGCCGCGCAGCTGCCGTACCGCCTCCACGAGGAGGAACAGGCCGCGCATTCCGGGGTGTTGGGCGGAGAGGCCGCCGCCGTCCGTGTTCGTCGGGAGTTCGCCGTCCCGCAGCAGGCGGCCCTTCTCCACGAACGCGCCGCCCTCGCCCTTCGCACAGAACCCGAGGTCCTCAAGGGTCACCAGGGTCATGTAGGTGAAGGCGTCGTAGATCTCCGCCACGTCGACGTCCTCGGGGCGCACTCCCGCCCGTTCGAACGCCAGGCGGCCGCTCACCGCGGCCGGGGAGACCGTGAAGTCCTCCCACTGGGACATCGTCGTGTGCGAGACGTGCTCGCCGGCGCCGAGCACCCAGACCGGGGTCGACGCGCAGTCGGCCACGTACTCCTCCGCCGCCAGGAGCACCGCGCATCCGCCGTCGGACCGTATGCAGCAGTGCAGTTTGGTGAAGGGGTCCGCGATCATCGGTCCTTCGAGGACCTCGTCGACCGTGATCGGGGTGCGGTACATCGCGTCGGGGTTGGTCGCGGCGTTCGCCCGTGCCTGGACCGCGACCGAGGCGAGCTGTTCGAGGGTCGTGCCGTACTCGTGCATGTGGCGGCGGGCCGCCATCGCGTACTTGGAGATCAGGGAGTGCCCGTAGGGGACCTCGAACTGGAGGGGGCCGCGCGCGCCGAACGACAGGTTCGACGTGCGTCGTTTCGCCTTGATGTCCGCCCTCGCCGTCGAGCCGTAGACGAGGAGTACGGCGTTGGCGCGGCCCGCGGCGATCGCGTCCGCCGCGTGGGCGGCCATGACCTCCCAGGTGGAGCCGCCGACGGAGGTGGAGTCGACCCAGCGCGGCTTCAGGCCCAGATACTCGGCGACCTCCACCGGGGCGAGCGTGCCCAGGCCTGCGGACGCGACGCCGTCGATGACCTCGCGGCGAAGGCCCGAGTCGGCGAGGGCGCGGCGGGCGGCCTGGGCGTGCAGGGCGTAGGGGGTGGCTTCGTCGACGCGGCCGCAGTCGGAGAGGGATATGCCGACGACGGCCACTTTGCGCGGACGGGTCACCGCCGCGCCCGTACCGGCCGATGCCGCAGGGGGGCTTGGGGGGAGGGGAGTTGGCATAAATCTGACGGTACATCAGATGTGACGGACGCAGGGAGGTGTTACGTGCCGTCGCGGCGCCGCGCATCTGGTCGCGGCCCTGTGCATCTGGCGGACGCCGACTTAGCATGACGGCCCGTCAGATCCGGGTCGGCCCCCCTCGTGCACGGCGCCGAGGGGCACGGCCGAGGCCCGGGGGAGGAGCTCGCCGATGGACGCCGCCTTCACCGCGGAGCAGGAAGAAATCCGCCGCACCCTTCGTGAGCTCGTCACCAAACGCTGCGGCCCGGACGAGGTGAAGGCCGCGGTCCGCACCCCCGCCGGATACGACGCCGCCCTCTGGTCCGCCCTCGCCGACCAGCTCGGCCTGCCCGGCATCGCCGTCCCCGAGGCGTACGGCGGTGTGGGGTGCGGCTCGGCGGAGCTCGCCCTCAGCAGCGAGGAGCTGGGCCGCGCCCTCACCCCCTCGCCCCTCTTCGCCACCGCAGCGCTGGTCGCCCCGCTCCTGGAGCGGCTCGGCACCGACGGGCAGCGGGCGGAGCTGCTGCCCCGCATCGCGGCGGGCGGCCTGACCGCCGCGCTCGCCGTGCCCGGCGCCGGGCTCGCCACCGCGCTCGGCCTCGTCGGGGACAACCTCGGCGACTGGTCGGGCGGCGGCCGTGCGGGCGGTGTGCAGGCCAAGCTGTCGGACGGCGTCTGGAAGCTCTACGGCCAGGCCGAGCAGGTGCTGGACGGGCACAGCGCCGGGCTGCTCGTCGTGGCCGCGCACACGGGGGGCTTCGCGCGCTCCCGTACGCTCCTCTATCTCGTGCGCGAGGGCGCCGCCGGGCTCGTACGGACCCGGCAGACCTCCCTCGACGAGACCCGGCCGCAGGCCCGCGTCGAACTGCGGGACGTGGCGGCCGAGTTGCTCGGGGCCACTGACGACGCCGATGTGCCGGGCGCGCTCGCCGCGGCCGGTGACGAGGCCGCCACCGTGCTCGCCGCCGAAGCCGTGGGCGCCGCGGACCGGGCGCTCGAGCGGACCGTCGAGTACGTCAAGCAGCGCGAGCAGTTCGGGCGGGCGATCGGGTCCTTCCAGGCCGTCAAGCACCGGCTCGCGGACGTGTACGTACAGGTGCAGGCCGCGCGGTCGGCGGCGTACTACGCGGCATGGGCCGCGGGCGCCGGGTCCGAACAGGTCGGGGGGCTCGCGCTCGCGCAGTCGCTCGACGCGCTGCGGACCGCCGCGTCGGAAGCCGTGCAACTGCACGGCGGCATCGGGTTCACCTGGGAGCACGAGGCGCATCTGTACTTCAAGCGGGCGTCGAGCGACGAGCTGCTCTTCGGGCCCGTGCACCGGCTGCGGGCGCGGGCGGCGGAACGGGCCGAGCTGTTCACCGGCGCGGTGAAGGCCTCGGGCTCAGGCTCGGCCCCGGACGCGCCCCCGTCCTCGTCCCCGTCCCCGTCCCCGGCCTCGGCCCCGGCGCCTTCGCCGACCCCGGAAGCACAGCCGAAGGCGGCCGTCTGATGCCGCCCGGTGTCCGCCTCATACAGAAGATGTCGTCCACCCGGGCCTTCGCGAAGGTCGCCCCGCACTTCATCCCCGCGATGGACCGCACGGTGCACCGCCTCACGCGCGGCAAAGTGCTGCTCAGCGCGAAGATGCTGCCGGGGCTGATCCTGACGGTGCGCGGCGCCAAGAGCGGCCTTCCCCGGCGCACTCCGCTGGCCTGCATGCCGGAGGGGGCGGAAGGACCGCAGGGGCCACAGGGCCCGGAAGGGGCGCAGGAAAAGGGGACTTGGATCCTCGTCGGCTCGAACTTCGGGCGCCCTGGGCACCCGGCCTGGACCGGCAACCTCATCGCCCATCCGGACGCCGACGTCAACTGGCAAGGCGTGGACATTCCGGTCAGGGCGCGGCTCTTGGCTGGGGACGAGCGGGCGGAGGTGTGGGAGGCGGCGCTGAAGTTCTGGCCGCCCTACGCGACGTACCAGTCCCGTGTGGACCGGGAGATCCGGCTGTTCCGCCTGGAGCGGCGCACGGACTGATCGGGGGAGTGCGGGCACGGACTGATCGGGGAACACGGCGGCGGATCACGGTGGTGCCGTGATCCGCCGCTGTGGTGACAGGACTTGGGAAGCGTCAGAAGAGACGTATGAGATGCCCTACTTCGTCGGCTTCTTGCCTGTTACGCCCAGATGCACCAACAGTGCGAGGTTCGGCTTGAGTTCGGCCTGCTTGACGCCCCGCGTCTGGAAACCCCGCTGGTGCGAGGCGACCGCCGCGAGCATCGCCACCAGGGAGCCGGCCATGGCGGCAGGGTTGACGTCCTTGTCGACCTTGCCCTTGGCCTGGAGCTCCTTGACCGTTTCCGTAAGGGAGTTGTTGACCGAGTTCAGGATCTTCATGCGGAGCTTGTAGAAGCGTTTGTCACCTTCCGCGGCGCCCAGATCGACCACCCGGAGGATCGCGTCGTTCTTGCGCCAGAAGTCGAGGAAGCCCTCGACCAGCTCCTGCGAGGTCTGCCATCCCGCCTTGCCGACCCATGAACGGCCGTCGAGGAGCTGGGTCAACTCAGCGCCCTCCGCGGCCATTTGCTCGGCGATCTCCAGGACGGCGCCTTCGACGTCCGGGAAGTACTGATAGAAGGTCGCGGGTGAAGTCCCCGCCTTCCGGGCGACGTCGATGACTTTGACGTCCCGGTAGGGCGAGGAGCTGAGCATCTCGCTGAGGCAGTCGAGCAGCTTCTGACGCGTCGCCTGACCGCGCCGACCGGCCACGCGGCCGTCGACGGTACGTACCTGTCCTGTCATGCCGTCAGCTTACCGAGGGGTGATCGGAGCGCGATTCGGCCGAGTGCAAATGGGGTTGGAAGCCGTATTGCGGGGGGCATTCTTCTCGGTTTCGCACGCCGATCCGGCGCCATATGTGAATGGTTCAAATGTTCGAATCAAATTTCGCTCACATATCTCCCTCTTCTCACGCCTTCTTTGTCCCACAACACCCCGATCCCGCCCCGGGTTCGCAACCGCCGCCCCGGACAGGAAGAATCAGGGTGCGTGCCGCCGGAGCGGCTCGGTGGTGAGACGCTGCACGGGGCCGCTCATACGGCGCCCGCGTACGGGGAGGTGGCAGGGCAAGTGGTGGATCAGCTGACGCAGCACGATCCGAGGCGGATCGGCCCGTTCGAGGTGCTCGGCCGGCTCGGAGCCGGTGGCATGGGGCTCGTCTACCTCGCGCGCTCCGCGTCAGGACGGCGTGTGGCGATCAAGACGGTGCGGACCGAGCTCGCCGAGGACCAGCTGTTCCGTGTCCGCTTCACGCGCGAGGTCGAGGCCGCGCGCGCCGTGTCCGGTTTCTATACGGCAGCTGTCGTGGACGCCGATCCGCGTGCGGCGGTGCCGTGGCTGGCCACCGCCTACGTGCCCGCTCCCTCGCTCGAAGAAATAGTGAATGAACACGGGCCGCTGCCCACGCAGGCCGTGCGCTGGCTCGCGGCGGGCGTCGCCGAGGCCCTGGAGTCCATCCACGGCGCGGGCCTCGTCCACCGTGACCTCAAGCCCTCGAACGTCCTCGTGGTGGAGGACGGCCCGCGCGTCATCGACTTCGGCATCGCGTCCGGCGTCTCGAACACCCGCCTGACCATGACCAACGTCGCCGTGGGCACGCCGGCGTACATGTCGCCCGAGCAGGCGAAGGACTCACGCAGCGTGACCGGCGCGAGCGACGTCTTCTCGCTCGGCTCGATGCTCGTCTTCGCCGCCACCGGGCATGCGCCCTTCCACGGGGCGAACCCCGTGGAGACCGTCTTCATGCTGCTCCGGGAAGGCCCCGACCTGGAGGGACTCCCGGACGAGCTGCGCCCGCTCATCGAGACGTGCATGCAGATGGAGGCTCCGCTGCGGCCCAGCCCCAACGACCTCCAGGCCCAGCTCGCACCGCACCTCTTCGCCTCGGAGAGCGAGGACGGCGACAGCGGCACGGCCTCCGCGTGGCTGCCGGAGCGGGCCGTCGCGCTGATCGAGGCCCGCAGGGGCGGGCGTGCGCCCGCGCGGGCCGCCGTCGCCGCCTCCGGGCGCAGCGGCGGACGCGGTGGCGCCCCCGCCGTCGCGCCGCCCCCGCCGCGGCACGCGCCGCCGGTGCCGCCGACGCAGCCGCCGCCCTTCGGGGGCGTGCCGGACGCCGGGCCCGTGCATCTGGCCGGGGCGAAGGTGCCGATCGGTCCGGGGCCGCGGGTGGCCGACGCGCGGGCCGTAGCCGTGGGCGCGGTGCCCGCCGACACCGGGATCGCCGCGTCGTGGTCGCGGTCCAAGGCCGCGGCGAACGGCGTGGACCCCGTGGTGCCCGGACCCACCGTCGCGCCGGACGCGGGCGCCGCGTGGCGGCCGTGGCGGTTCCGGATGTCCAACGACGTCTGGGGGACGCCCGCCGTCGCGGGGAACCTCGTGTACGTCACCTCCTTCGAGGTGCACGCCCTGGACGTCGGCACGGGCCGCCGCAGCTTCAAGACACGGGACGTCGCCTGGTCCATGGCGGTCGCCGACGGACGTATCCACGCCTCCGACGGACCCACGCTCTACGCCCTCGACGGCGCCGAGGGCACCGACCTGTGGCGCCTGAACACCGACGCCTGGGTGTACTCCCTCCAGGCCGACCGCGGCACCGTCGTCACCGGGACGCGCGGCGGCGGCGTACAGGCCTGGGAGGCCGCGAACGGCCAGAAGCTCTGGGAGATCACCGGGGCCCAGACCGACTTCGAGACCCCGGAGGCCGGGCCCGTCGTCCACGACGGCACGGTCTACGTGTGGAAGGGCGCGCGCCTGCGTGCCCTGGAGGCCCGCACGGGCGACGAGCGGTGGTCGTACCCCATCGGTGACGCGGCCTCCTGCGGCGGCGTCCCGGTGCGGCTCGCACCCGCGCAGGACGGGTACGTGTACGTGTCCGCGGGGTCCCGGGTCCTGGCGATCGACGTCGCCGCAGGACACGTCCGGTGGCACTTCGAGGCGCCCGCCGCCTTCCTGTGTCCGCCCACGTTCGCGCCGGGGCCCGCGGTCACCGGCGGTGGCGTGTACCTGGCGGACTACCTGGGCACGGTGTACGCCCTGGACGCCACGGACGGCCGGGACCGCTGGCGCATCGCCACGGAGTCCCGGGCGTCGATCGAGCCCGTCCTGGTCGCCGACGGCCACGTCCACGTGGGCAGCGGCAAGGGGCTCTACACCCTGGACGCGGTGACGGGGACGCCGAAGTGGCGCTTCCAGGCGGGCGGCGAGGTCGTCGGCACACCCGTCGTGGCCGACCGGCGGATCCACTTCGGTTCGACGGACCACCTGCTGTACACGCTCAAGGCGGACGACGGCCGCCTGCGCTGGAAGCTGGCCACGGGCGGCGAGATCACCGGGGCGCCGGTGGTGCGGGACGGCGTGGTGTACGCGTGCAGCAAGGACCGGTGCGTGTACGCGCTGGACGCGGAGCGGGGGACCGGCACCGCTCGGTCCTAGCGGACCTGGGTGCCTCTGCTCTCGGGTGCGGATCTTTCCCACCCGTTCACCCCGGGTCGAGCCCCGCCCCACTCGTGACGGCCGTCGTGCCAGCGTTGGAAGGGGCTCCGGACGGCGGCCGTCCACTGGTGACGTTACGCCGAGTGCGTGAACCCTGCCATGCGGGCGGTCCGGGACTCCGGGACCCGTAAGGGGCGCGGGGAACTGCGCGACTGGCCACGACGGTTCCGCACCCGGAAGGGGCCAGGAACATGGCAGCCGCGAAGCCCCGAGCCCTTACTGCCCTCGCTACTGTCCTCGCTCACCTGATGCGGAAGCCGCTGCCGCGCCCCCGCCCCGTGAAAAGCCCCGCCTGCCGCTCCGGCGGCAGGTTGCCGAGCGCGATGAGGTGCGGCGCCTGGGCCAGGGCCTGGGTGCGGGCCGCCTCCTTCGCCGCCCACAGCGCGCGTACGGTGCCTTGGACCGGCTCGGTCGGGTAGGACGCGATGGCTTCGGCCGCGCTCGTCGCCGCCGCCAACAGGTCTTCGGACGACGTCACTTCAGAGACCAGGCCCGTCTCGTACGCCCGCCGCGCGGAGACCCGCTCGGCCGTCCCCATCAGCGACATCCTGGCGACCTCGCCGAGCGGCATGCGCTGCGCCATGAGGATCGCCTCGTACGCGCTGACCATTCCGTACGTCGTGTGCGGGTCGAAGAACGTGGCGTGCTCGGCGGCGACGACGAACTCCGCCTCGCCCAGCAGGTAGAAGGCGCCCCCGCACGCCATGCCGTTGACGGCGGCGATGACCGGCTTCCACAGGTCGTTGGCCTTGGGGCCGATGGAGAGGAGCGGATCATCCATCGAGTAGGGGGA
Organism: Streptomyces sp. NPDC057302; assembly: GCF_042667685.1. Classification (NCBI taxonomy): domain Bacteria; kingdom Bacillati; phylum Actinomycetota; class Actinomycetes; order Kitasatosporales; family Streptomycetaceae; genus Streptomyces; species Streptomyces sp. NPDC057302. Next base: position 216,334 of record NZ_JBHUZJ010000003.1, on the reverse strand, counting down.
GTCGGGCTGCGGTACGTCCGTGTCACGGTCGATGCCCGTACAGAACGCCTTGTCCCCGGCGCCGGTGAGCACGATCGCCCGCACGGTGTCGTCGAACCGGAACTCCCTCCAGGCAGTGGCGAGTTGAGCGGCGGTCTCGGTGTCGATGGCGTTGTGGCGGGCAGGACGGTCGAGGGTGACGACCGCCACGCCCGCCTCCTTGTCGAACGCCGTGCGCAGGCTCATGGCCGCTCCAGGAGCCAGCGGGGCATCGCGATCCCGCCCACGTCGGTGAACGCCACCTGCACCTTCGCGCCGATGCGCAGGCGCTCGGGGTCGACGGAGTCCAGCGGGGCGTCCGGGGCGGCGACGAGGTTGCCGACCAGGCGGATGCGGGGGGCGTCGGCCAGCTCGACGATGATCGCGTTGTACGGGGCCTGCTCGGCGTAGGCGGGGAGCAGGGGCGGGTGTGGGCGGACGTAGGACCAGATGCGGCCCCGTCCGCTCATCCTGCGCCACTCGCCGTCGAAGGACTGGCAGTGGGGGCAGCAGGGCCTGGGCGGGAACCGGAGCTCGCCGCAGGCGGTGCAGGCTTGTATCCGGAGTTCGCCCTGGGCGGCGTACTCCCAGAAGGGGGCGCCGTCCTTGTCGATGGTGGGGGACAGCAGGGGCTCGGTGGTCGCGTCTGCCATGTTCTCGCCTCTTCCGGGTGCGGGCCGTCGTAGTTGCTCGCGCAGTTGCCCGCGCCCCTAAGGGGCCCGCAGCAGTACCGCCGACGTCGGGACTCCCTCACCTGCGGTCACCAGACACGTGGCCGCGTTGGGCACCTGGGCCGTGCTCGTGCCCCGCAGCTGCTTCACGCCCTCGTTGATGAGGTTGAAGCCGTGGACGTACGCCTCGCTCAGGCCGCCGCCCCCGGTGTTGATCGGCAGGCGCCCGCCGCTCTCCAGTGCGCCGCCTTCCGTGAACGCGCCGCCCTCGCCCCGGCCGCAGAAGCCGTACCCCTCCAGGGACAGCGGGATCAGCGGGGTGAACGCGTCGTAGATCTGGGCGACGTCCACGTCCTCCGGGGCGAAGTCCGCCTGCTTCCAGAGGTGGCGGGCCGCCGTCCAGGCCGGGCCCGTCAGCGGGTCGTCGTTCCAGTAGTTGACCATTCCGTGGTGCTGCGCGGGCAGCCCCTGGGCGACGGAGTGGACGTACACGGGCTTCTGCCGGCAGTCCCGCGCGCGCTCGGCCGACACGATGACGCACGCCAACGCGCCATCCGTCTCAAGGCAGTTGTCGAACAGACACAGCGGCTCGCTGATCCATCTCGACGACATGTACATCTCTCGGGTCAGTGGCCGTTCGTACATCATCGCGGCCGGGTTCTGGTTCGCCCGGTTCCTGCACGCGAGGGCGACATTGAACAGGTGGTCGCGGGTGGCCCCGTACTCGTGCATGTAGCGGCGGGCCAGCATCCCGATCTCGTCCGCCGGGCGGAGCAGCCCGAAGGGGCGCGTCCACTGGCCGGGGGTGGGGAGTTGGACCGCGGTGTTCTTCCAGGGGCGCGGGCCGCTGCCGCGTTTGCGGGAGCGCCAGGCGATGCCGACGTTCGCCTGTCCGGTGGCGACGGCGGACGCGAGGTGCGCGATGGTCGCGCAGGAACCGCCGCCCCCGTAGCCGACCTTGCTGAAGAAGGTCACGTCGCCCGCGCCGATGGCCTTGGCGACCTCGACCTCGTCCGTCTCCTCCATCGTGTACGAGGCGAACGCGTCGACCTCGGACGGCGCGATGCCCGCGTCGTCGAGCGCGGCGACGATCGCCCGGCAGGCCAACGTCTCCTCGTCCTCGGGCAGTTGTTTGGCGAACGCGGTCTGCCCGATTCCGACTATCGCTGTAGCGTCTTTGAGTGAAGCCATGGGCCACGGCACCTCCGCGAGTGGCGAGGCTCCAGGGCTTCGCCATACGTCGTCCCGACTGCTGACAGCGCGTCAGGTTACAGCTAATCTGACGGATAGTCAGCTACTGCGGCGGAGGGGCTTGCGATGCGCGGCGACCTGGAGTGGGGCAGCATCCCGGGACTGGTCCGGGCCGCGGCCGAGCGGTACGGCGACCGGGAAGCGGTCGTCGACGGCCGCGCCCGCGTCTCGTACGCGGAGCTCGGCCGGCGCGTGGAGCGGGCAGCCGCCGCGTGCATGGCCAGTGGAGTCGACTCCGGGGACAGAGTGGCCGTCTGGGCACCCAACACCCTCGACTGGATCGTCTCGGCGCTCGGCGCGGTGACCGCGGGCGCGGTCCTGGTCCCCCTCAACACCCGCTTCAAGGGCGCGGAGGCGTCCTACGTACTGCAGCGCAGCCGCGCGAAGCTGCTCTTCGTGACGGGCACCTTCCTCGGCACGTCGTACGTGGCCTCGCTGCGCCGCGCGGCCGTGGAGGGCAAGGGGGAAGGTCCCCTCCCCGGCCTCCCGCACCTGGAGCAGGTGGTCGTCCTGTCCGACGACGCCCCGGAGGACTTCCGGACCTGGAAGGACTTCCTGGCCGGCGGCGACGGGGTGAGCGCCCAGGACGTACGGGCGCGCGCGGACGGCATCGACGCGGCGGCGCCCTCGGACATCATCTACACCTCGGGCACGACAGGACGCCCCAAGGGCGCGGTCATCACCCACGCCCAGTCCCTGCGCTGCTACGACGTGTGGAGCGAGCTCGCGGGCCTGCGCGAAGGCGACCGCTATCTGATCGTGAACCCGTTCTTCCACACCTTCGGCTACAAGGCCGGGATCATCGCCTGCCTGATGCGCGGCGCGACGATGATCCCGCAGCCGGTCTTCAACGTGGACACGGTCCTGGCGAACGTGGCCGCGGAGAGGATCTCGGTCCTGCCGGGCCCGCCGACCCTGCACCAGTCCCTCCTCGACCACCCCGCCCGCGACCAGTACGACCTGTCGGCTCTGCGCCTGGTGGTGACGGGGGCGGCGGTGGTCCCCCTGCAACTGGTCGAGCGCCTGCGCGCCGAGCTGCACATCGCCACGGTCCTGACGGCTTACGGCCTCTCGGAGGCCAGCGGCATCGTGACGATGTGCCGCCAGGGGGACGCCGCGAAGGTGATCGCGTCGACCTCGGGCCGGGCGATACCGGACACGGAGGTGCGGGTGGTCAGCCCGGGAGGCGAGGAGCTCTCCCCAGGCCATCCCGGAGAGGTGCTGGTACGCGGACACAACGTCATGCAGGGCTACTTCGAGGATCCGGCGGAGACGAAGAAAGCGGTCACGCCGGACGGCTGGCTGCGGACGGGTGATGTCGGGGTCCTGGACGAGGCGGGCAATCTCCGGATCACGGACCGGATCAAAGACATGTTCATCGTCGGCGGCTTCAACGCCTATCCCGCCGAGATAGAGCAACTCATCGGAGTGCACCCGCAGGTGGCGGACGTGGCGGTCATCGGTGTCCCGGATCCGCGCCTCGGCGAGGTGGGCAAGGCGTACGTGGTGCGGCGTTCGGGGGCGGTCCTCACCTCCGACGACCTGATCGCGTGGTCGCGCCGCGAAATGGCGAACTACAAGGTCCCCAGGGAGATCGAGTTCGTGACGGAGCTGCCGAGGAACGCGAGCGGCAAGGTCGTCAAGCGTGAACTGCGAGGCACCAGAGCCTAGTTGCTGGTCGCGGCCCGCTCCCCGGCACTGCGCTCCACGCAGAACTCGTTGCCCTCCAGATCGCTGAGCGTGACCCAGCCACGCCCGTCGGCCACCCGATGGTCGCCCACCACCTTGGCCCCGAGCTCCACGAGCCGCTCGACCTCCTCGTCACGGGTGCGGTCCTGCGGCTGAAGGTCGACGTGCAGCCGGTTCTTCAGGGCCTTGCCCTCGGGCACGGTCACGAAGAGCAGAGTGATGCCGTCGGCCTCGACGAGGGCTTCCGGATCACCGGGAAAGTCGTCGTCGGAGATTTTCCCACCGAGCACTTCGGCCCAGAAGGTGCCCTGACGGTAGGCGTCGGAACAGTCGAACGTGAGGTGGCGCACAAGTGAGGTCATGCGCCGCACTATCGGGGAGGGGCGCGGGGGGTGTCCAACGAGTTTCCGGCGCGGTGATGCCGGAGCCCGACTCTACTTGAACGCGCGTTCTGAACCTCTGTTCTGAACGGACGTTCAAGACTGTTGTACGGTGGATCCATGGGACACCGAGAACAGCTGATGACCGGCGCCAAGCGATGCCTCCAGGAGCGGGGATACGCCCGCACGACATCGCGGGACATCGCGGCCGCCGCGAACAACGCCCCCGTAGGGACGATCAACTACCACTACGGCTCCAAGGAGGCCCTGCTCAACGCCGCCCTCCTGGAGACCCTCATGGAGTGGGGCACGGCGATCGTCGACCGTCCGTCCGAGGCGGAGGGCGGCGGTGCGCCCGAGCCCCTGGAGCGGATGTGGGCCCGCATCATCGGCTCCGAGGCCACGGACCGGCCCATGCTCGTCGCGAGCACCGAGGCCTTCGCGCAGGCTGAGCGCGCCCCCGAGATCCGCGAACAGATCGCCGCCGCGTACGAGCGCGCGCGCCCCGAGATGGCCGCCCACCTGCACGGCATCGACGCCGCCGACGACCCGGACACGGCCCGCGCGGTCGGCTCGGTCCACATGGCCCTGGTCGCGGGCCTGACCCAGCAGTGGCTCATCGACCCGGACCACGCCCCGTCGGCCCACGACGTGGCGGTCGGCCTGCGCGTCATCGCCCGGCGGCTCGAAGAGGAAGCCGGGGCAGGGTCCGGCTCGACCGCCGACTGACCGAACGACCACGGGAAGCGGGAGCGGAAGTGCCGAAGCCCTTCACCCACCTGCACGTTCACACCCAGTACTCGCTCCTCGACGGCGCCGCGCGGCTCGGCGACATGTTCCAGGCCTGCACCGACATGGGCATGTCCCACATCGCGATGACGGACCACGGCAATCTGCACGGGGCGTACGACTTCTTCCACCAGGCCCAGGGCGCAGGCGTCACGCCGATCATCGGCATCGAGGCGTACGTCGCCCCGGAGTCCCGCCGCGACAAGCGCAAGGTGCGGTGGGGCCAGCCGCATCAGAAGCGTGACGACGTGTCCGGTTCGGGTGGTTACACGCACAAGACGATCTGGGCGGCGAACAGCACGGGCCTGCACAATCTCTTCCGGCTCTCCTCGGACGCGTACGCGGAGGGCTGGCTGCAGAAGTGGCCGCGCATGGACAAGGGGACGATCTCCCAGTGGTCGGAGGGTCTGATCGCGTCCACCGGGTGTCCTTCCGGTGAGCTCCAGACCCGCCTACGTCTGGGCCAGTACGAGGAGGCCCGCAGGGCGGCGGGCGAGTACCAGGACATCTTCGGCAAGGACCGCTATTTCCTGGAGCTGATGGACCACGGCATTGAGATCGAACGCCGGGTCAGGGACGGCTTGTCGGAGATCGGCAGAAGCCTGGGGATTCCCCCGCTCGTCACCAATGACTCGCACTACACCTACGCCCGTGAATCCGCCGCGCACGACGCCCTGCTCTGCATCCAGACGGGCAAGAACCTCTCCGATCCCGACCGCTTCCGTTTCGACGGCACCGGCTATCACCTGAAGTCGGCGGACGAGATGTACGCCGTCGACTCCTCGGACGCCTGGCAGGAGGGCTGCCGGAACACGCTGCTGGTGGCCGAGCAGATCGATACGACCGCAATGTTCGAGAAGCGCGACCTGATGCCCAAGTTCGCTGTTCCGGACGGCTATTCGGAGATCAGCTGGTTCCGGGAGGAGGTGGCCACCGGAATGCGGCGCCGGTTTCCCGAGGGGGTGGGGGACGCGTATGCGCGGCAGGCCGAGTACGAGATGGACATCATCATCCAGATGGGGTTCCCCGGCTACTTCCTCGTGGTCGCCGACTTCATCATGTTGGCCAAGAAGATCGGCATCGCGGTAGGCCCGGGACGCGGCTCGGCGGCCGGCTCCCTGGTCTCGTACGCGATGGGCATCACGGACCTGGACCCGATCACGCACGGCCTGATCTTCGAGCGCTTCCTGAACCCCGAGCGCGTGTCGATGCCGGACGTCGACATCGACTTCGACGAGCGCAGGCGCGTGGAGGTCATCCGCTATGTGACGGAGAAGTACGGCGCCGACAAGGTTGCCATGATCGGCACATACGGAAAGATCAAGGCGAAGAACGCCATCAAGGACTCCGCTCGGATCCTCGGATATCCGTACGCGATGGGCGACCGCCTGACGAAAGCGATGCCACCGGACGCGGGCGGAAAGGGAATCGATCTCGCCGGCATCACGGACCCGTCCCACCCCCGCCACGGCGAGGCGGGTGAGATCCGTGGAATGTACGAGGGCGAACCCGACGTACGGAAGGTCATCGACACCGCAAAGGGCGTCGAGGGCCTGGTCCGGCAGATGGGTGTGCACGCGGCCGGCGTCATCATGTCCAGCGAGCCGATCACCGACCACGTACCGGTGTGGGTGCGGCACAGCGACGGCGTGACGATCACGCAGTGGGACTACCCGCAGTGCGAATCGCTCGGCCTGCTCAAGATGGACTTCCTCGGCCTGCGGAATCTGACCATCATGGACGACGCGGTCAAGATGGTGGCGGCGAACAAGGGCGTGGCACTGGACCTCCTCTCCCTCCCCCTTGCGGATTCCCGCACCTTTGAACTCTTCGGGCGTGGTGACACGTTGGGGGTCTTCCAATTCGACGGCGGCCCCATGCGCTCGCTGATGCGGCTGATGAAACCGGACGAGTTCGAGGACATCACGGCGGTCACGGCGCTGTACCGCCCCGGCCCGATGGGGATGAACACCCACACCAATTACGCCCTCCGCAAGAACGCCCAACAGGAGATCACCCCGATCCACCCGGAGGTGGAGGAACCCCTGCGGGACGTGCTCGGCCTGACGTACGGCCTGGTCGTCTACCAGGAGCAGGTGCAGAAGGCGGCGCAGGTGCTCGCGGGATACACGCTGGGCCAGGCGGATCTGCTGCGGCGCGCGATGGGGAAGAAGAAAAAGGAGGTCCTGGACAAGGAATTCGTCCCGTTCCGCGACGGCTGCCGGGAGCGGGGTTACGGGGACGAGGCGATCCAGGCGGTGTGGGACGTCCTGGTGCCGTTCGCGGGCTATGCGTTCAACAAGGCGCATGCGGCGGCGTACGCACTTGTCTCGTACTGGACGGCGTACCTGAAGGCGAATTACCCGGCCGAGTACATGGCCGCGGTGCTGACTTCCGTCCGGGACGACAAGGACAAGTCGGCGGTCTATCTCAACGAGTGCCGCCGGATGGGGATCAAGGTCCTGCCGCCGAACGTGAACGCGTCGGTGGCGAACTTCGCGGCGCAGGGTGACGACGTCATTCTCTTCGGCCTGACGGCGGTACGGAACGTCGGCGCGAACGTGGTCGACTCGATCATCAAGTCCCGCGAGCGGAAGGGTAAGTACGCATCCTTCCCGGACTACTTGAAGAAGGTGGACGCCACCGCCTGCAACAAACGGACGACCGAATCCCTCATCAAGGCGGGGGCTTTCGACGAGATGGGACATACGCGCAAAGGCCTTACGGCCTGCTATGAACCTCTGATCGACAACGTCGTACAGGTGAAGAGGAGGGAGGCGGAGGGCCAGTTCGACTTGTTCGGCGACGGTGGCGGCGACGGAGGTGGAGGCGGAGGTGGTGACGGGGATGGTGCCGCGGGGGCGACGGTGCTCGCGCTCGACGTCGAGTTCCCGTCCGACGAGTGGGAGAAGAGCCATCTCCTGGCCCAGGAGCGCGAGATGCTCGGCCTCTACGTATCCGACCACCCCCTGTTCGGCATCGAGCACGTCCTGTCCGCCAAGGCCGACGCGGCGATCGCGAGCCTGACCGGGGGCGAGCACGCGGATGGTGCGGTGGTGACGATCGGGGGCATCATCTCAGGGCTCCAGCGGAAGGTGACGAAGCAGGGCAACGCGTGGGCGGTCGCCACGGTGGAGGATTTGGCGGGGTCGCTGGAGTGCATGTTCTTCCCGGCGACGTACCAGTTGCTGTCCACCCAACTGGTCGAGGACACCGTGGTGTTCGTGAAGGGCCGCCTCGACAAGCGGGAGGACGTGCCGCGCCTGGTGGCGATGGAACTCTCGGTCCCCGACCTCTCGCGCGCGGCGGCGGACGCCCCCGTCGTACTCGACCTGCACGAGCCCCAGGTGACCCCGCGCTCGGTGGCCCAGCTGAAGGAGATCCTCCGCTCGCACCCGGGCCCCACGGAGGTGCGGCTGCGGGTGCGGGGGAGGGAACGCACGACGGTGTACCGCCTCGGGTTCCGGATCGCGGTCAGCCCGGAGTTCTGGGCGGACCTGAAGGCGGCGGTGGTGGTGGAGCGGGGGGCGTAGGGGGTCCAGGAGGAACCAGGGCTGAGCCATTTGCCGAGTCGGCAAAGTTTCTCGCGGGCGATGTGAGTGGTGGCCCAGGATCATGAGGTAGGCACTCATCCGCGTACGCATCCGCATACGCATCCGCATACGCATACGCACCCACCCACCCACCGTCTCCACTGTCTCCACCGACCCGGGAGGAAACATGCCGCACCCCACCCAGCACCACCGACTGGTGGACGTCCCCGGCGGCCGGATCCACCTCGTGGAGCAGGGAACGGGGCCGCTCGTCCTCCTCGTCCACGGCTTCCCCGAGTCCTGGTACTCCTGGCGCCACCAGCTACCGGTGCTCGCCGAGGCGGGCTTCCGTGCGGTGGCGATCGACGTGCGGGGCTACGGGCGTTCGTCGAAGCCGCGTGAGGTGGAGGCGTACCGGATGCTGGCGCACGTCGCCGACAACGTCGGTGTCGTACGGGCCCTCGACGCGGAGACCGCGACGATCGTGGGCCACGACTGGGGCTCGGCCATCGCGGCCAACTCGGCGCTGCTGAGGCCGGACGTCTTCACGGCGGTGGGGCTGCTGAGCGTCCCGTACGCGCCGCGGAACGGCTTCCGGCCGACGGACGCGTTCGCCCGTATCGGCGGGGACGAGGAGTTCTACGTCAGCTACTTCCAGGAGGAGGGGAGGGCGGAGGCCGAGATCGAGCCGGACGTGCGGGGGTGGCTGGCGGGCTTCTACGCAAGCCTGTCCGCCGACACGATGCCGTCGCCCGACAGCCCGAGCCTCCACTTCGTCCCCCGAGGCGGACGAATGTCGGACCGCTTCCCGACAGGGCCGGCCCTGCCCTCCTGGCTGACGGAGGAGGACCTCGACGTCTACGCGTCCGACTTCGAACGCACGGGCCTGACGGGCGGCCTCAACCGCTACCGCAACGTCGACCGCGACTGGGAGGACCTGGCCCCCTGGGACGGCGCCCCCCTCACACAGCCGTCCCTGTTCATCGGCGGCGACCAGGACGCGTCGACGACATGGCTGGCCGACGCGATCAAGGCGTACCCGCAGACCCTGCCCGGCCTGCTGTCCTCGCACATCCTCGATGGGTGCGGGCACTGGGTGCAGCAGGAGCGGGCGTACGAGGTGAACCGGCTCTTGGTGGAGTGGTTGAGGGAGTTCCACGCGGCGTGAGGAGTCCCACGCGGATTGAGTGGCTTGAGTGGCTTGTGAGGGTGATCGGCGCATGGTTGTCCACAGGGGGGCACGGGGCGGGGCCCGTTGCGGGAGCCTTGCGGGATGGGGGAATCGGGAAAATCGGTGAAATCGGGGGATCCGCAACCGTTGGGACTGCGGGAGCTGGTCGTCGAGGGGGTGCTGCTGGCCCGCTGGGCCAGGGAGGCGGGGTGGCCCCGGAGCAAGCTGTTCCGGACGCTGGCCGCCGAGGGGTGGACGCGGATCCCGGGCGGAGCCTGGGCGGAGCCGGGTCGCGCGGTGGACCTGAAACTGCGCCTCTGGGCCGGGCAACTGGCCATGCCGGGCCTGGTGGCGAGCCACAGGGCAGCGGCGGTGCTCTGGGGCATCGAGGTGCTGCGCGAGGAGGTGGAGTTCACCGACCCGCGCCGGTCGCGACGCCGGGCAGGGGCGCGTACGCACTGGCTTGAGCTGCCGCCTCAGGACGTCACCGTGACGCGGGAGCTAAGGGTGACGACGGTCGCGCGCACGCTGGCCGACCTGCTGCGAGGCGGGACGAGGGACGAGGCGCTCGTGGCGGTCGACTCGGCGCTGACCCGGCGGACGGTCGGCCGTACCCGGCGCCCTGCGCTGACCGGTACGGCCGCGCTCGCCTCGGCCCTGGACGCCCCCCTGCCGGGCGCCACCCGGGCGCGCCACTGGCTGGCGCTGGCCGATCCGCTCGCCGGTTCACCGGCGGAGACGGTGGCGCGGCTACGGATGCACGACGCGGGCCTGCGCCCCTCGACCCAGGTGGACCTGCTGACGCCGGCCGGCCGCCGCTGCCGCCCCGATTTCCTCTTCCGGGAGGAGGGCGTGGTCGTCGAGATCGAGGGCTACGCGTACCACGGCTCACGCGAGGCCCACCGCCGCGACCTGGCCCGCTACAACGACCTCGCGGCATGTCCGGAGGTGAGGGTGGTGCTGCGTTTCGGCGCGGAGGAGGTCTTCGGGACCCCCGCCGCATTCATCACGAAGATCAAGCAAACCCTGACCCAGATACGAGGCACGCCCACCACCCGCTGAGCGTGTGGGGGGGGATTGCAGGAAAGTCCCACCGGAACGGGACTTATAGGGCGGGTTGGTGGGACTTTCCTGCAATCCGCGGGTGGTCAGTGGCCTGTGGGGGGTGTCATGCAGCCGGTTTCCATGAAGGGGCCGTTCGCCTTTGCCTCGTAGTTGGTGGGTTGCACGAGCGCGGTGACGCAGGCGTCAGCGTTCACGCGGAGTCCGATCATGGTGCCCTCGGGGGTGACGTACTCGTCGTTCTCGTAGCTCGCGTACATGTCGCGGACGGTGAGTTCGCCGCTGAGGATCTTGCCCTTGCTGCCGTACTTCTCGATCTTGTAGCCGAGTTCACCGGTGAGCGCGGACCGCACGCTCTCCGGGTCCCATTTCCCCTTCGCGTGCAGCCGCTTGAGTACGGGCTCGATGCGGGCGGCCTCGGCCTGCGCGGCTTCCTCGCTCGCGGGGGACATGTCGGCGGGGCGGCGGTAGGCGTTGTTGTCGCCGTTGTGGGGTGCGCCGTCCACGACGCCGGGCTCCACGTAGGGGGAGGCGCCGGGGGAGGGGGAGTTGGTGGGGGCCGTGCTGGAGGCCTGGCTCGGCTCGGGGGCGGTGGCCGGGGCTGCGGCCGAGCCGTGCGGCTTTTCGCCGCAGCCGGATATCAGGGCGGCGCCCATGAGGAGAGCGGACACCGCGCCGAGGCGCCGCCGCTGCGTTGAGGTGACCATGCGGACCATGCCGGTGACTCTGCCATGGTTGCCCGGTCGTGCGGGGCGATCCCGTGGGGTGGGGTCAGACCTGCTTCGTCCGTACGTGACGTATGAGTGCGGCGAGGCTCTTGGGGGTGGTGGAGAGGAATCGAGAGGGCTCGTCGCTTTCGCGTAGGTGGACACTTCCCTCGGCTGTGGCGAGTTCAACGCAGTCCGACGAGTCCTGACCACCTGAGAATGAGGACTTCTGCCACGCGATGTCCTGTGTCATGGGGGACCTTTCACATGCTCTGTACGAGGCCATGGATGAAGTCCCTCGACTCTATGACCCCCAGCGCGGCGCGCTCCAGCCTGCCGAGTACTCCTCGGCAGCGGCTCAACTGGGCTTCCGCATGCACGAACTCGCCGCCGTGCGGGGTGTCCAGGTAGGCGGTGTCGAGTTGAGGGTGAGCGCCGCCCGCGTACAGCATCGGATGGTTGATCCCCGCAAAGCCGTCCACGTCGAAGGGCACCACGCGAACGGTCACGTGAGGGAGTTCTGAGCGATCCAGGATGTGGAGCAACTGGTCGCGGGCCACCTGCCTCAGCCGCTCTGGTGCGCAATGCCGCTTCATGGATCACTGCCTCGTACGGAGCGGGCGGCTCGCCGCCGAAGAGCTGCTGGCGCGCGATCCGGAACCGTACGCGCCGCTCAAGTTCCTCGTCGGACAGCCCGGGGACCGAGGGCGTGAGGAGCGCCCTGACATGGGCCGGCCTGCCCCATCTCGCGGAAGCCGCCGAGCTTTTGGCCACCGAGCTGGTCAGCAACGCCTTACGCCACACGAAAGGCCCCGCCGCCCTGCGCCTCCGATGGGATGGCCGTGTCCTCCGGATCGGCGTATGGGACGCCGACCCCAGACCGCCGGTGCCGTCCCTGCGTATCGCCGACCCGGAAGCGGAGGAAGGGCGAGGCTTGGCTCTCATCGAGTCATGCTCCGATGGGTGGGGCTGGTACCCGCTCGCCAAGAGCGGTGACACCGGCAAATACGTCTGGTGCGAACTGGCCGCTACGGTCCTCGCCCGCTAGACCCGCGCCCGCAGCCTCTCCACCAGCGCCGCCGGGGCCTTCTCCGGGGAGCCCGCGTCGTACGGGGGCTGGGGGTCGTACTCGATGAGGAGTTGTACGGTCTGCGCGTGCTCGGTGCCCGCGATCCTTCCGGTGAGGGTGAGGCCCATGTCGATCCCGGCGGAGACGCCGGCCGCGGTGACGTACTTCCCGTCGAAGACCACGCGCTGCCCGGTCGGCTCGACCCCGAACTGCTTGATCTGCTCCAGCGCCAGCCAATGGGATGTCGCCCGGCGGCCCTTGAGGAGACCGGCCGCCGCGAGGATGAGCGATCCGGTGCAGACGGAGGTGGTCCACGTGGTGGTGGCGTCGATGCCGCGGAGCCAGTTCAGCACCGTGTCGTTGGCCAGGTCGGGCTCCGGGCTGCCCGGTACGACGACGATGTCCGGGCCGCTGACCTCGGCCAGGGACTTGGTGGCTACCAGGGAGAGGGCGCGGGTGTCGTCGAGTACGGGGCCCGCCTTCTCGGCGACGAAGACGATTTCGGCGCCGGGGAGCCCGGAGAGGGTCTGGAAGGGGCCCACCGCGTCGAGGGCGGTGAACTTGTCGTAGAGCAGGATCGCTATCTGCATGGGGCGGGCCCTTCCCGGGAGGGGGAGGTGGTGGCGTGCCGTGGGCTCAAGTCTTCAGGTGCGGTCCGGTGGCCGCAACGACGGGTGCGCCGCCCTCGACGCGGTGGGCGGGCAGGAAAGGGAGCGGGGCCGAGCGACTGCTCGGCCCCGGTCTGCCGTGCCGCCCGCACGCTGGCGGACTTATGGCCTATGGCTATGGCCTATGGCTTGTGGTGTGACTTGCCTGTGCTGCTTACGGCGTGTGGCCGTCGCCCAGCGGCGCGGTCGGCGTGTGGCCGTCGCCCAGCGGGGCCACCGGGGAGTGGCTGTCCAGGGGAGCGACCGGGGAGTGGCTGTCCCGCGGGGCGACCGGGGAGTGGCTGTCGGCGAATGCCGGGGCGGACGCACCGCCCGCGGCGGCAGCGGCTATCGCGAAGGTGACGAGGATCTTCTTGGTGCGGGTCATTCCAGCTCCTTGGGCGAAACGCGAGACGGCCTTCGAACGTGAGTGACGCTAGCGGCGAGGGTGCACGTGTTCGAGTGGTGTGGTGGGAACAGGCCATCGGCTGGCCTGTTCCCGGCACCCCCGGCACCCCCGGCACCCCCGGCCCCCCTGGCTCCCAGCCCCCGGCCCCCGGACATGCGTCGGCCGCGACGGCTCCCCCTCCGCGCCGCCGCGGCCGACTCCCCCGTGCAGGATGTAAGTCTTTAGTCCTTCGGCGGGGCGGGCACATGGCCGTCGCCCAGCGTGGTGGCCGTGCCGTCCTTCGGCGGGGCGGGCACGTGGCCGTCGCCCAGCGTGGTGATCTTGCCGTCCTTCGGCGGGGCGGGCACGTGACCGTCGCCCAGGGGCGTCATGTCCTGGTCCTTCTTGGCGTCGCTCATAGTGAGAACTCCTTTGGGTCGGGCGGTGCGCTGAGTAGAAGCGCCCGTTCGGCAACTCCCCCGAGGATCGCCGAACGGGCGCTTCAGGGCCGATCACTTTAACGGTGGGGCCCATGCGATCCGTCTGCCCCCCGACGCGACGGGTCGATGCCTAGAGAGTGGCAGCGGCCCATAAACGTTCGATGAACGCCTCGGGAGAGTGTTCAGGCGGCCGGCACCGGCGAGATGAGCCGACGTACTTCGTCGGCCTCCGGAGCGTTCGAGCTCTCGTGGATGGTCAGTGCCTCACGCCAGCAGGCCCGAGCACGGTCCACCTGAGCGATGCTGTGGAGAGCCCTGCCCAGGAGCGTCAGAACGTTGGCGCGCATCCAGTCGCCGCCGACGCAGCCGGTGCTGAGGGCCTGCTCGGCATGTTGTGCCGCCTGCGCGGGTTGGAGGGCCGACAGGTAGACCTGGGCGATGCGGAACTGGGTGGTGCCTTCCCACAAGCGCTGCCGGTTCTCGACGAACACTCCCAGCGCGTCGGTCAGTTGATCGAGGGCCTGTGAGTGGCGCCCGGCATGTCCGAGGGCGATACCGAGAGCACTCTTCGCGTTGGCGAGACGGAAGGTCAGCCCGAGGTCGTCGTAGATCGCGATCCCCTGCTGGGCGAGCTCGATCGCCTTGGACGTGCGACCCATCGCGTCCAGCGCGCGGGACAGGTTGCAGAGAGCGCTCGCCTCGCCGGCCCGGTTGGTGTCGGCGCGGAACTCCTCGATCGCCTTGACGAAGTACGTCTCGCTCGCGGCGTACTGGTTGACGCAGTAGGCGGTGATCCCCCGCTCGTTGGTGCCGTTTCCGCAGGTCCAGGGGTCCTTGGAGATGTCCCCGAGCTCAGAGGCCCGCTCCAGCTCGGCCGAAGCCTTCTCGAAGTGCCCCACCTTGCTCAGCACCTGCGCAAGCGTCACCCGAGCCCGCCCCTCGGCATGCGCATCCCCGACCGCCGCCGCCGCGTCCCGCGCCGCGGACGTCGCCAGCTCGTAGCGCAGCGAACTCGCCCCCGACTCCGCCAAGTCCTTGGAAGCCAGCAGCAGATCGACCGCCCGCCGCAGCGTGCTCGGTCCCAGTGACTGCTGTACGCAGGCCAGGATGCAGGCGGCCTCCGAGTGCAGCCAGTCCAGTGCCTTCGCGTCGTCGCTGAAGTCCTGGCCCAGGTGCTCGGTCACCTCCAGGTGGTCCACCGTACGGTCGCCGGGGCGCTCTATCGCGTAGACCCGCGCCGCCGACGCCAGGTAGAAGTCAAGGAGACGCGACACCGCTGATTCCCGCTCGGCCGACGGCAGTTCCCGCTCCGCGCACGCACGCGCGTAGAGCCGGACCAGGTCGTGGTAGCGGTAGCGGCCGGGCGCCGCCGACTCCACCAGGGACGTGTCGACCAGGGACTCCAGGAGGTCTTCCGTCTCCTCGGTCGGGAGGTCGAGGACGGCCGCCGCCGCTGCCAGCGAGAGGTCCGGGCCGTCCGCGAGGCCCAGCAGGCGGAACGCCCGTGCCTGCGCGGGCTCCAGCTGGCCGTAGCCCAGCTCGAAGGTGGCCTTGACCGCCAGGTCGCCCGCCTGGAGCTCGTCCAGGCGCCGCCGCTCGTCCGCCAGCTTCGCCGCCAGGGTCGAGACCGTCCACGTACGGCGGGCCGCGAGGCGCGAAGCCGCGATGCGGATCGCCAGGGGCAGGAAGCCGCACGCCGCCACCACGTCAAGGGCGGCCTTGCGCTCCGAGGTGACCCGCTCCTCGCCGACGATCCGGGTGAAGAGGAGGAGTGCCTCCTCGGGGGACATGACGTCCAGGTCCACCAGGTGCGCCCCGGCCAGGTCCACCATCCGGATCCGGCTCGTCACCAGCGCCGCGCAGCCCTCCATGCCGGGGAGCAGGGGGCGTACCTGCGCCGCGTCGCGTGCGTTGTCCAGGACCACCAGGACCCTGCGGCCGTCGAGCACCGACCGGTACAGCGCCGCCCGCTCCTCCAGGGAGTCCGGGATCGCCGAGTCGGCCGTCCCCAGGGCCCGCAGGAACGCGCCGAGCACCGTCTCCGGTTCCGCCGCCCGCGCACCCGCCCCTTGCAGGTCCACGTACAACTGCCCGTCGGGGAAGTACGTCCGCGCCACATGCGCCACGTGGACGGCGAGCGTCGTCTTGCCCACGCCGCCGATGCCCGCCAGCGCCGAGACCGCCATGACGCGGCCCTCCGCCGCGGAGAGGATCTCGCTCAGTTCGGAGACGAAGGACGCCCGGCCCGTGAAGTCCGGGACGGTGGCCGGTAGTTGGGCGGGGCGCACCGCTGCCGTCGGCGGTTCCGGGGCCGCCGCCGAGGGTTCCGCGAGCGCCGGATCCGCCTGGAGTATCCGCTGCTGGAGTTCCTTCAGGCCCGTGCGCGGGTCCACGCCCAGTTCGTCCGCGAGCAGCCGCCGCGTGTCCGCGTAGACGGCGAGAGCCTCCGCCTGGCGTCCGCTGCGGTACAGCGCCAGCATCAGGAGCTCCCGCAGGCGTTCGCGCAGGGGGTGGGCCGCCGTGAGCGCCGTCAGTTCCGAGACCGCCTCCGCGTGGCAGCCGACCTCCAGGTCCATGTCCAGGCGGGACTCCAGGAGCTGGAGGCGCCACTCCTCCAGGCGGGTGCGCTCCGTCTCCGCGTACGGACCGGGGACGTTCGCCAGGGGTTCGCCGTCCCAGAGGCTCAGCGCCTTGTTGACCAGCGAGCGCGCCTGGCAGAGGTCGGCCACGCCGCGCGCCTTCTCCGCCTCCGCCCACAGGTCCTCCGCGAGGGCCAGGTCGAGAGCGCCGTCGGCCACCGCGATCGCGTACCCGCCGGACTCGCTGACCAGGACGCCTGCGGGCAGCACCTTGCGCAGGCGCGACGCGTACGTACGGACCGCGGCCAGCGCCTGCGAGGGCGGTTCCTCGCCCCAGAGGGCGTCGATCAGCTCGTGCGCCGTCGCCGTGCGGCCGTCGCGCAGCAGGAGCGCCGCGAGCAGGGCGCGCTGCTGCGGAGAGCCCATGGACAGCTGCTCGGCGCCGTGCCATGCGCGTACGGGGCCGAGCACGCTGAAGTGCGGTCTCAGTTCCTCGGGGGCGTTCCCCGGGGCCGGACGCCGCTGGTCCGGTACTCGCGGTACACCGTCCATCGCTCCCCCTGCTGCCCTGCCGTGCCCGGTCGTCACCGTGCCTGGTCGTGCGCCGCGGGTCTGCCCTGCCCGCGATTGTCGCTCTTTGCCTGATTCCGTTCTTTGCCTGCCTCTTGCTCCCCGCCAGTTTGCCTTGTTCATGGCGGATACGTCAGCCGTGCGAGACGGCTCTCACAGGGTCCACGCACACGGGGGGTCCGCGATAGTCGCGTACGGATAGCCGACGAGGAGCTGACGGGTCGTCAGATCAGCGCTACCGTGGACCGCATGGAGACCACTGAGACCTTGCCGACGTTCCCGAGGATCATCTCGGTGGACGACCACACCGTCGAGCCCGCCCATGTCTGGCAGGACCGGCTCCCGGCCCGGTACCGCGACAGCGGGCCGCGCGTCGTCCGGGCACCTCTGAAGTCGATGAGCTTCCTGGGCGGGAAGTTCGCCCCCGTGATGGGGGCGAAGGGGGACGATGGCCCCATAGGGGACTGGTGGATCTACGAGGACCTGCACCGGCCCCTCACCCGCCTCGACACCTCCGTCGGGTACGACAGGGACGAGATCAAGCTCGAAGTCATCACGTACGAGCAGATGCGCCCGGGGTCGTTCAGCGTGCCGGACCGCCTCGCCGACATGGACGTCAACCACGTCCAGTCCGCCCTCTGTTTCCCCACCTTCCCCCGCTTCTGCGGGCAGACGTTCACCGAGGCCAAGGACCGCGAACTGGGCCTGCTCGGCGTGCGCGCGTACAACGACTGGATGGTGGACGAGTGGTGCGGGCCGCAGGCGCAGGGCCGTCTCATCCCCCTCACCCTCATTCCGCTCTGGGACGCCGAGCTCGCCGCCGCCGAGGTCCGGCGCAACGCCGCACGCGGCGTGCGGGCCGTCGCCTTCTCCGAGATACCGCCGCATCTGGGCCTCCCCTCCATCCACACGGACGAGTGGGACCCCTTCCTGCGGGCCTGCGACGAGACCGGCACCGTCATCGCCATGCACATCGGATCGAGCAGCAAGATGCCGTCGACCTCGGCCGACGCGCCGCCCGCCGTCGGGTCCACCATCACCTTCGCCAACTGCTGCTTCTCGATGGTCGACTGGCTGATGAGCGGCAAGTTCGAGCGCTTCCCGAACCTGAAGATCATGTACGCCGAAGGGCAGATCGGGTGGATCCCGTACATCCTGGAGCGCGCGGACGTCGTGTGGGAGGAGAACCGCGGATGGGGCGGGGTGGCCGACAAGGTGCACCGGCCGCCGTCCGAGCTCTTCACCGAGCATGTCTACGGGTGCTTCTTCGATGATGCCTTCGGGCTGAAGAACCTCGACTCGATCGGCGTCGGCAACGTCTTGTACGAGACCGACTATCCGCACTCCGACTCGACCTGGCCCAAGTCCAGGGAGGTCGGCGAGGACCAGATGGGGCACCTGGCACCGGACGTGGTCGACCGGATCGTGCGCGGCAACGCGATCGATCTGCTGGGGCTGACGGGGGAGGGGCTGTGGGCGGGCCCCGGGGGGTCGTAGGCGCTCACGCACACACCGCGACGTAGCCCGCGCGGACGCCCTCGCCCGGCCGGCCGACCCCCCTCGGCCGGCCGGGCCACGGGCATGACCCGCACCGGAGCCCGGCAGCCGCCGACTTGACCCGCCCCCACCCCTTGCCTGACGAACCGTCAGCTACGACGATGAGTCCCGTCGCCGTATATGACAGACCGTCAGATCAAGGTGAGGGGTCGGGTTCCCATGGCTGCCAACGCGCTGGCGCACATCTTCCCGCAAGGGCGACTGGTCTACGGGATGCAGCTCCCGATCCAGTCCCAGAGCGTCATGTACGCGGAGGCGTGGGAGGCGCAGGCCACGGTCGACGACCTCGCCGAGATCGCCCGCACCGCCGACCGGGGCGGCTTCGCGTACATCGCCGGCTGTGACCACGTGGCCATTCCGCGGCGGCTCGCCGACACCATGAGCACCGTCTGGTACGACCCGGTGGCCACCCTCTCCTTCCTCGCCGGGATCACCGAGAACGTACGGCTGATGAGTCATGTCGCCGTCGTCGGCCTCCGGCATCCGCTCGTCGGCGCCAAGCAGTACGCCACCCTGGACCGGCTCAGCGGCGGGCGGCTGATCCTGGGGGTGGGGGCAGGCCACGTACAGGAGGAGTTCGACGCCGTCGGGGCCGACTTCGAGCGGCGCGGGCCCGTGCTCGACGAGAGCATCGACGCGCTGCGGGCCGCGCTCGGCCCTGAGGAGTACCCCGAGCACCACGGCGAGCGCTTCGACTTCAGCGGCCTCGGCCAGCAGCCGCGCCCCGCTCAGGAGCGTGTGCCCATCTGGGTGGGCGGCTCCTCGCCCGCCGCCGTCCGCAGGGCCGCGGTCCGCGGCGACGGGTGGCTGCCGCAGGGTGATCCCCGTGACGAACTGCCCGCGCAGATCGCCCGGTTGAAGCGGCTGCGCGAAGAGGCGGGGGTGGCGGAGCCGGTCGTCGTGGGGGCGATCGCCGAGCCGCTGTACGTGGGGCAGCCCGAGTGGCACGTGGGGCGGCGCACGCTGAGCGGGAAGCCGGACGCCCTCGCCGAGTCCCTGCGCGCGTACGGGGCGATGGGGGTGCAGCAGATCCAGGTGCGGTTCCGCAGCCGTGGCCGCACCGAACTCACCGACCAGATAGCCGCGTTCGCGGCCGAGGTCGCCCCGCACCTCAACTGAGCCCCACCCGGACGACCGCATGGACCGGACGACCGCACGGACCGGAGACCGCACGGACCTCGGGCGTGTTCCGGGCCTCACTCAAGGAGACAAGCATGGGCAAGCTGGACGGCCGCGTCGTCATCGTCACCGGCGGGGCGCGCGGGCAGGGCGAGCAGGAGGCGCGGCTCTTCGCCGCCGAGGGGGCGCGGGTCGTCGTGGGCGACGTGCTCGACGACCAGGGCGAGGCCCTGGCCAAGGAGCTCGGCGGTGACGTGGCCAAGTACGTGCACCTCGACGTCGGCCGGGAAGCGGACTGGCAGGCGGCGGTCGGCGCCGCCAAGGACGCCTTCGGGAAGGTCGACGGCCTGGTCAACAACGCCGGGATCCTGCGCTTCAACGAACTCGTCAGCACCCCGCTCGAAGAGTTCCAGCAGATCATCCAGGTCAACCAGATCGGCTGCTTCCTCGGCATCCGCACCGTCGCGCCCGAGATCGGGGCCGCGGGCGGCGGGACCATCGTGAACACCGCCTCGTACACGGCGATGACGGGCATGGCGTTCGTCGGGGCGTACGCGGCGACCAAGCACGCCATCCTCGGCCTCACCCGTGTCGCCGCCCTTGAGCTCGCGGCCCGCAACATCCGCGTCAACGCCGTCTGCCCCGGGGCCGTCGACACCCCGATGACCAACCCCGCGCAGCTCGACCCGACCGCCGACCCCACCGAGGCGCGGGAGGCCGTCGCCGAGCTCTACAAGAAGCTCGTGCCGCTGGGGCGGATAGGTAAGCCGGAGGAGGTCGCCGCCCTCGCGCTCTTCCTGACCGGGGACGACTCGGCGTACATCACCGGGCAGCCCTTCGTCATCGACGGGGGCTGGCTCGCGGGGGTCAGCATCGTCTGACGGTCCTGCCTGACGGAACGTCAGTCAGCGCACTCCCGGGTATTGACGGTCCTCGCGGCCGGTGGAACAGTCGACGCATCGCAATCTGACGGTTCGTCAGAAACTCGCAGATACTCACGAGGATGGTGAACCTCCTTGGAATTCGGCCTCTTTGTACAGGGATACGTGCCCGCCAAGCGGGCCAAGGTCGACCCCGAAGCAGAGCACAAGGCGCTCATCGAGGAGACCGAGTACGTCATCCAGGCGGACAAGTCCGGCTTCAAGTACGCCTGGGCCTCCGAGCACCACTTCCTGGAGGAGTACTCGCACCTCTCCGCCAATGACGTCTTCCTCGGCTATCTCGCCCACGCCACCGACCGCATCCACCTGGGTTCCGGCATCTTCAACCCGCTCGCCCCGGTGAACCACCCGGTCAAGGTCGCCGAGAAGGTCGCCATGCTCGACCATCTCTCCGAAGGTCGCTTCGAGTTCGGGTCGGGGCGCGGCGCCGGTTCGCACGAGATCCTGGGCTTCATGCCGGGCGTCACCGACATGAACCACACCAAGGAACTCTGGGAAGAGACCATCGCCGAGTTCCCCAAGATGTGGCTCCAGGACGAGTACGTCGGCTTCCAGGGCAAACACTGGTCGCTGCCGCCCCGCAAGATCCTGCCCAAGCCGTACGGGAAGGCGCACCCGGCCATGTGGTACGCCGCCGGGTCCCCGCCCTCGTACGCGATGGCCGGCAAGAAGGGGCTCGGGGTCCTGGGCTTCAGCGTGCAGAAGGTCTCCGACATGGAGTGGGTCCTTGAGTCGTACAAGACGGCGATCAAGGACGCCGAACCGGTCGGCGCCTTCGTCAACGACAACGTCATGGTGACCTCGACCGCGATCTGCGCGGAGACGCATAAGAAGGCCGTCGAGATCGCGGTCGGCGGCGGGCTGAACTACCTCCAGTCTCTGCTCTTCCGCTACCACGACACCTTCCCGCGGCCCGAGGGCATCCCCGAGTGGCCCGAGCTGCTGCCCGAGTACAGCGAGGAGATCATCGAGCTGCTCATCGCCGAGGAGCTGATGATCTGCGGCGACCCGGACGAGGTGCTCACGCAGTGCAAGCGGTGGGAGCAGGCGGGGGCGGACCAGCTCAGCTTCGGCCTTCCGATCGGGATCTCGCCCGAGGACACGAAGAACACGATCAAGCTGATCGGTGAGCACGTGATCCCGAAGATCGACACGGATCCCGTGCACCGCACCACCCGTATGCGGGGTTCCTCCGGCGGTTGAGCCGCCACCACTCGCTGCCCCGGCCTTCCCTTCCCGGACGGAGGCCGGGGCACCCTCCTATCGCCCTTCGGGCGTGTTTCTCCCGCCCGCCCACCCACCCGATTGCCCCGAGGGGGACGACCTCGCCATGCTCGACCACCTGATCAAGGGCGCGACCGTAGTAGACGGGACCGGCGCCCCCGCGTTCACCGCCGACGTCGGCATACGGGACGGGCGCATAGCCGTCGTCGCCGAGCCGGGCGCCGTCAGCGAAGAGGCCCGGACCAGCGAGGACGCCGCG
The DNA here is from genome assembly GCF_042667685.1 of Streptomyces sp. NPDC057302. Classification (NCBI taxonomy): domain Bacteria; kingdom Bacillati; phylum Actinomycetota; class Actinomycetes; order Kitasatosporales; family Streptomycetaceae; genus Streptomyces; species Streptomyces sp. NPDC057302. The sequence continues at coordinate 194,270 of NZ_JBHUZJ010000003.1, read as the reverse complement.
GGACGCGTCCTGGCCCCCGGATTCGTCGACCCGCACACGCACTACGACGCCCAGCTCTTCTGGGACCCCTACGCGACCCCCTCCCTCAACCACGGCGTCACCACCGTCGCGGGCGGCAACTGCGGCTTCACGCTGGCCCCGTTGAACCCCGCGCGGCCCGATGACGCCGACTACACGCGGCGGATGATGTCCAAGGTCGAGGGCATGTCCCTGGTGGCGCTCGAAGAGGGCGCGCCCTGGTCGTGGAACTCCTTCGGCGAGTATCTGGACGCCCTGGACGGGCGCGTCGCCGTCAACGCGGGCTTCATGGTGGGGCATTGCGCACTGCGGCGGTACGTCATGGGCGCGGACGCGGTCGGCGGGCAGCCGACCCCCGAGCAGCTCGACGAGATGCTGCGGCTCTTCCACGACGCCATGGATGCCGGTGCCTGGGGGCTCTCCACCACGCAGTCGTCCACGCACTCGGACGGCGACGGGCAGCCGGTGGCCTCGCGGCACGCGAAGCCCGAGGAGCTGCTCGCGCTCAGCCGGGCCGTCGCCGAGCACGAGGGCACCCAGCTCGAAGCCATCGTCGCGGGGTGTCTGGATCAGTTCAGCGACGACGAGATCGATCTGTTCGTGGAGATGAGCGCCGCCGCCGGACGGCCGCTCAACTGGAACGTCCTGACCATCGACTCCGCCGTGCCCGAGCGCGTCCCGCGCCAGCTCAGCGCCAGCGAGCGCGCCCGCGAGTCCGGCGGCCGGATCGTGGCCCTGACGATGCCGATCCTCACCCCCATGAACATGTCGCTCGGCACCTTCTGCGCCCTGAACCTGATCCCCGGGTGGGGAGAGGTGCTCGGCCTGCCCGTGCCCGAGCGCATCGACAAGCTGCGCGACCCGGCGGTCCGCGGCGAGATGCTGCGGCACGCGGCCAGCAAGGAGGCCGGGGTCTTCCGGCGCCTCTCGCACTTCGACCGGTACGTCATCGGGGACACGTACTCCAAGGAGAACGAAGGCCTCACCGGGCGGGTCGTCGGTGACATCGCGGCCGAGCGCGGCCAGGAGGCCTTCCAGTGCCTCGTCGAGATCTGCGCCAACGACGAACTGCGTACGGTCCTGTGGCCCATGCCCTCCGACAACGACCCCGACTCGTGGGCCCTGCGCCAGGAGACCTGGCAGCACGAGGACGTCATGCTGGGCGGCTCCGACGCGGGCGCGCACCTGGACCGGATGTGCGGCGCCCCGTACACGACCCGGTTCATCGGTGACTGCCTGCGGGGGCGGAAGCTGGTCGGTCTGGAGCAGGCGGTGAAGATGCTCACCGACGACCCGGCGCAGCTCTTCGGGCTGCGGGAGCGTGGCCGTATCGAGGAGGGCTTCCACGCCGACCTCGTCCTCTTCGACCCCGAGCGCATCGACGCGGGCAAGGCCACGCTGGTGCACGATCTGCCGGGCGACAGCCCGCGGCTGGATTCCAAGGCGATCGGCGTCAACGCCGTGTGGGTGAACGGGGTCGAGGCGATCCGCGAGGACCACGTGACGGGCGCGACGCCCGGTACGGTCCTGCGGTCGGGCCGGGACACCAGGACGGTGAGCACGAAGTGAGCGCCGAACGCGACGGAGAGCAGCGGCTGTTCATCGGCGGCGAGTGGGTCGAGCCCGACGGCGGCCACTACGAAGTGATCAACCCGGCGACCGAGGGGGTCGTGGGCCTGGCCCCCGAGGCGAGCCGCGAGCAGGTGCACGCGGCGGCGGGAGCGGCCCGCGAGGCCTTCGGCACCTGGTCGCGCACGGCACCCGAGGAGCGGGCCGCCGTCCTGGACCGGGCGGCGGAGATCATGCGGCGCGACTTCGCCGCGTACGCGGAACTGGCCCAGGCGGAGAGCGGCGCGACGACCGGCACGGCACGCGGCATGCAGGTCGCGGTGTCGGTGGCGCGTTTCAAGCGGTACGCGAAGGGCGCGCTCGAACCGGTCGAGGCCGGGCTGCCGCCGCAGATCAGCGAGGCGGGCCCGATGGGCAAGGCGGGCGTCCTTGGTGCGCTCACCGTCCGCCAGCCGGTGGGTGTCGTCACCTGCATCACCTCGTACAACAACCCATGGGCGAACCCGGCGGGCAAGGTGGCGCCCGCCCTGGCCATGGGCAACACGGTCGTCGTGAAGCCCGCCCCGCAGGACCCGCTGTCGGTGTACCGGATGGCGGCGGCCCTTGAGGAGGCCGGGGCGCCGCCGGGCGTGGTGAACGTGGTGAGCGGTGCGCGCCCCGGGGTGGGCGAGGCGGCCGTGGACGCGCCGGACGTCGACATGGTGAGCTTCACCGGATCGACGTCGGTGGGCCAGCGGATCGCCGAGGTGTGCGGCCGTGACATGAAGCGGCAGCTGATGGAGCTGGGCGGCAAGGGCGCGGCGCTCGTCCTCGACGACGCGGACCTGGACTCGGCGGTGGCGGGGATCGGGACGACGTTCTCCTTCTACAGCGGCCAGATCTGCACCGCCCCGACGCGGGTGATCGCCCACCGCGCGATCTACGACGAGCTGATCGGGAAGCTGGCCGGCTACATCGGCTTCATGAAGGTCGGGGACCCGCTGGAGAAGGGCACGATCGTCGGCCCGGTGATCTCGGCCGCGCACCGGGACCGCATCGAGTCGTACGTGGAGCTGGGGCGCAAGGAAGGCGCACGGGTCGTCGCGGGCGGCGAGCGCCCGGCGGGTCCCGGCCTGGACCGCGGCTTCTACGTGGCCCCGACGCTGCTCGCGGACTGCACGAACGACATGCGGGTGGTCCGGGAAGAGATCTTCGGCCCGGTCGTGGTGGTCGTCCCCTTCGACGACGAGGAGGAGGGCATCGCGCTCGCCAACGACAGCGACTACGGCCTCCTGGACTACGTGTGGTCGGGCGACGTGTCCCGCGCCTTCCGGGTCGCGCGGCGGCTGCGGGCGGGCGGGGTCGGCGTGAACACGATCGGCCGGAACATGGAGGCGCCGTTCGGAGGGTTCAAGAAGAGCGGGGTGGGGCGGGACGTGGGGTCGTACGCGCTGCACGCGTACAGCGAGCTCCAGTCGATCGTGTGGCCCGGGTGACGCGGTCGGGCTGATGTCCGGTATGTGGACCCGGGAGGGACGCTCGGGAAAATTTAGAAGTGGGGCAAAGCGGACAGTGCTGCGGTTCTCGCATACCGGACGGTCTGGCTTTTGCCTGGCAATGGGTAAGCGGGTCGGTTGGGCAGGCAAGTAATCGATGGTGCCTGCCCCGATTCGCCCATCGATTGCAAGCTGTTAGATCCGGATCTTTGGCCTCCGCATGTGGAAACCGCAGCCCTTAACGTCCTGTTCATGACCCAGTTGGACGTACGGCCGCAGGCCGGAGACACGGTAAGCGGCGCCCCCGACGGGGGCGTGCGCGCCAAAGGCCTCGGTGGGAACTCCGTCGGGCTCATGGGCAGCGCGGTCATCGGCATCTCCACCGTCGCCCCCGTCTACTGCCTGACGTCGACCCTCGGCTCCACGGCCGGCGAGGTCGGCCTCGCCATGCCCGCGGTCTTCCTCGCGGGCTTCCTGCCGATGCTCCTGGTGGCCTTCGCCTACCGCGAGCTCAACAAGGCCATGCCGGACTGCGGCACCTCGTTCACCTGGACGGTCAAGGCCTTCGGGCCCCGGATCGGCTGGATGTGCGGCTGGGGCCTGGTCATCGCCACGATCATCGTCCTGTCGAACCTGGCGGGCGTCGCGACCTCGTACTTCTGGCTCCTGGCCGGAGAGATCACGGGCAACGCATCGGTGGCGGCCCTCGACGACGACAAGGCCGTCCACATCCTCACCTGCCTCGCCTTGATCGCCGCCGCGACGGCGATCAGCTACCGGGGCATGACGGCCACCAAGGGCGTGCAGTACGCCCTGGTGGGGCTCCAGCTCGTGGTCCTCGCGGTCTTCGTGGTGATGGCCTTCCAGAAGGCGGGCAGCGCGGAGTTCCCCCTGTCGCAGGACTTCTCCTGGTCGTGGCTGAACCCGTTCGCCGTGAAGTCGTTCTCGTCCTTCACCGCGGGCCTCTCGCTCGCGATCTTCATCTACTGGGGCTGGGACGCCTGCCTGGCGGCCAACGAGGAGACGACCGGCAGCGACAAGACGCCCGGCCGCGCCGCGCTCATCGCGATGGTCGTGCTCGTCGGCTCCTACCTCGCCACGGCCGTCGCCGCGCAGATGGTGGTGGGCGCGGGCACCAAGGGCCTTGGCCTCGCCAACCCCGACACCTCCGACAACGTCTTCGCCGTCCTGGCCGGCCCCGTGATGGGCCCGACCCTGGGCATCCTGCTCTTCGTCGCGGTCCTCGCCTCGGCGGCCGCGAGCCTCCAGACGACGTTCATCCCGGTGGCCCGCACGGTCCTGGCCATGTCGTCCTACGAGGCTCTGCCGCCCTCCTTCGCACGCGTCCACCCGCGCTTCAAGACCCCGGGCCGCGCGACCGTCACCGCGGGCGTCGCGACCGCCGTCTTCTACACGGTCATGACGCTGGTCTCCGAGCACGTCCTGGTCGACACGATCTACGCGCTCGGCCTCATGATCTGCTTCTACTACGCGCTGACGGCCTTCGCCTGCACCTGGTACTTCCGCCGGGAGCTCTTCGCCTCCGTCCGGGACTTCGTCTTCAAGGCCCTGCTCCCGGTCCTCGGCGGCGTCCTGCTGACCGGTGTCTTCGCCAAGACCCTGATCGACATGTGGAACCCCGCCTACGGCAGCGGCTCCTCCGTCTTCGGCGTCGGCTCGGTCTTCGTGATCGGCGTGGGCCTGCTGCTGCTCGGCGTGGTGATCATGCTGGTGATGAGCCGCAGGAGCCCGGCGTTCTTCCGGGGCGAGGTCCTGAAGCGGGACACGCCCGCGCTCATCGTCGCGGACTGAACCGCTCCCGGCTCAGCTCCGGCCCAGGAACACCGGGTTCGTGAAGGCCGCCAGCGGGCCCGGAAGTCCGGGCGTCACCGCCGGGTGGCGGACCTCGGCCCGTACATAGGCCGCGTACGAAGGCGTCGTACGCCACTGGGCCGTCCCGGACCCGGAGTCGGGCAGCACCGGCGCGGTGAACAGGACGCCCTGGTCCGTCACGAAGCGGATCGTGCAGCCGGGGGCGCCCGTGACGTCCAGGCGCACCGTCACCGGGGCGTCCTGCTCGACGTAGAGACGCTCGCCGATGCCCGCCTGCTTGCCCTTGCCGCCGGTGGCCGTGAACTTCAGCGTGACGTCCTTGTTCTCGGCGACGTAGCTGTGGCCCGCGCGGATGCCCGCCTGGATGGCCTCGCGGGAGAGGTCGTCGGCGAGGACCACCGTCTGCGGGGTGCCGATGGGGTCGGGATCGCGGTGGGCGTCGCTGTTGCCCATGGCGGGGATCCAGGGCCTGCGGCCCCGCACGGAGGCGACGAGCATGCCGTCCCAGTCGGCGAGGGAGACCTCGTCGTCCGGGGTGTACGCGCCGTTCCACACCTCCACGGCGTCCGCCTCACCGAAGCCGAACTTCCAGTTGCAGCCGATGCAGGTGGCGTGCGGATGGGCGGGGACGACGAGCCCGCCGGCGTCGCGGACCTCGCGGGCGTACTTGCCGAAGCGGTTGTCGCGGGCGCGGTAGCGCCAGTCGATGAACGTGCCCGGGTCCGTGCCGAGCGCGACCACGTGGCCGTTGCGTGTGGTGATCTCCTCGCCCAGCATGATCAGCAGGTCGTCACCGGCCTGGTCGGCCCAATGGGGGTGCGAGGAGTGCGTGTTGTGGTCGGAGGAGTTGATGAAGTCCAGCCCCGCCGCGCGTGCGAGGGCCGCGATCTCGGCCGGGGTGCGCCTGCCGTCCGAGTGCCAGGAGTGCAGGTGGCAGTCGCCGCGGTACCAGGAGCGGCCCCGCCCCTTCGTGCGCTCCGGCGGGTATGCGGGCCGGGGTGTCCTGCCGGGCGCCCCGTACTTGAGGGTGATCGTCACCTCGTAGGGGAGGCCCTCCGGGGCGACCGTGTACGGGCCGAGCGCGATGTTCCAGGTGCCCGCCTTGACCGGTCCGGGGATGTAGCCGGGGGTCGCCTCGTCGGCGCGGATGAAGAACTCCGTGCGCGCGCCGCCCGACCAGCCCCGGAAGCCCTTGCCGCCGAGAGCGGTGCCGCGCTGGTCGAAGACGCCGATGTCGAGCGCGTTGCCCTGCGTGCCCGCCGGGACCGTGACCTTCTCGTAGGTGTACGAGACGTGGATCTCCCGTACGCCGTCGGGCACTTCGACCGGCAGGTACACGAAGTCGGGTGACCCGGTGGGCAGCGTCCCGCGCACCACCTTGGTCTCGTCGCCACTTCCGGGTGCGCGCCCTGCGGCGCTCGCGAAGCTCACGCTGTTCAACGTAAGCGCGGCGGCGGCTCCCGTCACGAGCAGACCGCGCCGGTTCAGGGGCGTGTCGACCGCTCTGGCCCGGTGGTGTTCGTCCTCGCACATGTGTCGGCTCCCCAGGGTGTCGGAAGGGACTGCAGGGCAACCCTGGTATTGAGCCGTGAACTCCGCGGCAAGGGAAGGCAATTGACAGACTTACGGGCGGTGACGGGCTTTGCGCACGCGGCGCAGGGCGATGATGATGATCGCGATGACGGCGATGATCCCGATGATCAGCCCGGCTCCGCCCTTGGACTTCTTCTTCTTTTTCTTCTTGGGCTTGGACTGCGCCTCGTCGGCCGCCTTGGTGTCCGTCCTGGCGGCAGTGGCTCCCGTCAGCTGCGCCGCCGAAGCAGCCGCTGTCGAGGTCGACGCCGACGCCGAAACCGCCGAGGTCCGCGCGGTGGCCGCGTACGCCCCCGCGGAGGCCGTGCCCCCCAGCAGCGCCCCGAGCAGCAGCAGTACGGTCGCGAAACGAAGCCGCATGATGAAATCCCCCGATTCCCCTGTTTCCCCGGATTTCCCCGATTCCGCCGGGCATGGCGGATCCTAGGGCAAGGCGGGCCCCGCGCCTAGGCGCTCGCCCCCGCCGCACGAAGCGTGGCGGCGGTCTCCGTGTGGCCCCCCTGCGTCGCCCAGCTCAGCGGGGAGTTGCCCGTGCCGTGGTCCTCGCGGAGGTTGGGGTCCGCGCCGTGGGCGAGGAGTTCGCGCACGGCGTCGGTGTGGCCCCAGCACGCGGCCCCGCACAGGGGCGTGCCCTGGTCGCCGTGGCCGCTCTCCCTGTCGGGATCGGCGCCCGCCTCCAGGAGGGCCCTGACGGCGGGGGCCGTGCCGTGGACGGAAGCGCCGTACAGCGGGGTCGTGCCGTCGGGATCAGGGGTCCGCGGGTCCGCGCCCGCCCGCAGCAGCGCCCTCACCTCGGTGGTCAGGCCCAGCCCCGCCGCCTGGACCAGGCGTTGCTTCTGCTTCTTGCGGCGACGTCTGCTCATGGACGGCAGGGTAGTTCGGCGGGAGCGCGGGGTGGTCGGATTTTCGGCTCCCCCGTGCGGCGGAGGCGTGCGCGGACTGATCGGCCCCCGCGCCGATGTGACGGGCCCGGCCCCGCGGCCAGCATGGCTGCCATGTTGAAGATGAGCGCACTGCCGGACGTCCCCCGCTGGGCCGTGATCGCCGCCCACGCCGTTCCCCTGGCCACGCTTCCCTCGGGCCTGTGGCGCGTCGCCCTGGTCGCCGGGCTCCCGGTGGCGGACGAGTCCGTCAAAGGCTGGGGCGAGATGGTCTACGTCCTGGGGCTCAGCGTCGTCTCCGAGTGCCTCGCCCTGCTGACGCTGGGCCTGGTGCGGGGCTGGGGCGAAGTCGTCCCGGGGTGGATACCGCTGCTCGGCGGGCGCCGGGTGCGGCCCCTCGCCGCCGTGGTGCCCGCGCTGCTCGGCGCGCTGGGCCTCTTCGGGCTCATGGGGTGGTCCGCGTACGCGCACTACGCGGGCCTGGGGTCCGGCGTCACGGACGATCCCGTCAAGCAGGCCGTCCTGGTGGCCTGTTACGTGCCGCTCCTCCTGTGGGCCCCGCTGCTCGTCGCGGTGGCGCTCGCCTATCACCGCCGGCGCAAGGGACACACGGGCGCGGCATGGACTCCTGCGCCGCTGACGGCTAGTAAGTGATCCCCGCTCCCGTACGGGGAGGACCCACGGGAGCGGCCCGGCGACGCACGACGACCTACGACGACGTGACCGGAGGCCACCACATGCGAGTTGCCGCCACCCTCTACCTCACCGACGAGACCATCACCCCGACCCGGCTGGCCCGTGAGCTGGAGCAGCGAGGCTTCGCGGCGCTCTACCTCCCCGAGCACACCCACATCCCCGTCTCCCGCGAGACCCCCTACCCCGGCGGCGAACTCCCGCCCGAGTGCGCCCGCATGCTCAGCCCCTTCGTCGCCCTCGCCCAGGCCGCCGCCGTCACCGACCGGCTCGGGCTCGGCACGAACATCACGCTCGTCGGGCAGCACGACCCCATCGACCTGGCCAAGCAGATCGCGACCCTGGACCACCTCTGCGGCGGCCGTCTCACCCTGGGCATCGGCTACGGCTGGAACAAGGAGGAGGCCGCCGACCACGGCGTCGCGTGGCGGACACGGCGCGCGCTGGTGCGGGACCGGATGGCGGTCATGCGGGCGCTGTGGGCCGAGCGGCCGACCGCGTACGAGGGCGAGTTCGGGAGCGTACGCGCCAGCGACGTCCACCCGAAGCCGGCGCGTGCGCCGCGCCCGCGCAAGGAGGGCCCGCTGTACGGGCCCCGCACCCTCGTCGGCGGCGGCGCGGGCCCCAAGCTGTTCGCGCACATCGCGGAGTACGCCGACGGCTGGCTGCCCATCGGCGGCGGCGGGCTGCGGGAGACGCTGCCCGCCCTGCGCGCCGCCTGGGCGGAGGCGGGACGCGACCCGGCGGGCCCGTACGTGGCGCTCTCCGCCGTCGAGCCGACCGAGGGCAAGCTCGCCCACTACGAAGACCTCGGCGTGGACGAGGTCGTCGTACAGCTTCCCGCGGGCGGGGAGACGGAGGTGCTCCGGGTGCTCGACGGGTTCCAGCGGTACGTGCCCCGCACACCCGCCGCCGGTGGAGAGGACCGAAGCAGCACTGACCTGTAGCTGTTTCTGTGGGAGGTCGCTCGTATGCTCGGACGCATGACCAACAGCGCGCCGCAGGACAAAGCACCCCAGGGGCCCACCGCCAATGCCATGCGCCGCGCCCTCAAACGGGCCAGGGACGGCGTCGCACTCGACACCGCCGAGGCCGCCGTGCTGCTCCAGGCGCGGGGCGAGGACCTGACGGACCTCGCCGCGTCGGCCGCGCGGGTGCGTGACGCGGGGCTCGCGGCGGCGGGGCGGCCCGGCGTCATCACGTACTCGAAGAGCGTCTTCATCCCGCTGACCCGCCTGTGCCGGGACAAGTGCCACTACTGCACGTTCGTGACCGTCCCCGGCAAGCTGCGGCGCGAGGGGCACGGGATGTTCATGTCCCCGGACGAGGTCCTGGACATCGCGCGGCGCGGCGCCGAACTCGGCTGCAAGGAAGCCCTGATCACCCTCGGGGACAAGCCCGAGGACCGCTGGCCGGAGGCGCGCGAGTGGCTGGAGGCGGAGGGGTACGACGACACGATCGCCTACGTGCGTGCCATCTCGATCCGCATCCTGGAGGAGACGGGCCTGCTCCCGCACCTCAACCCCGGCGTGATGACCTGGACCGACTTCCAGCGGCTCAAGCCGGTCGCGCCGTCCATGGGCATGATGCTGGAGACCACCGCCGAGCGGCTGTGGAGCGAGCCGGGCATGCCGCACTACGGCTCCCCGGACAAGGAACCGGCCGTGCGGCTGCGGGTGTTGGAGGACGCGGGCCGCTCGTCCGTGCCCTTCACCAGCGGGCTGCTCATCGGGATCGGTGAGACGTACGAGGAGCGGGCCGACTCGCTGTTCGCGCTGCGTCGCGTCTCGCGTTCTTACCACGGCATCCAGGAACTGATCATCCAGAACTTCCGCGCCAAGCCGGACACGGCGATGCGCGGCATGCCCGACGCCCAGCTGGACGACCTGGTCGCGACGGTGGCCGTGGCCCGGCACATCATGGGTCCTTCGGGCTGCATCCAGGCCCCGCCGAACCTGGTCGACGGGGAGTACACGCGCCTGATCGGCGCGGGCATCGACGACTGGGGCGGCGTATCCCCGGTCACGATCGACCACGTGAACCCGGAGAAGCCCTGGCCGCAGCTGAGCGAGCTCGCCGAGCAGTCGGCGGCGGCGGGCTTCCGCCTGGAGGAACGGCTCTGTGTCTACCCGGAGTTCGTACAGCGCGGCGAGCCCTGGCTCGACCCGCGCCTCCTGCCGCACGTGCGCGCACTGGTCGACCCGGAGACGGGCCTCGCGAACCCCGACGCCCGGCCGAGCGGCCTGCCCTGGCAGGAGCCCGACGAGGGGTACGTCGCCTCCTCGGGCCGCACGGACCTGCACCGCACGATCGACACGACGGGACGCACGTCCGACCGCCGCGAGGACTTCGACGAGGTGTACGGCGACTGGGAGGCCCTGCGCGAGCAGGCGGCGCCCGGCATGGTGCCGTCCCGGATCGACGGGGACGTCCGCTCGGCCCTCGCGACGGCCGCCGACGACCCGACGCGCCTGACGGACGAGCAGGCGCTCGCCCTCCTCCACGCGGACGGGCCCGCGCTCGACGCGCTGTGCTCCATCGCCGACGACGTCCGCAAGTCCATGGTCGGCGACGACGTCACGTACATCGTCACGCGGAACATCAACTTCACGAACGTCTGCTACACCGGCTGCCGCTTCTGCGCCTTCGCCCAGCGCCGCACCGACGCCGACGCGTACACGCTCTCCCTGGACCAGGTCGCGGACCGGGCCGCACAGGCGTGGGAGGTCGGCGCGACCGAGGTGTGCATGCAGGGCGGCATCCACCCGGACCTGCCCGGCAGCGCGTACTTCGACATCGCGCGGGCGGTGAAGGAGCGCGTGCCGGGCATGCACGTGCACGCCTTCTCGCCGATGGAGGTCGTGAACGGCGCGACGCGGACCGCCATGTCGATACGGGACTGGCTCAGCGCGGCCAAGGACGCGGGCCTGGACTCGATCCCCGGCACGGCGGCGGAGATCCTCGACGACGAGGTGCGCTGGATCCTGACCAAGGGCAAGCTGCCGACGGCGACCTGGATCGAGGTCGTGAAGACGGCCCACGAGCTGGGCATCCGCTCCTCGTCCACGATGATGTACGGGCACGTGGACCAGCCCAGGCACTGGCTCGGCCACTTCCGCACCCTTGCCGCCATGCAGCAGGACGCGCTGGCCAAGGGGGTGGAGGGCTTCACGGAGTTCGTGACGCTGCCCTTCATCCACACGAACGCGCCGGTGTATCTGGCGGGCATCGCCCGTCCGGGCCCGACGACCCGCGACAACCGCGCGGTGGTGGCCATGGCCAGGCTCCTGCTGCACCCGCACATCCCGAACATCCAGACCAGCTGGGTGAAGCTGGGCACGGAGGGGGCGGCGGAGATGCTGCGCTCGGGCGCGAACGACCTGGGCGGGACGCTGATGGAGGAGACCATCTCCCGGATGGCGGGCTCCAGTTACGGCTCGTACCGCTCGGTCAAGGACCTCGTCGCGATCGCGGAGGAGGCCGGGCGTCCGGCGAAACCACGGACGACGCTGTACGGAGAGGTGCCGCTGGAGCGCCAGGAGGCGGCCGCCGCTTCGGACGGCCACCTCCCGGAACTGCTGCCGGTGCTCGACTAGGGGCTCTCGGGGGTCAGGAGCCCCTGGTCGGAGTCCGCACGGGCAGGGGTCAGCCGGTGATCCCGGAGCCGAAGCGGGCCCCGGCCTCCGGGGTGCCCAGCGAGGACGGGCTGAACGACGTGATGCCGGTCGTCGTCAGGCCCGTCTTGGCGCCGCGGAACAGCCAGGCGGCGCCGGAGTCCTTGGTCGTGCCGTCTTCCTGCGGCACGCCCACGCTCAGGTCGGCGAGGCCGTCCTTGTTCACGTCGTTGAGCTGGACCTCCTCGCCGAAGTAGTCGCCCTTCTCCGAGACGCCGGGGACGGCTGCCGTGTCCTGGTTGAAGGCCTGGGCGCCGGTGCCGGTCAGGCCGTTCGCGCCGCCCTTGAGCAGGACGACCGCGCCGGCGTCGGCGACGTTGCCGAGGTTCTCGCCGGGCACGCCGACAACGATGTCCGCGTAGCCGTCGCCGGTGACGTCGCCCGAGGCCAGGGAGTAGCCGAACTGGTCGCCGTACTCGGGACCGTTGATCTCCGCGGCCTCACTGGCACCGGGGACGCCCGCGGTGTCCTGGTCGATCTTCGCGGTGCGGGTGGAGAAGCCGGACTTGGAGCCGTATATGACCCGGATCGCGCCCGCGTCGTAGACCTGGGTCTCGGAGACCTCGTCGACCTCGTGGGCCACCAGGTCGCCGTACCCGTCCTTGTCGACGTCGGCGATGACGCCGTTCGTCGTGAACTTCTTGGTCGGCGTCGACGTCTTGGAGAGGCCGTCCTTGCTGCCCTTCCACAGGCGCGAGGAGTGCTGCATCTCCTCCATGGCGTGGCCGGTGACGAGGTCGTCGGCGCCGTCGCCGGTGACGTCGCCCACGATCAGATCCTGCGGGCCGTCGTCGCCGTTCTCGACGGACGAGGTGGAGGCGGGCTTCCCGTCGCGGGTGAAGGGGCCGTAGCGCACCTCCATCTTGTCCTGGGCGCTGGTGACGAGGTCGGTCTTGCCGTCGCCGTTGAAGTCGCCGGCCTTCAGCTGGTCCGTGTAATCGCCCACCAGCGGGCCGCCCTTGGTCAGGCCGTCCGCGGAACCCCAGACCACGCCGTCGACCTTGCCGTTGTGCACGACGAGGTCGGTGTATCCGTCGCCGTCGAGGTCACCGGTGGTGGACGAGCCGAAGCCGCCGTTGTCCTCGGGGTCGGCGGGTACGCCGGGGGTGGTGCGGTCGATCTGCTTGGCGTGCGTGGTGTCGGCGCCGGACGCCGAGCCGTACACGACCGAGACGTAGCCCGCGCCCTTCGCGCCGTCGACGGTGCCGCCGGGCGCGGAGACGGCGAGGTCGGCGTAGCCGTCGTGGTTGAAGTCGGTCACCGGCTTGCTCGCGGCGGCCGCGGCGGGCGCGGCGGCGGCGGAACCCGCGGTGGCCACGACGGCGAACGGGGTCGCGAGTGTGGCGACGGCGACGGCGGCAATGAGTGAACGGCGCACTGGTCCTCCTGTGGGGAAACTGCGTGTGACACCAGAGGAGACAGTGGCCTTGGGCAAGTGGTTGTAGGCCGCAGGTTCATCGTTACGACGCCCGGACATTTCCGTTACAGATACCGGCGTTCAACTCTTGTTCCAGTTACGGAAGTTAGCGCCCGTCCTTCAGGCCCGCCTGGCAGCCGCGTATCCAGTCGCTCCGGTACTTCGGGGGAAGGCTGCCGGTGTACTGGGGCGTGGAGGCGTAGCTGCCGCACATCTCCAAGTAGTCCACTTCACCGGGCTTACCCACCGTGCGGGCGGTGATGGTGAGTGTGTCCGTCGGTATCTCGGCCCCGAAACTCTGGATGCCGGACGGGTGGGGCTGTTTCGTCGGCGTCGACGGTGACGGCGTGGGTTCCGCGGTCGGCGTGGGCGTGGGGGAGGGCGTCGTCGCCGGGTCGGGAGCTGCCTCCGTACGGTCCTTCACCCACGCATAGCCCTGGTCATACGCCTCCGTCGCCTTCGGGTCGTCCCGGGCGGGGAAGGCCGCGGACCGCAGGACGATCGTGGCGCCGGCCGAGACGGTGACGGCGGCGGCCAGGGCCAGCAGCGCGACGCGGGGCTTGAGCTTGGGCTTGGGCATCGTGACAGCCTTCCACAGCAGGCCGCCCCACCAGCGAGGGTCGGATGAAAAGCCCTGGTGAAGGCCGGTCAAAAGTGATCTGAAGGGCGACTCCTTAGATATCGCATCGCCCCTGAACCGACCGTTCCTGGTCGATTACAGTGCTGCGCAGAACGTGCGCAGCGGGTGCGCGGGCGGGCCAGGAGAGGAGGTGCCGTGAGCACCGCAGCAGCCACCGGAGTCTGGGGGCGCGTCGAGCAGCAGGACTTCCGCAGCCGGGTTCGCGGCACGCTGCTCGGAGCCGCCGTCGGGGACGCGCTCGGGGCGCCCGTCGACGGGCTGAGCCTGGACGAGATACGCGAGGCCCACGGCGCCGAAGGGCTGACCGACCCCGCCCCCGCCCACGGCAGACGCGGAGCCGTCACCGCCGCCACCCAGCTCACCCTCTTCACCGTCGACGGACTCATACGCGCCCAGGTGCGCCGCGACACCGGCGCCTGGCACCCGCCCACCGATCTGCACCGCGCCTACCGCCGCTGGGCGGCCACCCAGAGCGACTGGGGCCCCGACGAGCGGCGCAAGGAAGACGGTTGGCTGGCCCGCGAGGAGTGGCTCTACTCGCGTCGCTCGCCCGCCCGCGCCTGCCTGGTCGGGCTCGGGGACGACAACATGGGGACGCTCGAAACCCCCAAGAACCCCGAAGCCAAGGGGGCCGAGGCCGTCACCCGGTCCGCACCCTTCGGGCTCCTGGTCGGGTGGGAGCCGCAGCTGGTGCTCCAACTGGCCGTGGAGTGCGCCGTGCAGACGCACGGCCACCCCACCGCCTATCTCGCGGCCGGCGCGCACACCATCCTCGTGCACGGCCTCGCCCGCGGGGAGTCCCTGGACGGGGCCATCCAGCGGGCGCTGGCGCTCCTCGCCTCCCGGCCCGGCCACCAGCCGGTCACCGATGCGCTGAAGCACGCCCTGGGGGCCGTACGGCAGGGGATGCCCACGCCCTCCCGGGTGGAGGAGCTGGTGGCGGACGGGGGAGCCGACGGCGCGCTTGCCGCCGCCGTGTACTGCGCTCTCGTGGGCGAGGACATCCGCCACGGCCTGCGCCTCGCCGTCAATCACGGGGGAGCGTCGTCCGCCGCGGGCGGCCTGTGCGGGGCGCTGCTCGGCGCGCTGCACGGCGAGACCGCGCTGCCGCCGGGCTGGCTCACCGAGCTGGAGGGGCGGCCGACGATCCTGGAGCTGGCGGACGACTTCGCCATGGAGATGACGCAGGGGCCCGCGCTGCACGGGCCCGCCGTCTCCTCGCCGGGGTGGCTGGCGCGTTACCCACGGGCGTGAACAGGAACGCGTGAACAGGAACGCGTGAACAGGAACGCCGGGCAGGCTGTGTGCGACAGCCTGCCCGGCGCTCGCGTACGGACTCCGCGGAACCGGTGAGCTACGGCAACCGGCCCTGGGGGGTGACCACTCCGTCGGTCTCCTCCGCCTGGGGCGGGACGACCGCCGCACCGGCGGAGCCGTCGTCGTCGGTGTTGATCTTCTCGATGATCGCGTCCCGCTCCGGGGTGTCCTCCGGCTTCAGGTAGCCGACCAGGATGTAGAGGATGAGCGAGACCGCCAGCGGGATCGAGACCTGGTACTCCAGGGGCACTCCGCCCTCGACGTTCCAGTTGATCGGGTAGTTGACGAGCCAGAAGGCCAGCAGACCCATCGACCAGCTGGTCAGCGCCGCGGTCGGACCCGACTTGCGGAACGTGCGCAGCAGACCCAGCATCATCGGGATCGCGATCGGGCCCATCAGACCGGCCACCCACTTGATGACGACCGTGATGATGTCCTTGAACGCGGGGGAGTTGACCTGCGTGGCCACCGCCATGGAGAGGCCGAGGAAGATCACCGTCGTCAGCCGTGCCGCGATCAGGCCCTTGCGGTCGTTCCAGCCCCTGGCCGCCTTGGACATCACCGGCGCCACGTCCCGGGTGAAGACCGCGGCGATCGCGTTCGCGTCCGAGGAGCACATGGCCATCGTGTGGGAGAAGAAGCCGACGATGACGAGCCCCAGCAGGCCGTGCGGGAGGAGCTGTTCGGTCATCAGGGCGTACGAGTCCGAGCCGTCGGGCTTCTGTGCGTCCACCAGGAGCGGGGACATCCACATCGGGAAGAAGAGGACGACCGGCCACACCAGCCACAGGATCGCCGAGAGCCGGGCCGAGCGCGCGGCCTCGCGGGGGCTCGACGTGGCCATGTAGCGCTGGGCCTGGTTGAGCATGCCGCCGTTGTACTCGAAGAGCTTGATGAAGAGGAACGCCAGCAGGAAGATCGTTCCGTACGGGCCGACGAGCGGCTTTCCGTGCCCCGCGAGTGCGGGCTCGTCCCAGACGCCGAAGAAGCCGCCGTGGTCGCCGAGCTTGGAGACCACCGCCACGAACATCGCGACACCGGCCAGGAGCTGGATGATGAACTGGCCGAGCTCGGTGAGCGCGTCGGCCCACAGGCCGCCGATGGTGCAGTAGACGGCGGTGATCACGCCGGTGATCAGGATGCCCTGGTTGATCGAGATGCCGGTGAAGACGGACAGGAGCGTGGAGATGGCGGCCCACTTGGCGGCCACGTCCACGATCTTCAGGAGCATTCCGGACCAGGCGAGCGCCTGCTGGGTCTTCAGGTTGTAGCGGTTCTTGAGGTATTCGAGCGGCGACGCCACGTGCAGCCGTGAGCGCAGCCGGTTGATGCGGGGCGCGAAGAGCTTCGAGCCGATCGCGATGCCGAGGGCGATCGGGAACGACCAGGTGATGAAGGACGTGACGCCGTAGGTGTACGCGATGCCCGCGTACCCGGTGAACATCACCGCGCTGTAGCCGGACATGTGGTGCGAGATGCCGGACAGCCACCAGGGCATCTTGCCGCCCGCGGTGAAGAAGTCGCTCACGTTGTCCACGCGCTTGTGGGACCAGACGCCGATCGCGACCATGATGCCGAAGTAGCCGATGAGCACGGCCCAGTCGAGACTGTTCATGTGCCCCCTCCAGGGGTCCGCCTTGTGAACTGCGCTGAAATGCCGTGCACTTCGCCAGTTTCGTGTCATAAGGGACGTGGGCGGCCTTGAAGTGCCCGCTCATGGTGGGTTCGGGCGGACGCTGCGGACAACCGCCCGTGAGGTCAAGAGCGAGTAAAATCGTTCTGTTTGCTGACCTGTGTTCACATCCTTGATTATGGGCGGCAGGTCGACGAGGTGTCGGAAGCACACAAAAGCGGCTGTACAGGACCCAAGTCCTGTACAGCCGCCGGCTGTTCCTCTTCGTGCTGCTGCGGCGGCGTGCCTACCGCATCAGCTCACCCGCGTTCACCAGAAGCGACTGTCCCGTGATCGCCCGCGCCCGGTCCGACGCCAGGAACACCGCCGCGTCGGCCACGTCCCCGTCCGTCGCCAGGTCGGGCAGCGCCATCCGGTCCGCGAGGCGCCCCCGCACCTCGTCCTCCGGCACCCCTTCGGTGTGCGCGGTGAACTGGACGTACGCCTCGACCGGCGGACCCCACATCCAGCCGGGGAGGACGGTGTTGACCCGGATCCGGTCCGGTCCCACCTCGTGCGCGAGCGAGTACATCGCCGACGTCAGCGCGCCCTTCGACGCCGCGTACGCCGCCTGCCGCACCTGCGAGGGCGAGGCGACGGCCGACTGCGTCCCGATGAAGACCACCGAGCCGCCCCGCTCCTTGAGCGCGGGCAGGCAGGCCCGCGTCATCCGCAGCGTGCCGAGCAGATTCACGTCGATCACCTGCGCCCACGTCGCGAAGTCCGCGTCCTGCACGCCCCCGAAGTAGCTGTCCCAGGCGGCCACATGGACCACCGCGTCGATCCCGCCGAAGCGCTCGCGCGCCAGACCGGCCAGGGCCTCGCACTGGGTCTCGTCGGTGATGTCGGTCGCGCGGTACGCGGTCCGCTCGCCCTCGGGGTCGATCTCCGCGGCCGACTTGGCGAGGTTCGCCTCCGTACGCGCCCCGAGGACGGCGTGGCCGCCGTCGCGCACCACGGCGGCCGCCACCTGGTGGCCGAGACCGGCACCGACCCCCGAGACGACGACGGTCTTTCCTTCGAGGAGCGAGCGCATGGGGCGCCTCCCGGCTCTGGCAGTTTTGCTGACGGGGCGTCAGAGTATGGGCGTCCACCGGAGGAAGGAAGAGGGGGAAGGGGAGAGGTATGAGTGACGACACCCGCAGCGAGGCCTACGGCGAGCTGGCGGCCGTCGGGCCCTACGGCGTGCGGCCCGGCCACGCCCTGATCACCATGGTCGAGCCGCACCCGGGCCATGAGTACGCGTACAACCGCTGGTACGAGGACGACCACTACTACGCCGGCGCGATGGCCATGCCCTGGATGTACGCGGGCCGCCGCTGGGTCGCTCCCCGGGAGCTGCAACTCCTGCGGCTGCCGGAGAAGTCGGCCGTCGCCCAGCCCGTGACCGCGGGCTGCTACCTCTCCACGTACTGGGTCACCGAGGGCCGCTACGACGAGCACATGAAGTGGACCGTCGGCATCAACAAGCGCCTCAACCGCGACGGCCGCGTCTACCAGGACCGCACGCACGTGTTCACCGCCTTCCAGGACCACGAGGCGACCGTCTACCGGGACGGGGCGGCGGGACCCCGCGACTTCCACGCGCTCGACCACCCCTACCAGGGTCTCGTCCTGGAGGTCATCGACGCCGAGTCGGCCGGGCAGCGGGAGGAACTCCTCGAGTGGCTGCGGGCCAAGCAGCTGCCGCGCGCGCTCGCCGGTTCGCCCGCCGCGATGGTCACCATCTTCCGGCCGACTCCGCTGCCGGGGGACAAGATGACGTACGTGAAGCAGGTCGAGGGAGTCGATACGCGGCTGACGCTGCTCTGGTTCCTCCAGGCCGATCCGCGGGAGTGCTGGCAGGAGCACTTCGCCGGGCGGGGAGACGCGGTGGCGGAGTCGGGCCTGGGGCGGGTGGAGCTGGTGGCGCCGTTCCTTCCCACAGTGCCGGGAACGGACCAGTACGTGGATCAACTGCGATAGAGCGCAGAAAAAAGAGCGATCAACCGCGATAAAGGCCGAGCCCCCTCGGCCGGGACGGCGGGCCAGTCGAGAGGGCTCAATCGGTTCTGCTTATGCGGTTGTTGATCTCTCGCTGATCCTGTGGTGACACTGATGCGTGAGCGGACGACTATCAGCCGAGGTGTGAAGTCTCCCGGCCGACCTCGGAGACGAACGCGCGCCATGAGTCCGAGGGGAAGGCGAGGACGGGGCCCTCGGTGACCTTCGAGTCCCGCACCGCGATCGCGCTGGAGAGAGGGGACTTGACCTCGACACACGCGCCGTTTCCCGTGGAATACGAGGACTTGACCCACGTAGTCGTAGCGCCCTGAAGAATTGCCATGGTTACTCCGGTTTGCCCAGTTGTTGAGTTGCGGTCACCGCTAAGTGCGGTTGCGCCAACGGATGTTGCTCGTTGGCGTGAATGACGCTACTCGCCAACATCGTCGAGTGAAGGGAGCGTTCACTCGACCGGATGGCATATTCCATGGGGGTCTTCCGCCTCGCCGATGCCAAGGTGTACCGTGCGGCGCTCTTGCTCGCGAGGGCGGTCGTATACGCGATATGTGATCTAGCGTGCGTACTCTTTCGCGATGTCTGCGATGAGTTGGCGTGATTGGTCCACGTTCAGGGCCTGTGCCCGCAAATGCTCGTACATCACGCTGTACTGCTGGACGTCGTTCGCTTTCTCCAGATAGAGATCGCTCGTGACGCCCTCGATGTAGACGACGCTGGAATCCGCGGCGTCCGGGAATTCGAGGATCGCGTACTGACCGTTGAGACCGGGGTGCGCGCCCATCTCGAAGGGAATCACCTGGACGGTCACGTGCGGCAGTTGGGACTGCTCCACGAGGTGCTCCAGCTGGTCGCGCATGAGATGCCGGGAGCCGACCACGCGGCGCAGCGCGGACTCGTCGAGGACGGTCCACAGGCGCAGCGGATTCTCCGGCGCGCTGATGCGCTCCTGGCGGCGGACGCGGACCTGGACGCGCTTCTCGATGTCCGTCGGCGTGGTCTCCGGCAGGGCGCCGGTGATGAGTGCTTCCGCGTACGGACGGGTCTGGAGCAGGCCGGGGACGACCTGCGGGTCGTACACGCGCAGGGACGCGGCATCCGTCTCCAGACCGATGTAGACGCTGTACGGGATGTCGCCGAAGGAGTGCCACCAGCCCTGCTGGCGCGAGTCCTTGGCCATTTGCATGAGCGAGTCGACGATGCGGTGGTCCTCGACCTCGTAGACCCCGCAGAGATCGCGCACATCGCGCTGGCTGATCGAACGGCGGCCGTTCTCGAGGCGGCTGATCTTCGACTGCGAGACCAGCAGGCGCTCGGCGACCTCCTCGGCCGTCATGCCCTTGAGCTCGCGGAGCCTGCGGAGCTCCTGGCCCAACCGGCGTCGCCTGACGGTGGGATTGACACTGGACGCCACGGACGTGCACCTCCGACTACATGCCTCTACTTTACGTATCTGCTGTTCAGCAGAGTGCCACCAACGCGTCGCGCACCGCTGGGAAACAGCCGATGTGAAGTGCGAAGTGCAATGCGACGCGAGGGCGGACGTTTTCCGTGAGGACTGGTGGTGCGAGGGGTGCGGCCCGACTGCGCGGCGCCAAGATGTGCGGCCGCGCGGGGCGGTGGTACCGGTGTCGTCGTCCGGACGGTCCGGTGCCGTTGCCCCGCGCGGCCCAGCGGCTCCCGAACCGGGTCTGGGGGACTGCGGTGCGGCGTTGCTGTTACCGATGCTGCGGTGAGTCTGCACTGCGGTACTGAAGGTTGAGTCTCTGCTGCGGTGAGTCCTTTACTGCGGTGCGTGCGTCGATCCGGACCGGCTCAGTGGGCCACGGCACGTGCCATGGATCCGCGGCGCGGCTGCATCGGAACCCCGCCGGGTTCCGGCGCGGTCCTGGCCGGCTGTCGGCCACCGCCCGGTCCGCCAGGCCCGCCCGGTCCACCCGGTCCCGCTGGGGCCGGGCTGCGGCGTGGCTGAGCGGCCACACCGTTCTGGACGTCCATCACGGCGTGCGCCACGAGGCCGCCCATCGGGTCGTGCCTGATCAGGTCCCGGAGACGGGAGCGCGATGAACGCCCCTCGTTGCCGGGGTACAGGTGCTTGCCGAGCCCCACTGCGTGAGCGAGCGCGGCGAGCGCCGCGGTCCGCGGGTCCGGCGGTACGCCGGTGCGGATCGCACTGTCCAGCCGGGACCTGATGTCCCGGCTGATTGCCGTGTCCGTCGCTTGGTAGCGAGTCGTCGGCAGCACTCCGCACATCTGGCCCGATACGGCATGCACCATGCCGCACCGCTCCAGGTGCGCGAGGTAAATCTGGCGCAGCCCCAGTCGGGGCCCGCCAATCCAGTGGACTGCCCGAACCGGGCTGCCGCGCCTGCGCAGCAGTTCCAGTGCGGAGTCCAGAGTCGGATCTCCGGTCGGCCGTGGCATCACCACGGCGATACGATCCCCGTCTGGGGCTATCCGTCCGGCCAGCGCCAGCTCCACTAGCTGTGCTCCGGCCAGACCGAGGTCGAGCGACTGCGGCTGCGCTGTGGTACCCGTGGCCGGGTCCAAAGCGAGCAGCAGAAGCTCCTCCGGAATCGTTCTGCGGCTCTTGCCCATCCATGCCTCCCCGCGTGGATGAATGACAGGGTGACCCCTCTCACATTGGTCTGTCGAGAGTGCGTGACCGGTAAGTACGGGAACCAGTAGGTATGTCGTTCTCGTCTACCACGGGGGTTAAGCCCCCACACAGGACACTGGTACATGGTTCGGACAGCGGGTCCGGCCATGTTTTGGCGCAACGGCAACGCGAGCGGCATGGCGTACGAGGAGGCATCGGTGGCGGGCGAGACCCCCGACAGGTCGAAGCAGCGGAAGTCGTCGGGGAAACCGACTGGGGCAGAACCGTCCGTACCGGCACCCGAGGAACGCGACCCGCGCCTGGCGGTGGCCCGCGAGGTCCCCGCGGCGCGCGAGGAGACTCGGGACGAGCGGCGGGACGAGCCGCGGCAGGACACGGCGACGGCGGTCTTCTCGACGAAGGCGGTGACCTCCGAGGTCTCCGCGGCGGATTCAGAGGGCGCTGAGGGCTCCGAGGAGCCTGAGGGCCCCGCTGGGGCCGAACCCAAGGGCGACGCGCGGCTGCGGGCCGCTGTGGCGGCGTGGGTGGCCTCGGCGGACGAGGAGGACTCCAAGGCCGCGGAGGGCGGGAAGTCCGCGGAGGAGGCGGCTGAGCCCGGCGAGGAGGCTGCCTCTGACGTCGGCTCTGACGCTGAGGAGAGCTCCTCGGACGGCTCCGGGGCTGCGTCTGTGGATGCGGATGCGGATGCGGAGCCGGATGTGGCTTCGGCTTCGGCTGAGGAGAGCGCTGCCGCCGACGAGGAACGTTCCTCCGAGGCTGAGCAGGGCGCGGCTGACGACGAGGCTCCGGCTGCCGAGGAGGCCGACGTCACCGACGTAGCCGACGAGCCTGCGGTCGCGGACGCTGACGCTGACGCTGACGCTGACGGTGACTCCGGCGACGACGAGACCGAGGCGGAGACCGAGGCAGAGGCAGAGGCAGAGGCAGAGGCAGAGGCAGAGGCAGAGGCGGAAGCCGAAACCGAGGCCGCGGCCGAAGCCGAAGCCGAAACCGAGGCGGAGCCCGAGCCCGAGCCCGAAGCAGAGGCCCCCGAGCCCTCGACCCCCTCCGGCGGAGTCGACCAGGCCACCGCCGTCTTCAAGGCGTTGCCCCCGAAGGCCGTCGACCAGCCGACCACGATGCTCAAGCTGAGCGACCATCAGCCCAAGGGCAAGGGCAAGGGCAAGGGCAAGGGAACCACCGGGCCCGAGGACGAGCCCCAGGACAAGGTCGCCGACAAGGCTGAAGACAAGTCCCAGGCAAAGCCCCAGGCAAAGCCCCAGGACAAATCCGAGAGCAAGGCCGACGGCACGGCGGAAGCAAAGCCCGCCACCAAGCCCACCACCACG
This sequence comes from Streptomyces sp. NPDC057302, assembly GCF_042667685.1. Taxonomy (NCBI): domain Bacteria; kingdom Bacillati; phylum Actinomycetota; class Actinomycetes; order Kitasatosporales; family Streptomycetaceae; genus Streptomyces; species Streptomyces sp. NPDC057302. The sequence goes on along the minus strand of NZ_JBHUZJ010000003.1, from coordinate 171,542 downwards.
CCCTCTGCCGAGCCCACCGACAAAACCTCTGCAAACCCCGAAGCAAAGTCCGCAGCAAAGCCCTCCGTAAAGCCGGAAAACGAGGCCGAGCGCACCAGTAAGTTCGTCGCGCTCAAGCCCCTGGACGCCACCGCCGCCCCCAGCGGCGCGCTGCCCCCGGCGAAGGAGACCCCCGCGGCCAAGGCGCCCCCCGGGCCCCCCGCAGCCCCCGCGGCCAAGGCGCCCAAGCCCGAGAAGGGCAACGTAGGCCCCGAGCGCACCACCCAGCAGCCGCTCCCTCCGAGGCCGCCGCTCGACCTCCTCGCCGAGCTGACCAACACTCCGCCGCCGCCCGAGACCCGGGTCCGCACCACCGTGCGGAGGGTCAAGATCTGGACGCCGCTGGTGCTGCTCATGGTGGTCGTCTTTGCGGTCGTGCAGGCAGTGCGTCCGCTGCCGACGCCTACCCTCGCGCTCACCGCGAAGGAGACCGTCACCTTCGAGGGCGGCAAGCCGTCCATGCCGTGGCCGGGCAAGGGCCAGGCCGCGATGGACGTCAACGGCATCGGGTCGTTCGGCACGTCCGGCGACCAGAAGCCCGTGCCGATCGCGAGCATCGCCAAGGTCATGACGGTCTATCTCGTCCTGCGTGACCACCCGCTGAAGAAGGGCGGCAACCCCGGCCCGAACATCCCGGTCGACGCCGCCGCGGCGAAGCACTACGAGACGGGCAAGGCCGGGAACGAGTCGGTCGTCAAGGTCACCGAGGGCCAGAAGATCAGGGAGTACGAGGCGCTGCAGGCGGTCATGCTGCCGTCCGCGAACAACATCGCCAAGCTGCTCGCCCGTTGGGACACCGGGAGCGATTCCGAGGACGAGTTCGTCGCGAAGATGAACAAGACCGCCAAGGAACTCGGCATGAAGAACACCCACTACACGGACCCGAGCGGCCTGGACAAGACGACCGTCTCGACCGCCGAGGACCTCGTGAAGCTGGGCCGGGCCGCGATGGAGGACCCGGTCTTCAACGAGATCTCCCGCCAGCCCAGCTACAAGGACCTCAACGGCGACAAGCAGAACAACTTCTTCGGGCTCGTCCCGACGGTGGCCATCGGCATCAAGACCGGCACCACCACCGCTGCGGGAGGCAACATCCTCTTCGCCGCGGAGAAGAAGATCGGCGGCCAGACCCGGACGATCATCGGTGCCGCTCTCGGCCAGTACGGGGAGAACGGCGTGGCCAACATCGACGCGGTCACCGGGGTCACCCGCAAGCTCATCGAGGCGGGCCAGGGCGCGCTGACCGCCAAGAAGATCGTGAAGAAGGGCGATGTCGTCGGCCAGGTCGACGACGGTCTGGGCGGCACGACCCCGGTCGTCGCCACCAAGGACGTCGCGGCGGCGGGCTGGTCGGGCCTGACCGTGAAGCTGAAGCTGGGCGAGGAGGCGGGCAAGACGATTCCGCACTCGGCGAAGGCCGGCACCGAAGTGGGCGTGCTGAGCGTCGGCGACGGCAAGGAGGGCGCCGTCGAGGTGCCCGTCGCGCTCCAGGAGGACCTCGCCGAGCCGGGCTTCGCGGCCAAGCTCAAGCGCGTCGGCTGAGGTGTAGGCGGCACGAAGCGACAGCAGTACGAAGCAGCAGGCGTGGGCGCAGGCGCGAGCCGCCGCCCGCGCCTGCTCTCCCCGGGCCGTGCGTGCTAGCGTCGCAAGCTCGGGGGAAGTATGCCGGGGCTGGGTGACGGGGTTTCCGGGACGGGCCCCTGCCACGCCCCCGGCCGGACAGAGAACGACACGGGGAGTGCCGCAAGTGGCCACAGCGGAGCCGACGCGAGCCGACGACGCCGATCCTGATTCCGGCACCGGTGGCGGCACCCGCACCGGGGCGCGAATACAGCTGCCCGCGCAGCGCAGCGCCCACCCCGTAGCGCCCGAGAAGGCCCCCGGGTGGGTCCGGTTCCTGCGGCACCCGGTGACCGTCACGACCCTCGCCGCGGCCCTCCTGCACGTCCTGTGGTTCTTCACCTTCGCCAACAGCGGCGGCGACCTCGCGGCGCAGGACGCCTGGGCCGAGTTCGTCGGACGGCACCCCGACTCCGCGTACAACCTCGCCTGGTACGGCGGGATGCACCCGGTGTCGTACAGCGTCGTGTCGCCGTATCTGATGTCGGTGCTCGGCGTCCGGACCACGATGATGATCGCCGGTACGGTCTCCGCCGCGCTGCTCACCATGATCCTGATCCGCAGCCGTGCGGTGAAGCAGCCCCTGTGGCCCGCGTTCGCGGGCGTCTTCGCGCTGTTCTGCAACGCGGTGTCGGGCCGCGTGACGTACGGCCTCGGCCAGATGTTCGCGCTGATGGCGGTCGCCGCCGTCTTCTGCTGGCCCTACCGCTGGCGCTACAAGCGGTGGGCGAAGGCGCTGGTCGCCGCGCCGTTCGCCGCGCTCGCCACCATGGGGAGCCCGGTGGCCGGACTCTTCGTGGGCCTGGTCGCCGTCGCGCTGTTCCTCAGCAAGCGCTACCCCGGCGCGTACGCGCTCGGGCTCGCGCCCGCGGTCGTCGTGGGCCTCTCCGCGTGGCTCTTCCCGTTCTCCGGCACGCAGCCGATGTCGTTCGGGTCCGCGTCACTGCCCCTGATCTGCTCCGGGCTCGTCTTCTTCCTCGTACCGAAGCAGTGGAAGACCGTGCGGATCACCACCGCGGTGTACGCGGCCTTCGTGCTCGGCGTCTGGCTGATCAGCTCGCAGATCGGCTCCAACATCACCCGCCTCGCGATGTCCTTCGGGGGCGTCGCGCTGCTTGCCGCGCTGCCGTTCACGGTGAAGAAGTCCCGCAAGTGGTACACGATCGTCATGGCGCTGGTCGCCTTCACCGGCTGGGTCGGGTTCAAGGCGGTCGACGACATAGTGCACACGACGCCCCAGGCCTCCTGGACGCGTGAGCTCGCGCCGCTGGTCAACGAATTGCAGGAGGTCGGCGCCGAGAAGGGCCGCGTCGAGGTCGTGCCCGCGCGCAGCCACCGCGAGGCGTCCGCGCTCGCGCCGTACGTGAACCTGGCCCGCGGCTGGAACCGCCAGGCGGACATGGAGCGCAACCCCCTCTTCTACGACGACACCCTCAACTCCGCGAACTACCACGAGTGGCTCCAGCGCTGGTCCGTGCACTTCGTCGTGCTCCCCAAGGGCGAGCCCGACGGCGACGGCGGCAAGCGCGAGGCCGCGCTGGTCGAGAAGGGCCTGCCGTATCTGAAGCAGGTGTGGGTGGACTCGAACTGGCAGCTGTACGAGGTCACCGACGCGACCCCGCTCGCCGATCCGCCCGCGATCGTCGACCGCGCCGAGGCCGGCGGCATGACGATCGAGGTGAAGGCGGCGGGCCGGGTCCTGATCCGCGTCCCGTACTCGCCGTGGCTCAGCATCGTCGACGCCGACGGCAAGGGGGTCGAGGCTCCCAAGGAGACCGAGGAATCCAAGCGGCTGCGCGAGACGGACGAGGACGCCCCCAAGGAGTTCGACAACCTCAACGGCTGCCTGATGGAGGCCAAGGAGGACGCCGAGGGCGACAAGTGGACCGAACTCCTGGCCCCCGGCCCCGGCGTCTACCGCCTGGGCGCCCCCTACCAACTGCCGCGCGGCACAGCCTGCCCGGAGGAAATGCGCGACAGCGCACGCTAGCGGGGGTCCGGGCCGGGGCCTGTGCGTGGCCGGTCGGATGGTGCGTCCCGGCGGCCGTAGTACGCCTGGGCCTCCAGCCACCTGCGGTGCCTGCCGCGTCGTACGCCGACGATGATCGCGATGCCGGCGCCCGCCAGGAGGCCGAGCAGCGGCACGACGACGGTGACGACGATGCCGCCGACGAAGGACGCGAAGTCGGCGTCGTCGCCGGGTGCGAAGGTGAGGGCGCCGCGCGGGTCGTCGCAGAGCACGCGGTAGTCCCCGTCCGTGTCCGCCTTGAGCACGAAGACCCGCTGCCACTCGACGCTGCCCTTGGTCACCGTGAAGGTGCTTTCCGGCGTGGTCACGCGCGGTACGGAGCCGGACGGGCCGGAGACGATTTTGCAGTGCGCACGCGAGTCGAAGGGGCTGCGTACGTAGATGGCGGCGTCGTCATCGGGCCCGATCCGCAGCGTGACGGACCGCCCGCTCGTGAACGCCTCGCCGTCGTCGACGGAGTCCACCGTCGAGGTCAGCGTCAGCACGAAGCTCGCGATGCCGATGCCCACGCAGATCGCGGCGATCACTCCCGCGACGACGAACCACCGTGGCCGGGGCCGCAGTTGCCGCGCGTCGATGCGGGGCGGCGGCCCGGGCGGTGGCCCATAGGGATACATATCGGAACGATGACAGTCGGTGGGGGGTTGGGGAAGGGCGCCATGGGCGGGAGCGGGAGCGGGCTACCGAGAACTGCCGTCCCGGGGCTGGGACTTCACGTAGCCCCGTTCACGTAGTAGTCCCGTCCACGTAATCGCGCCAGATGCGGACGGGGAAGACGTTCCCGTGCTGCGAACGCGCCCCGCCGACCCCCGACATGGGCATGAGCTGCGCCTGGCCCGGACTGGTGCGGAACATCGTCACGGCGGTCGACAACTCCTCGGTGGTGGCGGTGAACCAGGCCGACCGGAGGCGGTCCTGGTCGCCGGTGCGCCCGGCGGCGACCGGCCGGCGGACGGCCGAGGCGCCGACGCCCCGCATCGCGTCGGCGGCTTCGTCGGCCACGTCCGGATCCAGCGCGCGCCGGGCACCGGGCCGCGCGAGCCCGTCGACGGTCACGTCGTCCTTGACGACCTTGGTCACCGAGTAGGGATCGTGCTGCAGGCCACGGTTGACGAAGGTGCTGTAGGCGCCGGCCATGCGGATCGCGCTGGGGGTCGACGTACCGACGGGAAAGGTCTTGTCCAGGCGCGCCATGCTCCCGTCGAGCAGCCCGGAGGCGATGGCGGTGCTCCGCACCCGCTCCAGGCCGACGTCCTTGCCGAGACGTACGTAGGTGGCGTTGCCGCCCTTCGCGAGGGCCTGGCGCAGGGTGGGGTGAGAGGAGTCGGGCTGGACGGCGTCCGGGGTGCTGGTGCCGATGTCGGCGTGGGCGCGGGAGCCGACGGCGGGTGCGGAGGGGCCGCGCAGGAGGCCATCACCACTACCGTCACCGTAGAAGCTGTCGGCCGAGGCGGGCTGCCATGCCGCGTTGCGCCCCTTCGACGTACGGATCCCATGCTCGAGTGCGGAGGCGAGCACGAAGGGCTTGAAGGCGGATCCGACGGGGACGCCGGACGTGTCGGCGTTGTTGGTGAAGTGCTTGGTGGCGTCGGCGCCTCCGTACAGGGCGACGATGGCGCCGTCGGCCGGACGCACGGACGCGGCGCCCACCTGCACGCCCTTGTCGGTGGCGCGCTTCTTCGGATCGATGTCGCGGTCGACGACGCGCTCGACCGAACGCTTCAGGCTCCGCACCTTGTCCCGGTCGAAGGTGGTGTGGATCTGATATCCGCCGCGGGCGAGATCCTTGGCGGTGAGCCCGGTGTGCTGGCGGACGTACTTGTTCGCGACGTCGACGAGGTAGCCGGTCTGCCCGCCGAGACTGGTGGCCCGGGACTCTTTGTGGGGCTCGGGAAAGGTGCTGAACTTCGCCCGCACGCTCTGCTCCATGAGCCCGGCCTTGACCTGCCGGTCCAGGATCCACTTCCAACGGGCCACGGAACGCCGGTGGTTGGCGGCACTGGCGGACGGATCGTACTGTTCGGCGCCTTTCAGGAGGGCGGCGAGGGCGGCGCCTTGGCTGGGGTCCAACTGCCGGGCGGGGATGCCGTAGTAGGCATGGGCCGCGGCCTCGATCCCGTAGGCGCCACGCCCGAACCAACTGGTGTTGAGATACCCCTGAAGGATCTCCCGCTTGCTCTTCTTGCGGTCCACCTTCAGCGCGATGACGAACTCCTTGACCTTCCGCGTCACCGTCTGGTCCTGGGAGAGGTAGGTGTTCTTCACGTACTGCTGGGTGATGGTGGACCCGCCCTGCGTCTCCTGCCCGCGGACCATGTTGACGGCGGCGCGGGCCAGGCCCTTGGGCGAGACTCCGGAGTCGCTGTAGAAGGTGTCGTTCTCGGCGGAGATGACGGCGTTCTCGACGGCATCGGGAATCTCCGAGAGGCGTACGTTCTGCCGGTTGACCTCGCCGGTGCTGACCATCTGGGTGCCGTCGGCCCAGTAGTAGACGTTGGCCTCGCGCTGGGCGGTCGCGTTCTCGTCGGGGATGTCGACGGAGGCGTACACGAGGGCGAAGAGGATGCCGAGGGCGGTGAGACCGAGGGTGAGGGAGCCGAGTCCTTGCCGCCAGGAGGGTATCCACCGCCGGATCCCGCGTCTGCCGCGGCGGGGATAGTCGAGGGTGACTACGGGCCGGCGGCGTGCCCGAGCCCGTATCCGAGCGAGTGCTCCCACTCGAACCCTTGCCCTTGCCCTTGCCCGGGCCCGTACGCGGGGGCGTTTGGGTTTGCGCGGCGGTTTCACCTGTGTGTGTGTCCCCATGCTGGGGGAGAGGTGGGGAAGGGGGCGGGGGGTTGGCCGGGAGGGTATTAGGGGGACGTAACAAGACCGGGGGAGCCCTGGAGCCCTGGGACCTTGGGGCCTTGGGCGCCCACGCATCGGCGATGGGATTCCCCCTCGCCTGGCGGGGCCCGGCCGCGGCGGCTCCCCAAGGCCGCGGCCGGCCCGCCTCCACCATGGGGCCCGCCATACGGGAGTGTGCTGGCCGCCATGGGAGTTAAAGAGCCGTGACGCGGCGGCACGGACCGCCGAGATCCGCGCCACTGGCTCACCTCACGTCTGCCCGAGGCGGGGGCCCCAACACAGGTTGAAATCGCTATGGCCCCAGGAGCGCTCACCCAGCGGCCCGTCGCCAACGGACGGGAAGTCGGGATTGCGGGCGCAATCGGCGCCCCCGCCTGCGAGGCTGTGGTGTGTGACCTATGCAGTGAGTGTGGATACCCGGATCGCCAACGGCACCTCGGAAATGGACGAGCTGCAACGGGTCGGCGCCGGCGCCCTTATCGAGGACGGCTTCGCGTCCGTGGAGGAGATCGCGGGCCCCGACGGCATGGAGGTGAAGCTCCTCGACACCTTTGTGGGAGTACACCCCGGCGGGGCACTGCTCAAGGTCTTCGTGGACGCCCCGGCGCTGGAGTTCGCCGAGGAGGCCGTACGAGAGCTGGTGGAGGAACTCCTCGAACGCACGGATCCGTTGTCGGACTGGACGGTCGAGCGGTGCCAGGTGGAGCTGCACGCGGACCTGGCGAAGGAGAGCCTGGAAGCGGCCGACGGCCCGGACGCCCCACCGGACGACGTCGAGTCCCGCCGGGCACGGCTGATGGGCCTGGCCGGCGGAGCGGCATCCACGGACGCGCCCGGCACACCGGCCGAGACAGAGGCCATCCGCACCAAGATCCGCAACATGGCGCCGAGGCTGGCCGCGGTCGGCAAGGAAATGTTCGGAGTGACGAACGAGAACAACGAGGGCGAGAACGAGAGTGAGAAAGAGAACGAGAGCGGCATCTCCCCGGAGGACGCCTCACTCGCTGCCGGGGCCCTGGTCTGGGGCACGGATGTCCTCCTGGACGAACTGTTCCAGGACGCGCACGCGCTGGACCGCGAGAACACGAACGTCGCCGAATGCGACGGCCCCCTGTGGCTCCTGGACGAACTACCTCCGCGCTACGCCCTCGAGTACGACGCACGCTTCGCCCGCAGATTCCTGGTAACGGCAATCGCGCTGACAACACGGTTGACGGAGGGAAGCTTCAAGGAGCTGAGCTGCGTGGCGGAAGAACTGGCCCTCAAGCTCCTGCTCCGCGACGCGGAGGTAACCCTCGACACCTTCGGCCTCCTGGCCGAGGGCGTCTCCGCGGCGCTGGAGTGCTTCGCCGATCAGGTCTACGAGGACATGGACCACGAGCTGCTCTACGACGACGCGATGGACGGCATCGACGAGAGCGAGGTGGGCGAGGCGCTGGGCATCTCCCCCATGGGCATCTCAAGCTGGTTCACCCCCTTCAACAAGGACGGCTACGTCCACCCGTACGCGGCGGACGAATCCGAGAGCGACGACCCGAGCGGGGGCTCCGCGGCTTGAGCGTCGCGCGTCGCGCGAACCGTGGCTGGCCGGACGGCGCTGCCGCGGGGGCATCACCCGTCGTGCGGAGCACCGGCGCGAGCCTTCGTGAGCTGATGGCCAGGATGGGGCACAGCACTGCGAGGGCGGCATTGATCTATCAGCACGTGGTCAACGGCCGTGACCGGGAGATCGCGAACCGACTCGGCGAGATGATCCGCAAGGACCGGGAGACCAGCAACAGCGGTGACGATCTCTCCGGTGAATGGCACGTAAGTGGCACGGGCCGGATCATGCAGAAGGGCCAGCCCCGGGGAGAACATCCCTTGAGCTGGCCCTTCTCGCTGTGCCCCCGGCAGGATTCGAACCTGCGACACCCGCTTTAGGAGAATGGCGCTCCGGGGCGGGAACGCTGCTGGCCACCCTCCATGTCCGCCCTCTGGCGTAGATCGTTTAGGAGCGGTTTAGGAGATCAACTTTGTGGGGTGCTTCACCAGGTCCACACGACCCCAGAGAGACCGCAGGCCCACGTTTGCCATCGCCTCCCAGAATACGGCTTCGAGCCCTTCCAGGCGCTCAGCCCGCATCGCGGGGGTCGGCTTCTGGTAGTGGGCCTTGATCCCCGGCCGCTTGTGCCCGGCTGCCTCGAACGCCAACGGTTCCTTGACCCCGAGTTCCGACTGCAGGGTGTCGTGCAGTGCGCGCAGTGACCGCATGTCGAGGCCCTCACAGATCGGCTCCCACGCCGCGCGGTACGAGACGCCGCGGCGCTGCTTCCGCTCGTCGCGCCCGTCGCACGCCGGCCGGAAAGTCTTTGCCCAGTTCCCGCGCCGCCACGGCTTCCCGCTCGTCGTGGCAAACAGCCGCTCGTGCGGCCAGTCCTGCATGTGCCAGCCAAGGAGCCGGGCCAGGAACGTCGGGACGTCGACGTCGCGCGTGCGCCACTCGTTCTTGGTCGGCTCCAACTTCACGACGTATCCCTGCTTCACGCCGTGCTCGTCGCGCAGCTGGTACTCGGCGTACTCCTCGGCCACGCGCACGACCGGGCAGGCGAAGGTGCCGGCGCCCCACTGCTCGCGCCGCCACAGCAGCGCGTTGTCGCGGTGCAGGCCGAGGCTCTCACCCCAGTTCATGCCGGTGAAGGCGGTGGCGAGGACGTGGATACCTCGAGCTGGGCCGAGCCGCTCGGCGATGAGCACAGCGTCCTCGGGCCGCACCCCGCCGTCTCGCTTGATCTTGGGCGCCTTCGGTCGGGATGCCTCGCCCGAGGTGTCCCGGGTGCGGCGGCGGCCGAACAGGGGGTTGACGTTGATGTACCCGGCGTCGACGGCCGCGGTCATGATGGTGGACATCAGGCTGACGCAGTGCCCGCGGCTGACGTCCTCGAGGCTCATGGTCTGCTGCCAGGTGTCGACGTCGAACCAGTTGATGGCTGGCATCGGGACGTCCTTCCACCGCGGCAGGATGTGGTTGTCCAGCCGGTCCCACCGGGTGCCGCCTGTCCTGCCCCGCTTCCGCCGTGACGCCATGTAGATCGTGGCGAACTCGCCGAACGTGGTTGCCCGCTTCGCCGGGTCGATCCAGACGCCGGCCTTGATGAGCCTCTCCTGTTCCTGCCCCCACTCGACGGCCAAGTTCTTCGTCTGGAACCCGGGCTCAGTTCCCTTGCCGCCGCTCGGCAGTTTGTAGCAGGCCCGCCACGTGAACTGCTTCGTCGTCTTCCCGTTGCGGACCTTGTAGACCTTCTCTGCGTACGCCATCGCGCCGCCCCCTCGAACTCCGCGCAATACCTGGTGGGTTCAGACCGTCATGGCGTGGGCGGAACAGGTCCGCGCGGTGCGCAGGTTCAGGCGGGGATGCACCTGGGCCAGCGCCTCGTCCACTGCCTGTGCGCCGCTGCTCGTCAGCGCTCCGCGGGTACACAGCGAGGCGTCAACGTAGACGGCGGGATGATCGGGGGTGCGCTCGCGGTCGATCCACACGAGCGTCCGGCGGGGCATACCCGTCACAGAGATCAGACGTACACAAAATTCCACGCACACCAGCACCACCCCTGTCCGATTGGTGGCCCCCTGGTCAGCGTCTGGTCATGGTTCCACACTTTCGGGTCAGTTGTGATCCCTTTGGCCTATGGGGGTGCTCGTCCTGCTATGAGCCGTCAGTGGCGGCAGGTGGCTCTGTGGCGTCGCCCGATTCCAGGCGTGCCCGCGCGCGAGCCCATGCCTGCAACTCCTCGACCAACTCGTCCGGAGACACGCCGGGTTCGCCCTTGACGACGATGACGGCGCGCCCTCTCTCGCCGATCTTGATCACGGTCGTATCCAGCAGCTCGCCGTCATCCGACAGCTCATGCACGATGCGCAGCGGCAGACGCTGATCCTCAAGGTCGACGTCCGCCCGCCCCTGCTTAGCTGCGGTCATGTGCGCCGACACGTGGTGAACGTGGTTCGGGTCGCCGCCCGCCAGCACCTGGTCGACGGAGTCCTCTGTCCAGTGCAGTAGCGAGGCGTACGCGCGGATCGTGCGGGTCGGCTTGGTGTACTCCTGGCCGCGCTCGATGGCCTGGACCGACGACAGGCCGGCGGTCAGGCGGTCCGCGACTTCCTCCTGCGTCAGCCCTTGCCGCTTGCGGTCGGTCTTCAGCGCCCGGCCGAGGTGTACCCAATCACGGTCACGATCCATGGTTCCCCATCATGCCTCATACCTAAGCCTTGAGGTACGGCGGTTCTGAGCCTTTGACCTGCGCATTAACGGCGCTTTTCTGAGACCAGGGTTGCACATTGTGCGCTGCATATGCACTTTGGCGCCCCCTAGTGAGACAGGTGAGGCCTCGTTTTCTGAGGCTTCGTCGTCAGAGTGCTTGACTCGGTACTCAGATTGCACTTAGTTTCTGAGCGTGACGCCGAACGGAAGCCGCATCCGGGCACTCAGAAGCGAGCAGGAACTGAGTCTTCGTGCTCTCGAAGCGCAGACCGGTATCCACCGCAGCTACCTGTCGCGGCTGGAAACCGACCAGATCAAGACCCCGAACCCGGAGCGTCTCCGCGCGGTAGCCCTCGCCCTCGGCGTCGACACCGACGCCATCACCCACCAAGGAGACGACGTGCCCACCAAGGACACGACGCGTGCCAAGGACGAGACCGAGCTCCGCCGCTGGACGCCCGAGGAAGTGGTCGCCGCGCAGCTGCTGCCGTACAAGAGCGCCCGCGTCCTGAAGCAGAAGTGCCACCGCCGAGAGGTCTGGCACCACCAGGACGGCGGGCGGATCAGCTTCACGGCCGAGGACATCCGGCGCAACAACGAGGCGGCGCAGGTCGCGCCCGTCGCCGCCTGACACAGGCCCCACAAACGCCGATGGCCGCTCGCTGCTGGCAGGCCCGAGCGACCACGACCGGCAACCCCAACACCAGAGAAACGAGGTCACCGTGACCGCAGAGAATACCGAACCCGCCACGCAGGACGCCGACAGCACGCAGCGCAACCGCTACATGGCAGCACTCTCCCTGGCCGAGACCCTCATCAGCCAGACGGCCACGCTGCCGACCAGCTTCACGGTCAGGGCGTCCGCGTGGACCGATGACGCACCGGAACTCCGCTTCTACTTCCACCGCGACGTCCCCGGCATGCGGCAGTTCCGCGACGACCAGATGCTCACCGAGACGATGGAGACCCGGGCGGACGGCTCGGTTCACTGCGAGGCGACCCGCGACATGGACGGCGTGCGCGTCAACGCCTGGACTCTCAGCGACCCGCCGACCGACGACGCCGAGCAGAGGACCGCCGACGCCGAGCAGGTGACCGCGTGAGCGCCCCCCTCGACATCGCCGCACACCTCGGTGACGCCAAGCCCGCGACGAACGGCCTGATCGCCACCCTCGCCAAGGCCACGGAACAGGTCCGCGAGCACGAGCACCCGAAGCACGAGGACATCTACTGCCACAACCTGCTCTGGTACATGGGCGAGCGGATGGCCCCCGTGCTGCGCCGCTTGCTCGACGCCGAGGCCCGGATCGCCGAGCTGGAACCCGCAGCCGTCGAGGCAAGGTCGGCACTCGCCGCCCTCTGCTTCGACCTCGACGACCCCGGCACAGCCGCTCTCGGCGCCCTGTATCTGTTGCAGCAGGCGACCGTCGGCACGTCGATGCAGTCGGGCGAGACCGCGCTCACCGTCTACCGCGCGTCGCACGAGTCGATCGTGATGGGCCTCTACACCACGGCCGCCGAGGCGCGCAAGCACTGCGAGACCCTCGCCCACCGCGAGATCCCCGGCGCCACCCTCGACTGGATCGAGGACGACGAGGACCGCGTGGCCGAGCTGGTCGCCGCATTCGGCGAGGACGAGCGGTCGACCGGCTACATCGTCACCGGCCTGGAGCTGGCCTCCGAGTATGACGAGGAGGCCGACGAATGAACACGCGCGCCATCAACAGCGCGGCCGGCGTCATCTGTGCCGCGCAGCAACGAGACCGCACCGCCGCCGGGATCGCCCTCGCCCTCGACGCCGCCGGACACCTCAACTCCCCTGAGCACGCCGCTGAGCTGGAGCAGCTTCGCAAGGAGCGAGAGACCGCACTCGCCCAGCGCAACGCGGTACTCGGCACCAACGAGCAGCTGCAGACGCGCGTCGAGGAAGCGGGACTAGCCCGGATCACCGCAGAGAACGAGGCCCGCACCCTCGCGCGTGCCAACAAGAAGCTGCGCGACCGCGTCGCCGCCCTCGAGGGCGAGCGGGCCGAGTCCCACTCCGTCGACGAGGACCCCATCGCCTACGCCCTCACGCCCAAGGCCGATGCCGTCCGCAACGTCACGCCGCAGGTGCGCAAGCTGCGCGCGCTCCTCGCCGGACAGCGCGAGCAGACGGGCGGCGCCCCGTGCTGACCATGCCCCTGATCCTCGCGTGCATCGCCCTCTACGGGCTCGGCAGCCTGCTCGTCATGTGGGCCGTCGACCGCGACTTCCCCATGGAAGCAAGCCGGTGAGCGCCCGCGACGACATCGCCGCGTGCGCCTGGCTCACCACGCTCAACGCGCTGGACAAGGCCCGGCTCGCCGCCGTGAACGCACTCCTCGCACTGGTCCGCCGCATCAACCGCGAGGGCGGTGCGTGATGGGTTCCGAGCTCGCTATGCCCGAGACGCGCAGCGTCACCGCCGGACAGAACACGGCGGTGGAGCGCCGCGACGCCTCCCGCACGGTCCTCCGGTACGCCCGCGACCGCGACGACCTGCAGCAACTCCTCGCCGCACTCGGCCTCAACAACCCCAAGGAAACGAGCCCCGTGTCCGACAACGACGGCATGACCAACGTCGATGCGCCCGCGCTGGCCCTGCCGCAGATCGCCGTCGACTGCCCGGCCTGTGGTGCTGATGCGGGCGCCCTGTGCACCAGCCACAGCGGCACCCGCGTACGCAAGTACGACATGCACCAGGCCCGCCGCGACGCCTGGACCAAGGAGCCCCCGCCTGCCCGCAACTGACCACCTGACCGGCCGAGCCCGCTACTTCCCCCCGGCGGGCTCGGCCACCCCCACCACCCCGTTCAACCAGAGAGGGCACCACCGTGGCGCAGACCACCGGCAACAGCCCGAGCACCGGGCGCGTCGCCGCTCCGCGTGCCCGCGACACCCCGTCCGTCCTGTTCGACGGCGTGCTGTTCGTCGACATGGAGGGTGTGCGCGCCAAGTACGAGTGCTTGCGGCCCAGTTGTCCGCGCCGCCTGGAGGGACCGGTCCACAGCACCGACCCCCTCCCCGGTGGCGTGAAGGGGCGGCAAATCGGCTCGGGCGGCGTGAAGGCCTTCATCGACGGCGTCAAGGCCCAGCACCTGGCCAGGTATCACGGGAGCACGCGTTGACCGACACACAGACCACCGATCTCCGGGCCGCCGCCCGCGAGTTGCACGACGCTGGCCTGTGCGTCCTGCCCATCAAGCCCGACGGGACCAAGGCCCCCGCCCTGAAGTGGACCCCGTACAAGGTCACCGCCAGCACCCCCGCCGAGCACGATGCGTGGTTCGGCGGGGCCCGCCACGCAGGCATCGCTGTTGTCTACGGCGCGGTCAGCGGCTGCGTCGAGATGCTGGAGTTCGAGGGCCTCGCCATCCGTGAGGGCCTGCTCGACGAGGTCACCGAGATCATGGACGCCTCCGGCCTCGGCGAGCCCTGGGCGGCGATCCGGAACGGCTGGGTCACCGAGTCGCCCAGCGGCGGCCTCCACTTCCGCGTCCGGCTCGACGGCATCCCGGTGCCGCCGAATCGCAAGCTGGCCTCACGCCCGGCCACCGAGGACGAGTACACCCCCGAGGAGCGGCAGCGCGTCGCCGAGAGGCCTGGCGCGAAGGTCGTGCGGGTGCTCATCGAGACGCGCGGTGAGGGCGGGTACGGACTGGTCGAACCCTCCAGCGGCACCGTGCACGCGTCCGGGCGCCCCTACATCCGCAGTGCCGGATCGCCCGCAACGATCCCCGTCCTCGGCGGCGACACCATGGACGCGATTCGTGACGTCTGCCGCATGCTCGACTCCCTGCCCAAGGTCGAGACGCCCAAGAGCGCGCCCCGGGAGCAGCAGCCCCTGCCGGACGGCGGATTGCGCCCAGGCGAGGACTACGAGGCACGCACGGACTGGGCGGACATCCTCGGCCCGGCGGGATGGACGTTCATCACGCAGCGCGGTAACACGCGCTACTGGCGTCGCCCGTCCAAGGACCGGGGCGTCTCCGCGACCACCGGCCACGCGCCCGACCGGGACCGGCTGTTCGTGTTCACTACGTCCACAGAGTTCACCTCCGAGGTGCCCTACACCAAGTTCGGCGCCTACGCGCTCCTCGAGCACAACAGCAACTTCAAGGCCGCCGCCGCAGCCCTCCGCCGCGAGGGCTACGGCGCCGAGCCAACCCGCCGGCGCCTGTCCTCCGTACCCGCGCAGCACTTCGCCGACGGCTCATCCGCGCTCGACCACGCACCGGACGCCCAAGAGGGGTTCGAGGGTGGCCCGCAACTGCGCTCCGTCCCCTCCCGCCCCGAGCTGGACATCACCAACGAGGCCGACGGCATCGACGGCGTTCTCCAGCTCATGAAGGACGGCCGCCTTCCCGACCTGTACACCCGGTCCGGCGGTCCCTGCTGGGTCTACCGGGACGACAATGACGATCCGATCGTCCAGCAGCTCGGTAGCGACAACCTCCGGGCGTACCTCGCCGACCACGTCTCCAGCTTCATCGTGAAGCGAAACCCGCTGACCGAACAGCTGCAGGAAGAACGTGAGCTGCTCATGCCCAAGAGCTGCTCGACGATCCTCGGCCGTAAGACCTGGCCGCTGCCCGTCCTGCGCGGGGTCGTCACCTCGCCCGTGATCCGACCCGACGGAACGCTGCTCGATTCCCTCGGCTACGACCGGGCAACGGGTCTGTTCCTGGAGCCTCGCGTACCACTGCGCCGCCTTGCCCCCCAGGTGACGCGGGACAGTCTCGACAAGGCCAGGAGCATCGTCCTCGATCAGGTCCTCGCAGACTTCCCCTGGGTCGCAGCCAGCGACCGTGCGCACTTCCTCGGCGCGCTGCTGACCCCGATCCTGCGCCCCTACTTCCATGGCGCGACTCCAATGTTCGTGCTCACCGCGACGGCCGCAGGGTCCGGAAAGAGCTTGCTCAAGGACATCTTTCGGCACTGCTACGGCATCGCTGACACGGCCTGGCCTGAGAACGACACCGAGTTGCGGAAGAGCATCACGACGCAGCTGTACGGCACCGGGCAGCCGGTCGTCGTCCTCGACAACCTGCCGAACGGCTACGTCATCAAGTCGCCCGTCCTGTCGGCCCTGCTGACATCCGAGGTGTGGGGCGACCGGGTCCTGGGCGCCACATCCAAGGTGACCATGCCCAACGACCGACTGTGGATCGTAACGGGCAACGCACTGCGCACCGGCGGGGACAACGGCCGACGCGTCCTCTGGGTCCGGCTCGATCCCGACTGCCCCGACCCGGACCAGCGCGACAACTTCACCCTGGGCGATTTGCGGCCGTGGCTGCGCGCCAACGCCTCCACACTCGTCGCCGCCCTGGTCACCCTCGTCCGCGCCTGGATGGCCGCCGGCGCCCCTCTCGTTCGGGTCCGCAAGGGCGACTACAGCGGCTGGGCGTCCATGGTGGCCGGACTCCTCGACTTCCTCGGCGTAGAGGGCTGGCTGGCCGACCGCAACGAGGCCCGTGACCAGGATGACGAGCTGCAGGAGTGGGCTCTCTTCCTGGAAATGTGGCACGAGACCTACGGCGCCGAGCCCCTGGCTACGGGAGCCCTCATCACGGGCTTGCCCGCCCACGTGCCGCGCAAGGGCGACGAGCCGCCGAGCGCGAACCAACTCGGTATCTGGCTGAAGGCCCGCCAGGGGCGCTACTTCGGTACCCACAAGGTCGTGATGGTCGTCGACAGCCACCGGAAGCAGAACCTGTGGCGAGTCGAGGTCCACGCCGACCGCGGCAACGGCGGGCACGAATCATGACCCGGCGTTATGCGGGGACTGCGGGGACCCTGCGGGGACCTCTGCGGGGAGTTGCGGGACCGCCCGCACTCGGCTCCACCTGCGCTGACGCGGGGAGGCGGGGACCTGCGGGGACCTGCCCCATCCCCCCTTATAGCGCGCAGGTCCCACATGCATCGCGCATCACACATGTCGCACGTCATCACCGGTCAGTTCTGACGGCTTCCGGCATCAAGGGATTTCTCAAGTCCCCGCAAGTCCCCGCATCCCCGCAAAACCCCTGACCAGACCCGGTGCGAGGCCGCTCAGAGGTCCCCGCAAAGACTCCCCGCACTCCCCGCACTCCCCGCAAAGACCCAGCAACCGAACGAGGTGAACCATGACCATCACCACCGCACAACAGACATTCACCCCACGGCCGTACCAGGTCGACGCCATCGAGGCGCTCCGGCAGGGGTGGGCAACCGGCTTCAACCGGCTGGCCGTCGTTTTGCCGACTGGCGCGGGAAAGACCGTCGTTTTCTCGCACCTGGCCCACCAGATGCTTGACAGCCTCGGTGGCCGTCGCGCCCTGGTGATCGCCCACCGAGAGGAGCTGATCGAGCAGGCGGCGGCCAAGTTGCTCGCGGTCGACCCGATGCTGCGGGTCGGCATCGTCAAGGCGCAGCGCGACGACCACGCCGACGCCGACGTGATCGTGGCCAGTGTGCAGACTCTCGCGGTGGCCAGGCGGCGCGAGGCCATCAAGGACATCGGCCTGATCATCGTGGACGAGTGCCACCACGCCGCGGCCCGCACCTACATGGACGTGCTCAAGCACTTCGGCGCCTGGGACGGCGTCCCCACAGCTGGGTTCACGGCGACGATGACGCGCACTGACGGCGGCCTGGCCGAGGTTTGGCAGGACGTCGTCTTCCGCCTCGACATCCTCGACATGATCAGTGACGGCTACCTGTGCGACGTCCGCGGGAAGAGCATCACGGTCGACACCCTCGACCTCAACAAGGTGAAGACCAGGGGCGGCGATCTGGTCGACGGCCAGCTCGGCAAGGCGCTGGAGGACTCCGGTGCCATCGACGCCATCGCCAAGGCGTACGCCGAGCACGCGGGCGACCGGGCTGGCGTCGTCTTCACCCCGACTGTGGCGACCGCCCAGGCCGCCGCCGCGGCACTCACCGCGGTGGGCATCAAGGCAGCCCCGGTGTGGGGCGACATGGGCAAGGAAGAGCGCCGCTCGGCCCTTGCCCGGTACACGGAGGGCGACGTGCAGGTGCTCACCAACTGCATGGTGCTGACAGAGGGGTTCGACGCCCCGCACACCTCGTGCATCGTGGTCGCCCGCCCCACCAAGAGCGCCGGCCTGTACGTGCAGATGGTCGGACGCGGCCTACGCCCCTCACCCGGGAAGCGGGACGCCCTGCTGCTCGACGTCATGGGCGCCGCGACTCGGCACAAGCTCGCGTCCATGGTCGACCTCACCGCGCGGGAGGTCGGCGAGGCTGAGGAAGGCAAGAGCCTCCGCCAGGTCGCCGAGGAGCACATGGCCAGCGAGAAGCGCCGCGCGCTCACCGCGCAGGTGACCGCCGAGGAGATCAACCTCTTTGGGTCATCGGCGATCCGCTGGCTGCGCACGGCTGATGGCGTCTGGTTCATCCGCCTGACCGGCGTCATGTTCCTGTTCCTCGTCCGCGACCCCGGCACCCGGATGTACCGGATGCGCCGCTGGACGCAGGCCGACGGTGTGCACCCGCCGAAAGACGACGTCGCCCGCCCACTGCCCGAGGCGCTGGCCTGGCTGGAGCAGCAGGCGAAGGTGCTGGCGCCCGGGGCGTTCGTCGCGCGCGAGGCCCGGTGGCGCCGCAGTCAGCCCAGCAGCAAGCAGATCGGCCTGTGCCGTCGCCTCGGCATCAAGGTGCCGCGGGCGAGCACGGCGGGCGACGTCGCCGACCTCATCGACCAGGACCGCGTCGGCCGCGTCCTCGGCCAGCTCATCCTTCCCGCCGCCGCGTAATGGTCCGGGCCTGCCCTTAACAGGCCCGGACCTCCGCCCATCACACCACGGAGGACCTCATGGATCAGCAACCGATCGGCCCCGCCTGCGGGAACAACCCTCACTTCCAGCTCACCCCCGGCGACCACCAGGCCGTCGCCGAGTTCGGCGCCTACCTCACCGCACGAGCCGAGCGCCGGACCCGGTACGCGAAGGCCCTGGCCACCATCACCGTCGGCCATACCGCGTTCATCACGGTCGACGTCGAAGCCGAACACGACAGGGCCGACGCCGTCATCGCGGTCGCCGACGCCGAACAGGCCGAACTCCTGGCCGCCGACAAGGAAGTCACCGAGAAGGCCGACCGCGAATGCGACGAGCACCTCGACGCAGGCCGTGCATTCGCCTCCCTCGCCAAGCGCACGCAGGCGTGGGGCGAGCAGCACCGCGACCGGGCCAACCGATACCGGGCCCGTGTCGAGGCCGCCCGCGCCCTGCACCAGCGGTGGGGCGACGGCTGCACAGTGTGCGCCGACGAGAACAGCGAGGCCGCGAAGTGGCCGTGCGCCACGACCCGCGCGCTCCGGGACGCCGAGCCGGACGTCTCGCAGTACGCACCCGCCGAGCAGGTCGCCTTGCTGAGCGGAGCAGAGAGGCAGTTCCTGGCCTTCGCTCTCGGCCTTGCAGCCGACCGCATGGCGTCGCGCGGCGACGAGTTCTCCAGCGACGACGAGGCGGCGCTGGAGAGGCTGCGCCGCATGGCCGACGAAGCGCAGCAGAACGGCGGCCAGCCGTGACCTTCAAGTTCGAGCAGCCCCCTGCTGAGTTGACCTGGTACCACCTCGGCCCGCTCCTCGACGCCGAGGCCGGAACCCTGAAGTACGACCAGGAGCGGTACCGGGTCAGCGGCGTGTCGAACAACGCCGTCGCCTGCGTCTGGTGCGACCTCCTCGCCGACGACAGAGACGGCCTGGTGCTCACCGACCTCGGCCAGCGCATGCTCGCCGACTGGAAGGCCAGCCCCAAGGGGCAGGCGTGGATCACCGAACAGAGCGCTCTCGACGACGCGCCCGACGGCCACCAGGAGCCGACCGAGGCCACGCCGCAGCTCACTACTGCGCGCGCCGACCAGCTCGACCTCTTCGGAGGTGCCGTGTGACCCGCCGCTGCACGCGCGGGCACTTCATCCCCGCCAACGCCCCAACGCACATCTGCCACTGCACGCTCACACCCCGCCGCCGCTACCGCAGGCACCAGCTGGGCTCCGACCTCTGGGGCCAAGGCCTCGCCAACCGCAAGAAGGCCCGCATCCACACCATCCCCCTCACCGGGAGCTACCTATGAGCCGCACCGCTCGCATCCTGTGCTGGGCCTACCTGCTCGGCGCCACCCTCGCCACGTACTGCGCCACCACCAGCGCCCAGCACTCGGCCCCCGGCTACGCGGCCGGCCTCGGCACGGTGGCCGCCCTGCTCGTCACCGCAACAGTCCGGGAGCTGCTGGCCGCCGGTGAACGCAGCCTCGCCACGATCAATGCCGAACGCGCCCGAGCCCATAAGTACGACTCGGCCAAGGGCGTTGCCCGCGTGGCGCTCGCCGCCGCCTGCTGCGAACGCTGGTGGACGTCAGCCGGCGCCGAACACGACACCGAGCACTGCACCAGGAAGGACCAGACGGCATGACGCGCTACACCGCCAGCAACATCGACGACGACGCCCTCGACGCCCTGTACGAGAACGCGTCCAAGGCCTGGCGTCGCGGCGACCGATGGAAGAAGCGCGCCGTGGAGGCCGAGAAGGAGCACGAGCAGCTGCTCGCCGAGCTCGGCAGCCGCGACGACGAGGCCCGCGAGCGCTGGATTCAGAAGCAGCTCGACGAGACCGGCCTGCGCGCAGCTGACTTCCGCAACGGCATGGCCATGGAGATCGAGCCCGCCCGCGAGATCGTCGCGCACTGGGTCGGCGCCGCGCGAGCCATGCTCGGCGACGCCCCGAACTACACCGAGACGCCCATCGAGATGGAGGTGAAGGTAGGGGAGTCGCCCGAGCGGTTCGCGTTCGTGCTGCAGCGCGTCGCTCCAGGAGCGCTCACCCCGCACCAGGCTCGCCAACGCGCCGAGGCCGAGAGGGATGCCGCGTACCGGGAGCGCGCCCACCTCGTCGCGCTCATCGCCGCCATGACCGACGGCGCCGTCATCGCACCTGCGGCGGACGTGGACGAGCCGGGATGGCTAATCGTCTTCCTCACCATCGGTGGTCGACAGGCGTCCTGGCACATCGCGCCGCGGGACGTCGAACTCTTCCAGCACGTGACCTACGTCGGCGAACGCGACCCGCGCGCGCAGTGGGACGGCCACACCACCGACGCCAAATACGAACACATCGCCGTGCACACAGCCGGGTTGATGCAGCGCTGCGGGCCCGAGTGCTCCGAGATGCACACCGAAACCGGACGCTGCGAGATCGCGAGGAACCGATGAAGCCCACCCGCGTCGAGCTCCTGGGCGACGCCGGCGAATGGCAGCCGCTCCACGGCATTACGAACGTCGTGGTCTACAACGAGCCGGAGATGGCCCGCGCCGCCGCAGAGCGGATCCGCGAAGTCCAGGACGCCATGACCGCGTTCATGCGCGCCTACGCGGAGGCCGTCCGCCCGCTCCTGAAAGAGGTCGGGCGCGCGTTCCAGACGATGCGCGATGCGGGGCTCGTCGATGACGACGGCAAGCCCACCCGCCGCCCGGACCGGCCTGCCTGGCAGTCGCCGTACGGGCCACCGAAGAGGAGGCACTGACCATGCCCCACACCTGCGGCCTGTGCGATCACTACCTGGAGCACGGCTACCTGTGCCCCGGCTGCACCCTGGCCACCGCCCGCCGCCTCGACCGCGCACCATCCTGGTACTCGGCCCTCGCTGCGTTCCTGCAGCCCGCCGCCACCGGCCCCGCGATCGGCTCCCGCTCGCGCGTCGAGGCATCCCTGCCCCTCGCCGAGGGCCCGTTCAACCTCCGCGGCCCCGGTGGCATCGTCAGCGTCTTGGAGGACTGGCGCACCGCCATGCAGCACGACCGTCGATGGGGGCAACCCGTCATCGCAGGCGACACCGCCCGCCGCGTCCTCGTCGCCGCCCGCGCCCTCTCCCTCAACGTCGAGTGGATCGCGAGCAGCTGGCCAACGGCCGGCATCTTCGCCGAGGAGATCCGCGACCTCGAGCGCTCCGTCCGCTCCATCGTCGCCCCCACCGACCCCGCCAAGCGCCTCGTCCGCATGGGCGCCTGCCCGACCGTCCTGGCCGAGGACGCCCGATGCGGTGCCGTCCTGACCCGGCGTCCTGGCGAGGGCACCGTCTCCTGCCGGTGGTGCGGCTCGACGTGGCCACCGTCCCGTGCGCTCGCCCTCGCCCGCGCGCAGCAAGACGCCGCCAACGCGCCCAGGACGTTGGTCAGTTGAGGCGCGAGAATCGCAACAAAGCCTTATGTAAGGGCTGATCTTGTGGCAAGCTGACCCGTACAACCACAAACAGAACGGCCCCCGCCCGGTGTTGGAGCACCGAACGAGGGCCTGACCGCCACCCCTGACGTAACCAGGAGGACGGCTATGGCAAATCTTGCCATGCGCCAGCGCGCCCGCCGCGCCCTTGGCCGGATCTTCCGGCCCACCCCAAGACACCCCCGCACGACCACCGCCCGCACGCAGGCGCCCCTCTGGGTCCGCGGCCTCACCGCCGGTGGCCGCCCCGTCGTCCTCGGCGTCGCGCTCCTGATGTGCGCCCCCGGTGAGTACCACCTCGCCCGCGCCGCAGGCTGGTCACGGGAGTTCGCCTACGGCATGCCGGTAGTCCTGTCGGCCTACGCGGGCATCGCCGCCGCCGTAGCCTCAACCCGCCGCAAGGGCGACCGAGGCCTCTGGTCCGCGATCATCGGCGCCTGCCTCGCGCTCAGCCTCGCCATGGCCGCACAGGTCGTCTCGCACCTCATCGGCACCGGCCACGTCCCCGCCTCCCAGCCGTGGCTGATCGCCGTGACGTCGCTCGTGCCCCCGGCAGTGGTCGGGCACCTCTTGCACCTCGCCGCGACTCCGCCCGGCACGCACCAAGACACCGAGGACGCCGCACAGGCCCCCGCGGTCCCGAGCGTCCCGCAGCGCCCGGCAGTCGTCCCAGACGACGCCCGACTGCTGCCCCTCGTCGCACGCACCGCGCCCGTCGAGCAGGACGCCCCAGACGTCACCGAGGACGGGCAGGACGCGGACGGACGCCCCGCCCCGCCCCCCGTCCTGCTGTCGTCCGACGAGGTCGCCGCCTGGTATGGCGTCAAGCCGTCCACCGTGCGTGGCTGGGTCGCCGCGGAACGCATCAAGGTCCACACCAAGGACGGCCGCGGACGCAACTGGTATGACCGGGACACCCTGCCCGTGGAGCCTGCGGCGGTGTCGTCATGACGCACCCCGCGCCCGACGAGCGCCGCGCCCGCCACCTGCTCGTCACAAGCGGCGTCGGCCCCGATGCCGAGCAGCTGCTGCCCGCGCTCCCGCCCGGCGGACTGCCGACCGGATACGAGCCTGCCCCGGCCCCTTGGTCGTGGGACGAGGCCCCTTGGTCGTGGGACGACTATTTCGCCGGCCTCCCGCTCACCGAGTAGGCCCAGTGCTCACGGCGTTCTTCCTCGTCGCCGTCCTGGTCGCGTTCCTCGGCCTCTGCGCCGTCGCGCTCACCGACGTACCCCGCATCACCGGGACCGTCGCCCTGATCGTCACCTTCGCCGCGCTCGGCGTGGCCGTCCTCCGATAGGACCCCGCATGACCCCGCTCGACATCCCTACGTACGGCCTCGTCTCCCTCGGAGGCGTGACCGTCGGACTGTCCCTGTTCGCCTGGGACTTCACCCGCTGGTGGGCCAGCAACAAGAAGCGCTTTACCCCCAAGGCCCTGCGCCGCCTGGTCCCGTTCCTGCTGTGCATGGCCTACGGCACCCTGCTGATCCTCTCCGCAGGAGGGATCATCGGCGGCCTCGCCGACTGGAGCCTGTGGGGCACCAACACGGTCGGAGAGTTCGCCCTCGTCTACGGCGTCGGTGGCACCTCACCGAACGTCACCCGCGGCTCGGCCCTCGCCCTCTCCCCAGGCGGACACGCGTTCATCATCATCGCCACCGTCATCGTGGCCGCCGTCACCAGCGTCCGGGGCCTGCGATGGGACTTCCTACGCGGCGTCCTGTGCGGCATCAGCCTGGGCCTGGCGTCCAGCGTCGCGGGCGCCGCCGGGTACATCCTCGCGCCTGCCGTGTCGTTCCTCGGCGACTTCATTCCGGGGCTGTCATGAGCGCCCGCACGGCCGCCGCGGGCCGCCGCCTCGCACGCGGCACGTGGCGCCTGCTCGAGGCGTACGCGCACTGGCTCAGCGGCGAATCGCATCACCCGGCCTCGCCCGGATTCCGGGCGGGTGCCCGCTGGTTGGGCGTCGTCGTCCTGCGCCTGGCGGCCTCGCTGTTCGCCCTCGTCTTCTACGGCTCTGTGGTCCAGCGAGCCCCGTACCTGATCTACGCGCTGCCTCCCGCGTGGGCGTACAACGCGTGGCACATGTCCGATTGGTCCGCCACTCCCCCACCGAGAGGGGCGGCCCCCGATTCCGACGTTGATGCAGCTCGCAGGCGCGCGAGGGCGAGAGGGGCTTACGACCCGAACGGGGTTATGTGCGTCTACCACGCGCCTGTCGAGGAGACCAAGACTCCCGACTCGCAGACCACTTAGTCCCCGGGGCGGCCGACTGCTGCCAGGCGACCCGGCCGCCCCGGCTCACCCATCCCGATCACACGAGACAGGAACCGCCATGATCTCTCGACTCCGCGCTGCCGCCTACTGGATCGCCGTACTCCGCTACGAGCAGCCGGACATGGAACTGTGCACCAACTGCATGGGCTGGTTCCCGCCCAGCCACTTCCCCTGCGCCTGAATCACCCCCCCCGGGCCCCGCCGCAATCTACTCGGCGGGGCCCGTCGGTATCCCGTTAGACTCGAACATGTGAACGATCCGCTTCCGCTTGACGAGCTCGCCGCGCTGCGCTTCCTGGAGCGCGTGCAGGAACGCGACCTCGCACGCACACGCAGGTGGATCACAGATGCGGAGCGGCGCGAGGCCGAACGGATCCGGGGCGAGCAAGCCAGGCCGCCCGCCCCCGACTGGCTCATTGAGCAGGGCCTCGACGGGCGCGCCCCGGTGTACGTCCACGTCGGTGGGTGCCACATGGCGGGCAAGCGGTCGCGAGGCGTCACACAGGACCAGGCGCGCCGAGCCCTATACGAGGGTGTGGATGCGTGCCCGCACTGCCGACCCGACACCGAGCTCGGCGTGCTGGAGTGACGGAGTTATCCATAGCCTGAGGCTTGTCCAGCAAGATCCAACAGCTGTGCGGGGGCCCGCCAGAGTCGAACCATGCCGACTCGCACAAGCACCCGCCCGCTTGTCCCCTGGGAGCACTGGACCGCACGCAGGGGCTGCCGCACATGTGGATCACTGTCGCGTGGCGGGTGGTGTAACAGCATGCAGACACCCATCTGGGCGCTCGTCGCGCTCGCCACCGTGATCATCCTCGTCGTTGGTGTCGACGTCGTCGGCGCCGTCATCGGCCTCGCCAACCTCGTGGAAGGCGGACTATGGCTCTATGGAGCCCATCCTCGTCGACGCCTACGCCGCCCACGCTGCCACCGGTGTCCCACCCGGCACCATCCGTGTGTGGCTGCACCGAGGCAAGCTCACCCACCACGGCCACGACCGGCAGGGCCGCGCCCTCGTCGACCTGCACGAACTCCAAGCGAAGGTAACGGCTAACGCTGCTTGACCCATTACACCGCAGGCTGTAACACTCAAGGCACGTCCAGCGTGCCCAGACGCACAAGCCCCGCCAGAGCGCGGGGCTTACTTGTGTCACAGGACGGCTACTCGCCCTTCACTCTGCCTTCACATGCCGCAGGATGCCCCTCACGCACAACATCCCAGGGGGGACCATGCGCACACGCACCACCATCGCCGCACTCGCCGCCGCCGGATTACTCGCACTCACCGGATGCGCCGCCGAGGACACCGATCCTGAGTCCGCTAAGCCCGAGGCGAGCCAGGTCACCGACACCGAAAAGGACGACGGCGCCACGAAAGACGACGGCGCCGCAGCGGCCGAAGCGGAGACGGCGACCCTGCCAGACATGACGGGTAAGGGCCTCCAGGCCGCCCAAGACGAGGCGCAGGGCGCAGGGTTCTTCCTCCTGACATCGTCCGACGCCACGGGCGCCGGCCGGATGCAGGCCTTTGACCGGAACTGGAAGGTCTGCTCACAGACCCCCAAGGCTGGCGAGCACCCTGTAGAGACCGAGGTCGAGTTCGCCACGGTGAAAATCGACGAGGAGTGCTGACCGGCAACCGTTCACCGGCCCGGCCTCTCCGTGAGCGGCCGGGCCTTCGCATGCCGAGGAGACGCATGCTCTCGCGCCTATTTCACCGGCTACGCGTGCACCACCGCTCAGATCGTGCAAGGCGCAAAGAGCCTGTATGCCGCTGTGGACGCTCCCACCCCGGACCACGTCTGCGGTGATCCCAGGAGGCAGACATGCCACGGAAGGCCATGCAGGTCTGCCCCACCCCTGGATGCCCCACTCTCACCGCGCAAGGGCGCTGCGAGCGATGCCAGGGCAAGGCCAGGGCCGCCCGTCCCAGCCCCACCAGCAAGGGCTATAACGGGCGTTGGCGAGGCCTGGCCATCGCCTACCTGCGTGCACATCCCTACTGTCAGTGCGAGGAGTGCGAGGCCATGCCCGTACTGCTCAGGCCCAGAGCTACCGAGGTCAACCACCGTGATGGCCTCGGACCCTTGGGGCCAAGGGGTCGTGACTGGTCCAACCTGCAAGCCATGACGAAGGCTCATCACTCACGTGAGACAGCGAGGCATCAGCCAGGGGGATGGAACGACCGCATGCAGTGACACAGAGGCATCGATGCAGGTCAGAGACCTACATGATGCCTATGTGATGCAAACGTGCAGGTCAGAGGCTTGATCGGGGTGGGGGGTGACCCCTTCCGAGTAGGGGGCCCCGAACGCCGGGGAGGGCTCCGGGGAGTCCGTCAGGTTCAAAGGATCTTGACCGTCACGCAAGGTGACGGCGATCGGTGCTGCGCAACGCAGCGACGAGGAGTGATCGTTATGCCCCGTGGGGGAGCTCGTGTTGTCTCCGGTCCGCCGCCCGACCCCAACGCGCTGCGCCGCAACCGGCCGACAGACAAGGCGGGATGGACGACGCTGCCCGCTGAGGGGCGCGAGGGCGATGCGCCGGCCTTCCCGCTGCAGATGATGACGCCTCGGGAGGATGAGCTGTGGGTGGATCTGTGGTCGCGGCCGCAGGCCGTCGCGTGGGAGGCGCTGAACCAGGAGTACGAGGTGGCGCTGTTCGTGCGCACGCTGGCCTTGGTCGAGCAGCCCGACGCCAAGACGGACCTGCAGCGCGTCGTGCGCGGCTACCTCGACAGCCTCGGTCTGTCCGTGCAGGGCATGCTGCGCAACCGGTGGAAGGTGGCGCCGGCCGACGAGGCCGAGGAGACGCCCGCACCAACACCGGAGGCTCCCCGCCGCCGTAGCGCGCGCGACCGGCTCACGGTTGTGCCCCGTGACGAAGGCGCCTGACACCGGGTTCGTCGTCGACTTCCCCACGCTGTGGGCGGTCCCAGACTGGATTGAGGAGCACTGTCCTATCCCCGACGGCTTTCAGGCCGGGGGGCGGATGGAGCTTTATCCGTGGCAGTTGTGGTGCACGGTCAACCACTACCGCGTGAAGCCGACGGCGACGCTCGGCCAGCTGGCGCCCGCGTTCCACTACCGGCGCTCGCAGGTGGTGGCGCCGCAGAAGACCGGCAAGGGCCCGTGGTCGGCGACCATCGTCCTGGCCGAAGCCGCGGGCCCCGTTGTGTTCAACGGCTGGGCTCGCGGCGGCGAACGCTACCGGTGCAAGGACCACGGCTGCCCGTGCGGCTGGTGGTATGAGTACGAGCCGGGCGAGCCCATGGGCACGTCCTGGCCTACTCCGCTGATTCAGCTGACGGCGACGTCCGAGGACCAGGTGGCCAACGTCTACCGGCCGCTGCAGAACATGGTGAAGAAGGGCCCCCTGGGCGATCTGATGCGGGTGGGTGAGGAGTTCACCCGTGTGGGCGCGGACGGCCGGATCGACGTCGTGACGTCCTCGGCGCTGTCCCGCCTGGGCAACCCCATCAACTTCGCGATGCAGGACGAGACGGGCCTGTACACGACGGCGAACAAGCTGCGTCGGGTCGCCGAGACCCAGCGCCGCGGTGCGGCCGGTATGGGCGGCCGCTCGATGGAGACCACGAACGGCTGGGATCCGTCCGAGGATTCGGTGGCGCAGCGCACCAGCGAGTCCAGGGCGCGCGACATCTTCCGCTACCACCCGCAGGCGCCCAAGACGCTGTCGTATGGCAACAAGCGGGACCGCCGGAAGATCCACACCATCGTCTACGCGGGCTCGGCGCACGTCGACCTCGACGCGATCGAGGCCGAGGCCGCCGAGATCATGGAGAAGGACCCGGCGCAGGCCGAACGGTTCTTCGGCAACCGGTGCGTGGCCGGGTCGGCGGGATGGCTGGACGGGCAGAAGTGGGCGGCCAAGGCCAAGGCGCGCAGGGTGCGCCCGTTCACGCGCATCGTGCTCGGCTTCGACGGCTCGGACATGGACGACTGGACGGCGATCCGCGCCGAGACGATGGACGGCCACCAGTTCACTCCGCTGTACGGGGCGAACGACGAGCCGACCATCTGGAATCCGGCCGACTACGGCGGGCAGGTCCCGCGCGCGGAGGTGCGCGCGGCCATGGACCAGCTGATGAACCGCTACGACGTGGTGCGCCTGTACGCGGATCCGCCGTACTGGGACACCGAGGTCGATGAGTGGGTCGATCAGTACGGCGAGGAGCGCGTCATCCGCTGGTACACGCGCCGCATGGTGCAGATGCACGCGGCGGCGGAACGGCTGAAGACGGACGTGGTCAAGCGCAACACCGCGGGCGGGCAGCGCGCGGCCGCCTTCACGCACGACGGCTGCCCGCTGACCGAGTCGCACGTGGCCAACACGCGCATGGCCGAGCGGCCGAGCGGCTTGTACGTGCTGCGCAAGGCCAGCCCCGCCCAGAAGATCGACGCCGCGGTGGCGTCCGTGCTCGCGCACGAGGCCCTCGGCGACGTCATCGCGGCGGGCCTGGCCGAGCAGGAAGTGTCCTACTACTACGGCGGATGAGGAGGTCTCATGGCGACCTTGGCCCAAGCGCTGGAACTGGTCGGGCTGCTGGAGAACGAGTTGATCCGCCGCCGCGGGGACATCGACCGGCACAACGACTACTACCGCGGCAAGCACCCGCTGAAGTTCGCCTCAGCGGAGTTCGCCAAGTTTCACGGCGAGCGCTACCGCGACTTCAGCGACAACTGGGTGCAGATCGTGGGAGACAGCCCCATCGAGCGTCTGGCGGTGACCGGCTTCAAGGCCTCCGGCGAGGAGGAGGCGGACAAAGAGCTGTGGGAGGTATGGCAGGTCAACGGCCTGGACGCCGACTCGCAGCTGGGATTCCTCGGCTCGGTCCTGGCCGCCCGCTCCTTCGTCCTCGTGTGGGGCGACCCCGACGACCCGGACATGCCGGTGGTCACCTTCGAGGACGCCGGGCAGTGCATCGTCGCCTACGAGCCCGGCTCGCGCCGCCACCGCAGGGCCGCGCTGAAGCGCTGGCAGGACGGCAACGCCGACTTCGCCACCCTCTACCTGCCCCACGAGGTGTGGAAGTTCTCCCGCCCGCTGTCCCGTCAGGACAAGTCGCCGCAGATGGCGGACGTGGACGAGTCGATGCGGCTGTGGGTGCCGCCCGGCGAGGAGCGGCGGCGCAGCGTCTGGGAGCCGCGGGAGATGGTGACCGAGCCGAACCCGCAGCCCAACCCGATGGGCGTGGTGCCCATGGTGGAGCTGCCGAACAAGCCGATGCTGGTGGATGAGCCCATCAGCGACGTCGCCGGTGTCGTCGCCATGCAGGACGCGATCAACCTGCTGTGGGCGCAGCTGTTCACGGCCTCCGACTACGCGTCCTTTCCACAGCGCGTGATCATGGGCGCCGAGCGGCCGATGATCCCCAAGCTGAACACTGCTGGGGAGATCGTGGGCAAACAGCCCGTCGACCTCGACAAGTTCCAGGTCGACCGCGTCGCGTGGATCACCGGCAAAGACGCGCGGATCGCCGAGTGGGCGGCCGCCAACCTGGCCATGTACACGGGCATCATCGAGGTCGCCGTGGGCCACCTCGCCGCCCAGACACGCACCCCCCAGCACTACCTGATCGGGAAGATGGCCAACCTCGCCGAGGGTGCTCTGCTGGCCGCCGAGACGGGCCTGGTCAAGCGCTGCGACGAGAAGAAGCTGTGGACGGGCCAGGGCCTGCGGGAGGTCGCCCGGCTGATCGCGCTGGCCCGCGGCGAGGACGCGAAGGCCAAGGCGATGCGCGCGGGCATGGTGCTGTGGGCCGACTCCGAGTCCCGCTCGCACGCGCAGCTCGCGGACGCGTTGGTCAAGCTGAAGGACATCGGGTTCCCCTTCAAGTGGCTCGCTCTGCGCTACGGGCTCACTCCCACCGAGGTCGCCGACGTCGTCGCGATGCGCGAACGAGAGGCCGAACTCGACCCGGTGGCCGCAGCCTCGCGGATGCTGGGGCAGCAGGGCCCGCCCGGCGAGGAGCCCGAAGACGAGCCGGATGCCGTGGATCTCGCGGGGGCGCGGCCGTGAGCGTGCCGCCCTCCGCGCAGACGCACCAGGTCGAGCGCGCGCAGCTGGCGGCGGCGACGTCTCTGGCCGTGCGCGCGGTCTGGCAGGGCGTCGACACGGAGAACCTGGAAGCGTCCTGGGTTGCGCGGGCCCCGCTGGCTGCCGAGCTGATCGGACGCGGGCAACTGGCGGCCGCGGCCTCGGCTGAGCCCTGGCTGGTCGGCGAAGTCGGGCACGGCGAGGGCGCCTTGCAGGCCGAGGCGTGCGCGGCCGCGACCGGCGACCTGGCCCCGGTGCTGCTGTCGCCGCTGCTGGTCGCCCTGAACCGCATTCGCCGCGGCTTCGCGCTCGGTCTGTCGATCCTGTCGGGCGCCGCGCTGCTGGAGATGGTCACCCGCACGCTGATCGCGGACGCGGGACGCATCGCCGACATGGCCGGGATGATCGCCCGCCCGCGCGTGGTGTCCTACGTGCGCGTGGTGGAGGCGCCGGCCTGCGCCCGGTGCATCGTGCTCGCCGGACGCGAGTACACGTTCAGCGAAGGGTTCCTGCGTCATCCGCGCTGTGACTGCACGATGGCCGCCAAGCGGCCCGGGGATGGCTGGGTGCCCGACCTGCCCAAGGACCTGGCCGCGCAGATGACCCAGGCCCAGCAGCAGCGCGCGTTCGGCAAGGACGCCGCGGCCGCGATCGCCGATGGTGCGGACATCATGCAGCTGGTCAACGCCCGCCGCGGGATGAGCAGCGGCACGTACTACGGGCGGCGCGTGCAGACCACGTCCGAGGGCACCACCCGGCGCGGCCTGTACGGGCGCCAGCGCACCAAGTACGCCAAGGCCGCCGGGGTTCGCTTCGGTGAGGCCACCACAGGGCGTGCGCGCGCCGTCTCCCCGCGGCTGATGCCTGAGGAGATTTACCGGCTGGCCGACGGCGACCGGGCGCACGCGATCCGGCTGCTGAAGAAGAACGGCTACATCGTCTGACCGCGCGCAACGCGCGGCACCCCTTCACCCCGCAACGGGAGTTCACCATGCCTGCACCCCTGCCCGTACACCCGCTGACCGGCGCCCGCGCGCTGGGCTGGCGCAAGGCCCGCACCGGCGAAGACGACAGCGTCCCGTACCCGATCTGGCCGATCCTCGGCGCCGCCGAGGACGACGAGAACCCCGAGGGTGCCGAGGGCGACGAGGACCCGGAAGGCGAGGGCGACCCCGAAGGCGATCCCGAGGGCGAGGGCGACCCCGACCACGACCCCGAGGCCGACCCCGAGGGCGCCGAGGAGCTCGGCGACAAGGGCAAGCGGGCCCTGGCCTCCATGAAGGGCAAATGGCGCTCCGAGCGGGACAAGCGCCGCCAGCTCGAACAGGAGATGGCCCAGAAGAGTGCCGGGGACGAGGAGGCCGCCGCCCGCCAGGAGGTGGAGCAGGCGGCCCTGTCCAAGGCCAACGCGCGGATCGTGCGCGCTGAGGTGAAGGCCGCGGCCAAGGGCGTCCTGGCCGATCCGGCGGACGCCTACAAGTTCCTCGACCTCGACCAGTTCGAGGTCGACGAGAACGGTGACCTCGACAGCGACGAGGTCACCGAAGCGATCGACGAGCTCATCAAGTCCAAGCCCTACCTGGCAGCCGCACCGGCGAAGAGGTTCCAGGGCACTGGCGACGGCGGCGCAGCGCGCAAGGCGGGCCGGCCGAAGCAGCTCTCTCGGCAAGACCTCAAATCCATGAGCCCCGACGCCATCGAAAAGGCACGCCTCGACGGGCGCCTCGACGACGTCATGGGCGGCAAGTAACCAGGAGGAACCCCCAATGACCGTGCGGAACTTCGTTCCCGAAATCTGGAGCTCGCGCCTGCTGGTCGCGACCCGCAAGGAGCTCGTCTACGCGGGCCCGCGCGTGGTCAACCGCGACTACGAGGGCGAGATCAGCGAGGCGGGCGACACCGTCCGCATCACGTCCGTCTCCCGTCCGGCGATCGGCAACTACGTGCCGGGCACGACCGTCATCACCCCGGAGAAGCTGACCACCGGACAGCGCACGCTGGTCGTCGACCAGTCCAAGTACTGGGCGTTCTCCATCGACGACGTCGACAAGCGCCAGGCCAAGTCGGCGCTGATCCCGCAGGCGATGAGCGAGGCCGCCTACGGGCTGGCCGACACCGTCGACCAGTACGTGGCCGGGCTCTACACGCAGATCGCGGCGGGCAACTTCCTCAACCTGGTGGGCTCGCCGATCGACACGTACACGGCGCCGACCGACGCCTACGACAAGGTGCTGGTGCCGCTGCGTACCCGCCTGACGAAGGCGAACGTCCCCAAGGCGGGCCGCTACGTGGTCGTCTCGGCCGAGTTCTACGCCTCGCTGCTGCTGGACTCCCGGTTCATCAAGGCGGACGAGGCGGGCACTGACCAGGGCCTGCGCAACGGGTTCGTCGGCCGCGCTGCTGGGTTCGACATCTACGAGTCGAACAACGTGCCCAACCCGTCCGGCGACACCCAGGTCATCACCGCGGGCACGAACGCGGCCATCACCTTCGCCGAGCAGATCAACAAGACCGAGGCCTACCGCCCCGAGAGCTCGTTCTCGGACGCGGTCAAGGGCCTGGCCCTGTACGGCGCGAAGGTCGTGCGCCCCGACCACCTGGCCGCCGCGTTCATCAACCCCACCGCTGCCTGATCGGAGAGCTGATCCATGGCTACCACCAACATCCCGTATTCCAGCCTGGTCCCGAACGGGAACCTGGCGCAGCCTGCGGGCACGACCACGGTCGTGGCGCCGACGAACAACATGCGCGTTGTGGACGCGTTCCCGGAGCTCACCGTGCTGCGCGTGGTGAACACCGGCGTCCAGCAGGTCATCAAGGTCAAGGCGGGCACCGGGGCGCAGGCGATCGCGAGCGGGCAGGGCGACCTGTCCGTCACGGTCGCCGCGACCACCGGCGTGCAGTTCATCGGCCCGTTCGAGTCCGGCCGGTTCGTCCAGGCCGACGGGAGCCTGCTGATCGAGGCCGCGACGGTCGACGCCACGATCACCGCCTTCAAGATCCCGAGGAACACCTGACATGGCCGAGACGATCTATGTACGGGGCGAGGGCGGGGCCATCCTGGCGATGGACCTGCCCCTGCCCGAGGGCATCGAGCAGCGCGTCGAGGCGGGGCTGATCCGCCGCGTGAACGCCGACGGATCCCCGCACACCGCCGCCGGCGGAAGTACGCGCGGCGAGTCCGGCGGAAGCGGCAGCGCCCTGACTCAGGGCGTCAGCCCGCGTCCGGCCAAGAGCGCGCCCAAGTCCGAATGGGTCGCCTGGGCGGCCGCCGTCCACGGCTACAGCACGCAGGACGCCGACGCGCTCAGCAAGGCCGCGCTGCAGGAGCTTCCCGACCTCCCCGAGCAGCAGCCGCAGCCCGGCACGGGTCGGCCGGACGAGGACGCCGACAAGCCGGAGTGGATCGCCTACGTGGTGCGCCTCGGCAAGCTCTCCGCGGAAGACGCCGAGAACTACACCAAGGCCGACCTGATCGAGATGGCGAACTGAACGGGAGGCCACCGTGGCACTGACAACGCTGGCGACGGTGGCCGACCTGGAGGCCCGCGGCCTGAGCGTGGACGAGGCCGAGACGGCCATCGTCGGCGTCTACCTGGACGTCGCCTCCACCGCCGTGCGGGACGCGGCGGGCTGCCCGATCAGCCAAACCACCTCGACACTCACCCTGGAGGGCGAGGCCGACCTGCGGCTGCGGCTACCGGGCCCGCCCATCACCGCTGTCGCCCTGGTCGAGCTCGACGGGATCGCCGTCACCGACTGGCGGCTGCGCTCGGGAACTCTGTGGCGGGCCGCGGGGTGGACGGCCGCCGACGGTCCCTCCGAGGTCGAGGTGACCTACACGCACGGCCTGCCGACCGTTCCCGCGGACATCGTCGACCTGGTGTGCCGCATCGCCGCGGCCGCCCTGGTCGCCTACCGGGCCGAGGACGACGGGACCGGCCTGGCCGCCCGGGATGTACGCCAGGAACGGATCGGGGACTACTCCGTCACCTACGGAGACGACGGGCTGATCACCGAAATGGAGCTGCCCGGCTACCTCCGCGAACGCCTTGCGGCCCGATTCGGCGGCGGCGCCTCCCTGGTGAGGTCGCGGTGAGCCGCACCGGGCACCTGCTCAACACGTCCGTACAGCTGTGGCGGGCCGTCACCGCCGACGACGGAGGCGGCGGCCAAGAGACCACCTGGCAGCTGCAGGCCACTGTCCGCGCCCGCCTCTCGCAGCCCTCGGCGCGCGAGCGGCAGGCCGCCGACCAGTCGCAGGCCTCCCTGACCCACGTCGTCTACCTCAAGCCGTCCGCCGGCGTCCTGCGCGGGGACGAGCTGCGCCGCGACGGCGTGGTCTACGAGGTCAACGCCGTCTTCCAACCCTCCGTATCCGGCACCTACCTGCGGGCGGACTGCACTGCCCGCCAGCCCACCGTCGAAAGCTGAGAGATCATGGCCATCCTGAACGCACAGAAGGTCGTCATCGGCGGCCTGCAGCCCACCTACGCCGCCGCCGCAGGAGGCGGCGACCAGGCCCCGGTCGGCGAGAAGCTGCTCCTCATCGTCCGCAACGGTGACGCCACCTCCAAGACCGTCACCCTGGCCACGCCCGGCACCGTCGGTGACCTCGCCGTCGCCGACGCAGTGCAGGCCATCCCCGCATCCGGGACTGCAATGTTCGCCCTGAAGGCCTCCGCGTTCCGTGACCCGGTGACCGGGCGCGCGGCCATCACCTACTCGGCTGTCACCTCGGTCACCGTGGCCGTGGTGCAGCTGCCCTGACCGTGGCCCGCCGCTCCCGCCTGGAGGGCCTGGGCCGCGCCCTGCGCGCCATTGAGCGCGTACCCGAGGCGATGCGCGAGGCCCGCACCGAGACGCTGCACGAGTGGGCCGAGGACGTGCAAGGCGCCGCCGAGGAGAAGGTGCCTCAGCGCACCGGGAACCTGTGGGGCGCCCTGGACCACCGGGTCACCGAGCAGTACGGGCGGGCCGAGGTCGGCGTGTGGGATCCCGACCAGCTGGAGTACGCCCTGTATGTCGAGAAGGGCACCAGCTCGATGGCCGATCAGCCCTACCTCGTCCCGGCGTTCAACGAGCACCGCCGCCAGGTGACGCGTACCTACCGGGCCGCGGTCCGCCGGCGCCTGGGCGGGGGGTGAACAACATGGCTGATACCCCTACTCAGATACGCCTGCCCGTCTACATGCGGCTCGGCGACGAGGGCCGCGAGCAGCTGGTGGGTTACATGACCTGGGACCTGGTGAAGGGTGAGGGGTCCTCGGATCTGGCCCGCCTGGAGACGGCCTATCCGCAGATGATGGACGAGAGCCCTGAGCTGCAGGCCCTGGGCGTCGTGCGCGAGGAACGCCCCTCGTGACGGCCGCTCTGTGGCCGCTGCAGCAGGCCGTGTACGCCAAGGCCATCGGCCACGCGCCCCTGATGGCGCTCGTATCGGGGGTGTACGACGAGGTCCCCGAGGATGTCGCCCACCCCTACGTGTCGCTCGGTTCCATCACCGAGAACGTGGCCGACGCCCATAACCAGCGCGGCCTCGACGTCCTGGTGGTGCTGCACGTGTGGTCCAAGTACCGCGGCTTCAAGCAGGCCGCGCAGATCCTGGCCGCCCTCGACGCCGCCCTCGATCGCCAGCCGCTGGCCGTCGCCGGATTCCGTGACGTGTCGATCGCGCACGAGCAGCACCAGGAACTGCGCGACCCAGACCCCCAGATCAGACACATCAACGTCAGCTTCCGCGTGTGGCTGACCAAAGCGTAAGGAGAACAGGCCATGGCTGGTCTGGACGCTTTCGGCACCCAGCTGCAGCGCGGCGACGGCGCCACTCCCACCGAGGCGTTCGCGCCCATCGCGAACGTCACCGAGATCACCCCGCCGGGCATCGAGCGGGAGACCTACGACGTCACCGCGCACGACAGCGAGGACGCCTGGCGGGAGTTCATCGGCGGCCTGAAGGACGGCGGCGAGGTCGAGATCGAGGTGAACTACGACCCCCGCGAACACGACGGCTTGATTTCCGATTTCGCCGACGCGCTGCCCCGCTCCTACAAGGTCGTGTGGCCGGGCACGCTCGGCGAATGGGCGTTCAAGGCCCTCTTGACGAACTTCGAGCCCGAGGCCCCGCACGACGACAAGCTCGCCGCCAGCCTCACGTTCAAGGTGTCGGGCAAGCCGGTCATGACCGTCGGGGCCTGATGGACGAGGAGACCGTCTACGACGCCGATACGTGGCCGGTCGTCGCCTGCAGCGAACGCCGTTCGGAGCTCTGCGACTGGCTGCGCGCCAACGGCGTCGACCCCACGGCCGTTCCCGTGGGCGAGGACGTCACCATCGAGCCGCTCACGCTCGGCGGCGAGCGGGCCATTCATTACACCGTCCTGCTGCGCAACGCAGAGGGGCACTTCTACCGCGACGAGGACACCGACGGGGCCGCACAGGCCGCTTGCATGGTGCCGCTCGTCGCCCAACCCCCGCCGCACTGGCTGGGCAAGGAGAGCAGCTGATGACGTACCTGTCCGCAGAGCAGATCCTCGGCGCCAACGATCTCGTATACGAGGACGTCGAGGTGCCCGAGTGGGGCGGCACCGTGCGCGTGCGCGAGATGCCTGGCACTGAACGCGACAAGTTCGAGGCCCAGTTCATCGGCAAGGACGGCGCCTCGGTGCGCATGGAGGGCCTGGACGGGTTCCGCGCCCGGCTGGCCGCCGCCACCATCGTCGACGAGCACGGGAAGCAGGTGTTCCGCTCGGCGGCCGAGGCGAAGCGACTGGGAGAGAAGAGCGCGACAGCCCTGCAGCGTGTCTGTGACGTGGCGATGCGGCTGTCCAAGATGAGCGAGGACGACGTCAAGGAGCTCGCGGGAAACTGAGGGCCCGGCCACAGCGGCAGTTCTACTTCCGCCTGGCCGGGCACCTCGGCGCCCGCTCCGTGCGTCACCTGCTCGCCGACATGGGCGCGGCCGAGCTCGCCGAATGGCGCGCGTTTGAGCAGATCACCGGACCCCTCGGCGGCGCCCGCGGGGACATCCAGGCGGCCGTCATCGCCTCCGCGATCGCTGCGGCCAACCGCGGCAAGAACCAGCGCATGCCGCCCCTGTCGGACTTCATTCCGCGCTGGGATCGCGTGCGCGTGCGCAAGACCCCTGAAGAGCTGTTCAAGGCCGCCATGGCCGCCCACACCGCGCTCGGCGGCGAGGTGAACGTCCGGGACAACTAAATATCGCGAGGGGGTGATGGCCTGTGGCCACCCTCGCGAGCATGACGGTGCGGCTGGGCATCGACACCGACCAGCTGCGCGCCGGCGCCGAACGCGCCAAGTCCACGCTGGCCGGACTGGGCAAGATGGTGGCCGGGCTCGGTGTCGGCGTACCGGCGGCGGCTGCAGTTGTCGCCGGGGTGGGCGGCATGGCCGCCGCTTTCGCCTCGGCCGGTCTGGCCGCGAAGGCCTTCCAGCTTGCGGTGGGCCCGCAGATGGAGTCCGTCGCCGAGGCGGCCTCTCTCGCCGAGGAGGCAGAGAAGGCCGCCGCCGCCGGGGCCGAGGACGCTGCGGAGAAGCAGAAGGCCTATACCGACGCGCTGGCCGCGATGCCCCCGCACACGCGGGCGATGGCCAAGGAGTTCATCGGCCTCAAGAAGGACTACAGCGCCTGGTCCGACTCGCTGTCGTCCTCGACCATGCCCGTCTTCACCAAAGGCTTGCAGGTCGCGCGGCGGCTGCTGCCGCTGCTCACCCCGTTCGTCAAGGAAGCCTCCAAGGCGTTCGGCGCGTTCGTCGACGAGATCGACCGCAGCACCAAGGGCAAGGGCCTGGACAAGTTCGCCGAGTCCATGGCCAAGGTCGCCGGACGCAACCTGAAGTCGCTCCTGTTCGGCCTGAAGAACATTGCGGTCGGCATCGGCGGGATCATCAAGGCATTCCTGCCGCTGTCGACGACGATGTCCGGTGGCTTTGAGGAGTCCACCGCCGCGTTCGCCAGATGGGGCCAAGGCCTCGGCAAGAGCGAGGGGTTCGCGCAGTTCATCGCCCTGGCCAAGCAGGGCGCGCAGACACTGGGCACCCTCGCGCAGGCCACGATCAAGCTGCTCGTGGCGCTGGCACCGCTGATCGGGGTGGCCGCCACGGTCGCACTGACACTCGCGCGCATCATCAACGCCCTGCCCCCGTCGGTGGTGCAGGCCCTGGCCACCTCGATCCTGGTCGCGGTCGTCGCGTTCAAGACGTTCAAGGCCGCCTCCAACGCCGTCGATACAGCCTCGGCTCTGATGAACTCCCGGCTCGGGATGCTGGCCCGCCGCTACCTGGCCACCGCGGCGACCAGCGTGAAGGCCGCCGCACGGATCGCGGTGGCAGCCGTCGCCAACGCCGCACGTACTGCCGCCGCGTGGGCGATGGCCGCGGCGCGGATGGCCGCCACCTGGCTGGTGCAGATCATCCGGGTGGCCGCGGTGACCATCGCGCAGTTCGTGATGATGGCCGCACGAGCCATCGCCTGGGCCGCGATCATGGCCGCACAGTGGCTGGTGGCTTTCTGGCCCATCGCGCTGATCATCGCCGCAATCATCGGCCTGGCCATCCTGGTCATCGCAAACTGGGACAGGATCAAGGCGGCAACAGTCGCCGCCTGGAACGCCGTGTGGGCCGCCGTGCAGGCCGCCGTGAACTGGGTCCTGACCGGGGTGCGGCTACTCGCCCAGATTCCCGGCCTGGTGGCGGGCTGGTTCGGCGACATGAAGACCCGCGCCGTGGCCCAGGCCATGGCACTGGTCGGCTGGGTGCGCGGCCTGCCGGGCCGGATCCGCTCGGCCCTGGCCAGCCTGCTCGGCATCCTGCGCAGCTCGGCGACAAACGCCTTCAACGCCTTCCGCTCCGCAGCGTCCTCGCGGGCCTCCGCGTTCATCTCCTGGGTACGCGGCATGCCGAAACGGATTTCCAGCGCCATCGGCTCCCTGTCCGGGCTGCTCGTCTCCAAGGGGCGTGACGTGATCCGCGGCCTGTGGAACGGCATCAAGGGCATGGGCTCCTGGCTGAAGAACCAGCTGATCAACTTCGCGAAGTCGATGATCCCCGGACCGATCGCCGACGCCCTCGGGATCGGATCCCCCTCCAAGGTCATGGCCAAGGAAGTCGGCCGCTGGGTACCGCCCGGCATCGTCCAGGGCGCCGAGGACGCGCAGCCCGCCATGCAGCGCTCCCTGAGCGACCTGGTCGACGTGCCCGGCCTGACCGGCATGAACCGCCGCAGTTCAGCGGGCGCCGCGGGCCAGCGGGTGGACGTGCGGATCACCGTGGACGGGCCCGAAGCCGTCAAGCGCCTCATCCGCTCCATCGTCACCGTGGACGGCCGCGGCGACGTACAGACCGCCTTCGGCCGATAAGGAGGCACCCGTGGCGTTCCCCAGCACCCCCCTCGACATTCGCACCGAGCTGTACCTGGGCGGCGTGTGGACCAACATCAGCGCCGACGTGTACGTGCGCGACGTGAAGGTCATCGACGTGGGGCGGCGCGACCAGGGCGCCCGCACCGACCCCGGAAAGCTGTCCCTGACCATCAACAACAGGTCCGGCAAGTACTGCCCGCGCAACGCCATGAGCCCGCTGTACGGGCTCATCGGCCGCAACACCCGCGTGCGCCTCTCGGTGCCCGGCACCACCCGCTACCTCGAACTGCCCGGCAGCGCGGACGCCTTCGCTACGACGCCGGATACGGCCGCACTGGACATCACCGGCGACCTCGACCTGCGCATCGAGGCCGAGGCCAACTGGTACGGGCCCGGCGCCCGCACGCTGCTCGGCAAATGGGACGCGGCGGCCGGGCAGCGCTCCTACCTGATGCGGCTGCAGGACGGCGCCCTGTACCTGACCTACTCCACCGACGGCACCGCCGCCGGAAGCTTCTTCCACTCCCGGCCCCTGCCCGCGCTCCCCGAGCGTGCGGCCCTGCGCACCACACTGGACGCCGACGACGGAGCGGGCGGCCACACCGTCCGCTTCTACTGGGCGCCCTCGCTGGCAGGCCCCTGGGTGGAGTTCGCGGACCCGATGACCCTGGCGGGCACCGCCCCCATCTACGTCAGCACGGCCGCCCTGTCCGTGGCGCCGGCCGATCTGACCGCGTCGCTTCCTCGGCCGCCGATCGAGGGCCGCGTGTACGCCGCAGAGGTGCGCTCCGGGATCGGCGGAACCCTCGTCGCCGCACCGGACTTTGCGGCGCAGGCGACCGGCGCGACCGGCTTCACGGACGCGGCCGGACGGGCTTGGACGCTCGCCGGGACCGCGAGGATCTCAGACCGCGCGGAACGCTTCGTCGGCGAGATCGCGGCCTGGCCACAGAAGTGGCAGCCCGACGGCTCCGACGTGTGGACACCCGTGGACGCGGCGGGCATCCTGCGCCGCTACGGGCAGGGCGCCAAGCCGCTGGACTCGACGCTGCGCCGCCGCATCCCCTCCGGCAACCCGCTCGCGTACTGGCCGATGGAAGAGGAGCGCGAGGCCACCCGCGCCTACTCGCCGATCAAGGGCGTTCAGCCCGCAGCGGTCACCGGCCTGGAGTTCGCCGGCGCCGACACGCTCCCCAGCTCGCGCGCACTGCCCCAGCTCGGCGCGGCCGCCACCCTGTCCGCGATCGTGCCCAGCCACCCCACCCCCACGCAGTGGCAGGTCGAGTTCGTCTACACCGCCGACGACAAGGCCCCCGCGGCAGCCGAGCCTCACCCGGAAATCGTCTCCATCTCGGCCACCGGCACGGTGCGCCGCTGGTCGGTAGGCATGCGCAACGGGTCCGGGCGCGTGTACGGCTACGACTCGTCCGGGACGGCCATCGTCGACCAGCTCGTCGGCCTGGGCTCCGACGTCTTCCACGGCTGGGTACGCCTGCGTTTCTGGGCGCGCGAGGCTGCCGGGACCGTCACCTGGGGCCTGTTCTTCCAGGACCCCGGAGGCGACGCGGGCGGCATCAGCCGCACCGTCACCGGCACCACGGGACGCGTCACCGCCGTCACCGGCAACTGGGGTGCGGCCACCGAGGGCTGGGCGATCGGACACCTCAGCGTGCTGCCCGTCGCCGAGTCGCCGCTGTACACCGGATCCGACAACGCGTACTCCGGTGAGACTGCGTGGGCGCGCATGCTGCGCCTGGCCACCGAGGAGACCATCCCGATGGCCCGCATCGCCGGACCGCTTCCCCCCGAACGCGTGGGCCCGCAGCGCCCCGAGACCCTCGTCGACCTGCTGCAGTCGGCGGCCGAGGTCGACGGCGGCCTGCTGATCGAATCCCGCACCCGCCTGGGCCTCATCTACCGCGACCGCTCCACCCTCTACACCCAGGAACCCGCCCTCACCCTCGCCTACGACGCCCCCGGCCTGGCCGCCCCACTGGAGCCGGTCGACGACGACGAGGCCACCCGCAACGACATCACCGTCACCCGCACCGGCGGCAGCTCGGCGCGCGCCGTCCTCGAGGAAGGCCCACTGTCGGTGCAGGACCCGCCCGACGGGATCGGCTTGTACGACGAGGCCCTCACGCTGTCGCTGGCCGACGACGTCCAGGCCGAGCCGCACGCGTATTGGCGTCTGCACCTGGGGACCTACGACGGGGCCCGCTACCCGACGGTGTCCGTCATGCTCCACAAGGCCCCGCAGCTGATCCCCGCCGTCCTCGCGCTGCGCGAGGGCGACCTCATCCGCCTGACCGGGCTGCCCCCGTGGGTCTCCCACGACGACGTCGACCTGATCGTGCAGGGCTGGCACGACGTCCTCGACCTGCAGAAGTGGGACATCGATTTCAACTGCTCGGCGGGTGGGCCGTGGATGACCGCCAAGGCCGACCACGCGGTGTACGCGAAGGCCGACACCGATGGGTGCGTGCTGGCCGCGGCAGCGACCGATACGGCCACCGCTCTGGACGTGGTCAGCGCGGGCCTGCCTTGGACCACGAGCCCGGCCGCGCTGCCCATCCCGCTGAAGCTCGGCGGCGAGGAGGTGTCGGCCACGGCCATCGCGCCTCTGGCCGACACCTTCACGCGCTCCGTGGCGTCCGGCTGGGGCACCGCGTCGGGCGGGCAGGTGTGGGCAACGGCCGGCGGATCGGCGTCGGATCGCTCGGTGGACGGGGCCCGCGGCGTGGTGACGATCCCAACAGCCGTCTCCACGGTGCGCTTTCAGACCCTGGTGGCCGGGGTGCAGGACTGCGAGGTCCGGTGCCGGTTCCAGGCCGGGCAGGTGTCCACCGGGGCCAGCCTCGTGCCCTCGGTGCTGCTGCGCTACGTCAACGCCAGCACGTACTACCGGGCTCGGCTGCACTTCGCCACGGGCGGCGAGCTGTACCTGTCGGTCACCCGTGACACGACGCAGGTGGGCGGGACACCGCAACTGGCCGGGACCTACGTGACGGGGGACGAGTACGAGTTCCGTGCCCGTATCGACGGCCACCGCATCCGCCTGCGCGCATGGAAGGTCGCCACGGCCGAGCCCGCCACCTGGCAGCTCGACGTCACGATCACCGCCAACCTCATCGCCGAGGGCGCCGTGGGCCTGACGGCCTCCGGATTCGCAGGCAACACCAACGTCAGCCCCGTTCTGCGCTTCGACAACTTCGAGGTGGTCGGCGGGCAGCGGCTCACGGTCGTGCGGCACGTGAACGGCGTGACCAAGCCGCATCTGATCGGGACCGCCGTTCGGCTCGCCCGTCCGGCGATCGCATCCCTGTAAGGAGGGCCCGCCTTGGCTACCCCGATCGAGCAATGGTTCCCCGGTGACGACATCACCGCGGGCCGCCTGGAGGCCATGAATCAGCGCAGTTGGCTGATGGTCACCAACTACGGCGCGGACGCGTCCGGGAAT
Source organism: Streptomyces sp. NPDC057302 (assembly GCF_042667685.1). Classification (NCBI taxonomy): domain Bacteria; kingdom Bacillati; phylum Actinomycetota; class Actinomycetes; order Kitasatosporales; family Streptomycetaceae; genus Streptomyces; species Streptomyces sp. NPDC057302. The sequence continues at coordinate 128,340 of NZ_JBHUZJ010000003.1, read as the reverse complement.
ATCGACGCGGCAGCCGCCATCCAGCTTGCACTGAACGCCGCTCGGGATGTGGGCGGCGCCTGGGTCCTGGTCCCGCCCGGCGTGTACCTGATCGGGCAGACCCTGCGGATCTACGGGAACACCCGGCTCACGTTGATGGCGGGCGCGGAGTTCCGGCGGAACGTCGCCGGAACCATGCTGATCAACGGTGATTCGGGCCAAGCGTTCGGCGGGTACACGGGGCACTCTCGGATCATCATCGAGGGCGGCCTGTGGAACATGCGCGGCACCACGGTCGGGCTCACCGGCTCGGCCATGTGCATCTCGATCGGGCACGCCAAGGACATCGTCGTCCGGGACCTGGAGATCCGCGACCTTCCGGGTTTCCACGGTATCGAGCTCAACTCGACGACCCACGGCACGATCAGCGGATGCCAGTTCAGGGGCTATGTCGATCCGGGTGGGAGAGATTTCTCCGAGGCCGTGCAACTCGACCTCGCCAAGAGCGTGGACGTGTTCGGCGGCTTCGGCCCCTACGACCACACGCCGTGCGAGGACATCCTGATCACGGGCTGCCACTTCGGCGCTTCGGGGACCGCAGGCACGACGGCGTGGCCGCGTGGGATCGGCTCGCACTCGGCGACGATCGGCCGCTGGCACCGCCGGATCAGGATCTCGGACAACAGCTTCGAGGGGGTCCTTCAGTACGCGGTCAGTGCGTACAACTACGAGGACTGCACGATCGTCGGGAACACCTTCGTCGCTTGCGGCTCCGGGGTGCGGCTGCGCACGGTGATCCTTTCGGACCCGGAGGACACGAAGGACGTCAACGGCAACCCGACCGGCGCCTCCCAGAACATGCGCAACCTCACGGTGTCCGGCAACAGCTTCCGGGGCGGGCTGGCCTACGACGAGCCGATCATCGCGCTCGGCGAGGTGTCGGGCACCATCCTGAACTTGGCGATCACCGGCAACACGATCGACGGCAGCACCTCGTCACAGGCTGGAATCCGGCTGCAATACGTGTCCCGGGCGGCGGTCGGCGACAACGTCATCGCCAACACCGCGGGCACCGGTATCAGCACGGAGGACGGCAACAACCTGCTGATCAGCAGCAACATCGTGTGGACCTCTGGGGCGCACGGAATCACGATGGTCACCACCGACAACTCCGAGATCATCGGCAACCACATCCGGGACCCTGCGAACTCCGGGATCCTCGTCCAGGGCGGCACGGACATCCAGATCCGCACGAACTTCGTGGACGGCGCCAACCGCGTCGCCTCAAGCGCCTACGGCATCCGCGTCTCCACCAACCCGGTGGCCATCGCCATCAGCGGCAACAAGAGCCGCCCCGGAGCGAGCGCCACGAAGGCCGTGCGCGGCCTGTCCATCTCCAGCGGCACCGGCATCCACCGCTTCGGCAACGACATGCGCGGCACCTGGTCCGGCGCCGGCGGAACCGGCATCGAGGACGCCTCGACGTCCCCGAACACGACAGCGACCGACATTCAGTAACCCCCTGCACCTCTGCACGCCCCGCGCCGCCTGGCCGGGGCTTTCCTCATGTCTGGAGTTCCCATGGCCGATCCTTCCGTCCCGCCGATCCTCCGCTACTTCACGTTCGGGCATCTACCCGAACACTTGAGGGCGGTATCCGCCCCGTTCGCCGATCTCGCGAACCAACTGGTGGAGGCGCTGCCGCCCGGACCCGAGCTCTCTGTGGCACTCCGCAAGTTGCTGGAGTCCAAGGACGCCGCCGTGCGTGCCGGGCTCGACTCGCAGGGCGGCCGCTGATGGCCCCGCCGCTGTCCGCAGGATCGTTCCTCGACGCGCTGCGCGACGAGGGCGTGACCGTCGTCGAGGTCGGTGACTGGCGCGACCACAACCGCAACCACAAGGGCGCCTGGGGGCCCGTGCACGGCGTGATGATCCACCACACCGTCACGTCTGGCTCGGCGCGCACCGTCGCCATCTGCCGCGACGGACACCCCACCCTGCCCGGCCCGCTCTGCCACGGCGTCATCACCAAGGACGGCCGCGTCCACCTCGTCGGCTACGGCCGCGCCAACCACGCGGGCCTGGGCGACGACGACGTGCTGCAGGCCGTCATCGCCGAGCGTGCGCTGCCGCCGGACAACGAGGCGAACACCGACGGGAACCGGCACTTCTACGGCTTCGAGTGCGAGAACCTCGGCGACGGCGAGGACCCGTGGCCCGCCGCGCAGCTGCTCGCCATCGAGCTGGTCGCCACGGCGATCTGCCGCAAGCACGGATGGACGGTCCGCTCCGTGCTCCGTCACCTCGACTGGCAGCCCGGCAAGGTCGACCCCAGGGGGGTCGACTGGGCGGCGATGCAGGCCCGCATCACCAAGCGCCTGAAGTCCAAGCCGGGCACGGGCACCAGCACGTACACCGTCCGCAAGGGCGACACCCTCTCGACGATCGCCAGGGCCAAGCTCGGCGACGCCGCGCGCTGGCGCGAGATCGCCAAGCTGAACAACCTCCCGGACCCCGACGAGCTCAAGGTCGGCCAGAAGCTCAAGCTCCCCAAGAAGTGAGGTAACTCGATGACGACTGCAGCCTTTTGGAAGGCGACGTTCGAGCGCATGGTGCGCACGATGGCCCAGGCCACCCTCGGCGCCGTGAGTGCTGACGGGCTGGGCATCGTGGATGTCGACTGGGCCGAGGCGTTCTCGGTGGGTGGCCTCGCCGCGGCCTTGGCGCTGCTCACCGCGATTGCGACGAGCGGCGGCACCACTGGCCCCGGCATCACCGAGACCGTCGCCGCGCCGAGCACCCCGCGCGGCCCGACGAGCCTCTGATGTGGCGCGTGGCGGCGCGGCCGGCGTTCTCGCGCCGCCGCGCCTTTCTCGTCACCGTCGGCGTCGGCTGGGCTCTCTACGGCGGGCTGGGCATCGTCGACAACCCGCGTTACGGCACCGCGCGCGGCCTCGTCGATGTCACGCGGTACGTGCCTCTCGACGTCCTCGGGTGGATGTGGGTCGCCTGCGGGATCGCCGCTGCCCTCGCGGGCCTTGTCGTGAACTGCCCCCGGCTGCAGGCTGCGGGGTACACGGCGCTCGGTTTCCCCGCTGGCCTGTGGTCCGGCGCGTTCACCGTCTCGGCGGCGACCACGTACCCGGAAGCAGTCGGATCGGCCTGCGGCTGGGGGGCGTTCACGATCGGCGTCGTCCTCGTCTCGGGGATGGATGACCCGCTGCCGATCCCGTTCAGAAAGAGAGGCCGCTGATGGACGTGGGGGCGATGGCCGCGGCTGGTGTGGCCTTGCTGGTGGGGCTGCTGACGTGGACGCAGTCGCGCGCCACGAACCGGCGCTCGGACTTCACGACGATCGCGAACGAACTGCGTAAGGATCTCGTGGACGAGCGCACGCAGCGCAAGCTCCTGACCAGCTACGTAATCGAGATCTGGCGATGGGCCAAGCGCGTGGGTCCTGATACTCCCGCTGGCCCCGCGCCCGAGCCACCGGCAGACCTCGACCTCACACCCTGGCGTCCATGACCTGGCCCCCTGCGCTGCCCACACGGCAGCGCAGGGGGCCTTTCGTCATGCCCAGATGCCCTCTTGCGTGTAGTCCGTCGGGGGCTACGGTGCGAGCGTCCACCCACCACGAAGGGGAACGCCATGACGCGACGCCTGTGGAAAGTCGGCACCAACAGCGGCAACAACGGATGTCCCACCCTGTACGAAATCCCCGGCACTGATCGGTACGTCGTCCAAGGCGACCGACTGACCGATGCGGGCGAGCTCGGCCAGCTCGATAACCTGACGGCTGACGAGGACGCTGTCACGGTGCCCCGCGAGCTGCTCGCCAACTTCAGCCCCAAGGAGCCCGCGCACGTGCCGCAGTTCATCACCTTCGACGAGTTCGACGGCATGTTCACCAGCTTCAAGCACTCCGCATGGCGGCTGGAGACCCGCCGCCGGTACGCGTTCGACGAGGAGCAGGACACGTATCGCCAGTTCCTCGAGGAGGGACGCGTCGACTGGGACCTCGAGGACCCGTGGTGCGTGGAGCGTCGCGAACAGTCCGCGCTCGGGAAGCGCTTCGAGCGTGTGCGGATCCTGGATGAGCCGCCGACCGATGGTCAGCGGTACCTCCTCGACAACGCCCGCCGCAACAGCGCCGCGGGCGAGGACATCCGGGTTCTGCCTCGCAGCCGGGCTGACGAACTCCGGCTTCCCCGTGAGGACTTCTGGCTGTTCGACTCCCGAGTAGTGGCCCTGCTCCATCACGATGAGGCCGACATGATGACCGGCGTCGAGCTGATTACGAACCCTGTCGAGGTGCTCCGGTACGCGCAGGCCCGTGAAGCTGCCTGGCACCACGCCATCCCGTACGACCAGGCGTAGCGGGTACGTTCGCCATGTGAGCACCGACTATCAGCAAGGACGGACGGCTCTTGGCGCGCGGCTCCGTGAGCTGCGCGCCGGTGTCTCCCAGCGGATCCTCGCGGAACGCCTGGGCTGGCCACAGTCGAAGATCAGCAAGATCGAAGCGGGCCGCCAGACTCCGACGATGGAGGATCTCGCATCGTGGGCCCGCGCGGTGGGACAGCCCGCTGCGGCCGAGGAACTTGGAGCACGTCTTCAAGGCATTGAGTCGCACGTCCGGTCGTGGCGTCGTCAACTGCGTGCCGGGCACCGACCGGTTCAGGATGCGCTGACGGTCGAGTATGAGCGGTCCACGGTGCTCCGCGCGTGGGAGGGCGCCATGATCGTCGGCATTCTCCAGACGCCCGACTACGCCCGTCACGTGTTCGCCCGATACGCCGAGCTCCACCAGTCACCGCGAGATCTCGACGACGCGGTACGGGCGCGCGTGAAGCGTCAGGAGCTGCTGTACCGGTCCGGCAGGACGTTCCATATCGTCATGTGGGAGGCCGCCCTGCACGCTGGCGTAGCGCCCGCGCACGTCCTGGCCGCTCAACTCGACCGCCTCGTCGGCGCTATCGGCCTGGATACTGTGAAGCTCGGCATCGTGCCCTTAGGGGCGGGTGTCGCCATCCCGCCGGCGAACGGCTTCTGGCTGTATGACGATCGGCTCGCCATCGTCGAGGACTGGCATGCCGAGCTGTGGCTGGACGACGCCGACAGCGTGCACCTCTACCGTCGTGTGTGGAACGCTCTCTCCGGAGCCGCCGTCTACGGCTCGCAAGCTCACCGCGTCTTGGCACGCGCGCGGGCCTACCTTGAGACTCCCTGAGCATCACAGCGAATCGCCACGGGAGAGCGTCGAATATTCGAGAATCGGACCGCGTCGTGATTCTCGGCCACTCCTACGGTGCTGGTCATGGCTGCAAAGACGCGCACCACACCAGAGCGAGACGCAGGGGATACCTGGCTCGCGAACTGCGCCCGTCGCCCCGAGCTCGCCCACGAGGTGTGGGAGATGGACGGCCTCGCACCGATCCACTGCGCCCGCTGGCTCGCCGCAGAGGCCCAACTCGGCACTGCCCTCCAGGCTGTGAAGCGGATACCGCCACATGCCAGAGGCCCGCTCCTCTTGGACCCCGGCCTCGACACCGCCTGGTGGCTCGTCCCGCTTGAGGCTGCCGAGGAACTCGCGGACGTCCGGCATATCTCATTGCAACCCTTCGGCTGGCCGATGCACTGCCCGCCCGCACACCGTCCTGCCGCTGGCCGCTTCTGGCTCGTCGCACCCGACGGCTCCGGCCGCGTCACGGATCCCGTGTATCTCGCCGCCGCACTCGGCCCAGGCGGCGGCCCAAGACTTCCCGCGGAGGCGTTCCGATGACCCAACTCAGAGAGATCGCGCTGGAAGCCGCCCTGCCTGAGCTCGACTCCTTGTCCGTGGCGCAGACGTGCGGCCGTGCCTGCGTACGGTGCGCTGTCACCCTCTGTACGGCGACGGCCGTAGAGCTCGGCGAGCACAGGGGCGAAGGCGGCTTCACCTGGTTCCCCCGCTCCTGCCGACTCTGCGCCTCACGGCCCGCATACCTGGCGCTCCTCGCCCACATACAGAGCTGCGAGCAGTGCGCCGACGAGCCCGCCCGCTGCACCGAAGGCAGAGCGCTGCGGCAGGAGTTGAGGGAGGCACGGCGATGAGCGAGGGCACGTGGTTCTGCGGGTACTGCGACAAGCCGATCACCCGGGGCCAGAAGTTCAGGACTTTCGCGAAGGTCTCCATCTCGGCCGGCGGCATCACGGTCCGCCTGCACGAAGCCTGCGCGGACCGCCGGACGTTCGTCCGGCGCCACCCCTAGACCCCCTTGCCGTGGTGCGTCGGACCCACGGCGAGGGAGAGCGGCCCGCCCGACGGTGAGCATGGGGGCGGGCCGCTCATTCACACGGGGCACGAACGGAATGCAGCCGTGCGTGCCGTATACACACTCCCTGCATATGCCATGCGATGGGAGGGTATGAAGCGGCAGTCGAGCCCAGCCCCCGCCCGGCAGTCGTCTAGTCGAGGAGGTCGGCGAGGTGTACCCGCAGGGCGTGGGCAATCAGAAGCAGGTCCGAGTACTGAGGGTCGCGTGTGCCCGCCTCATACCTCTGGATGCTGCGCCGCTCGATCCCTGCCTGGTCGCCGAGCTGTTCCTGGGATAGGTCAGCGGCGTGCCGTAGCTGCGCGATGCGGTGCCCCAGGGTGACGCGTCGTTGCAGGACCCAGTCGGGTCGGGGGTTACGTCGGGCGGGCACCTGCACACACAATGTGCAGTCAAGGTGCGTGTCAGTACCCAAGTGGTCGCTTCTTGATCAGTTGGCTGATCAAGGCCGAACGTGGCGGAAAACGTGAAGATGCGTGACTAGAGCTCTGCGGCATATGCCTGGCGCCGCAGAGCTAGCTGTAGTCTGAAGTAATCGAACACGTGTTCACTCGAACGGGCGAATGACGTGGAAGCAGCGCATCCGTTAGACAGGGTGAGAAGTCGTAGCTGATGAACAACCCAAGATCGTGCGCTGTCGGGCCCATTGGTGGCCCTCTGGTTCCCTCGACGGCGCACCACAAGTCCGCCCCCCTCGATGCGCGAGGGGGGCGGACGCATGTGTATCGCCACCTGCGGCGACGACTTGATCATTTAGGGGATATTTAGGAGCCGCGCCCCCGTACTAGGGGTGCGTTCAGGGTGTGCAACCCTGTATCGAGACTGTACCCAGAGCTGAGACAAAGAGACCCCGGACCCCGCTTGACCTGCGGTTTCCGGGGTCTCTTCCCTGGTCTACTGCGTGCCCCCGGCAGGATTCGAACCTGCGACACCCGCTTTAGGAGAGCGGTGCTCTATCCCCTGAGCTACGAAGGCGTACTGGTGCCGCCACGGATGGCGGTTCCAGACAGGGTAGCGGATCGGGGTGGCGGGGCGGTGTGGGGGCAGGGCCGCCCCCCCCGGTTCGTTTAGGGAGCTGGGGTCCAGTTGCCCAGCCAGTCCGCCTTTTCCTGGGTCGCTGCCTGGGGCTCGGTCAGTTGTGGGCGGTCTTCGCTTGCCGGGCCTGCGCCTGGGCCCTTGTTCTTGTACTCCGCGAAGCGGTCCGCCTTCCAGGGGAAGCCGCCCATGTCCGTCCAGGGCGTCGTCCTGATGGCGGCGCTCAGGGTGGAGTCGCGGAACGTCGTCTGGGGGGACAGGGTCGCGTCGCCGCCCGCGTGCCAGTTGCGGCCCAGGTGGAAGCTGCGGGGCGATACGTCGCCGGTCACCGTCGTGTTCGTGATCAGGAAGCCGTTGCGGCCCGCCGGCGTGCTCGGTGCTGTCACGTAGCCCTGTGACGTGCCGTCCCAGCGTTTCTTGAGGGTGATCACCGAGCGGTCCACCACCGCCGTCGCGCGGCCGAAGATGAAGTCCGTGTTGCCGATGACGTAGGAGTTCCTGATGTACGCGCGGCCCAGTTTCTCCTTCGCCGCCGTGTCCAGGAGCAGCGTGTCCTGGTCGCCCTCGACGATCACGTTGTCCAGGTACGCCTTGTCCGCCGCCGTGCGCAGCGCCACCGCCTGGTGGCCCGCGATGTTCTGGTTCGCCTTTTCGTCGAAGTCGTTGGCGATCGTCACGTTGCGGGCCTGGAAGTCGTCCGCCTCCGCCGCGACCGTCGCGCTGCCCGAGGTGCCGTACGTGCCGGAGCCGTCCGGCTTCGGGGTGCCCGCCGCGTTGTCGTACACGATCACCGTGTCCTTGCGGCTGCCGCCCGTGCCCTGGAGCGTGACGTGCGGCTTGGTGGGCGGGATTTTTACCGTCTCGCGGTACGTTCCCGGGGCTATGGACACGACCACCCGTGAGGGGTTGTTCGCCGGGATCGCGTTCACCGCGGACTGGATTGTCCTGTACCGGGCGCTGCCGTCCTTTGCCACCGTGAGGGTGGATGCCGTCGCGGTCGTGGTCGCGAGGCTCTCGCGCGGACCCGCGCCCGCCTTCACCTTCGACGGGACCTCCGTACCTTTGTCGAGTTTGTAGGCGTAGAAGCTCGTAGGGTCGAACGCCTTGCCGCCGCTCTCGTTGCGCCCGCTCGTTCCCGCGAAGACGTTTCCGCGCTGCACGATCGCCGCCGAACTGTCCCTCGTCACGGGGTTCTTGATGTCCTCGAAGTAGCTGTTCTCCAGGAGCATTCTTGTCTTGCCGCGCGCGTAGTTGCCGTAGGAGGACGTGATGTCGGTGCCTGCCACGTCCTGGAGGTAGTTGTTGTAGAGGTGCGCGTGGGCCACGTTGTCGGTGGACGGGTTGCGCTGCTCCGTCTCGCGCAGCCAGTTGTGGTGGATCGTGATGTCGGCCGTCGTGTTCTCCGTCCAGCCGATGCCGAATGTCTTGTTGTTGTCGCTCAGCTTGTTCCAGGACACCGTCAGGTACGTCGTGTCCTTGCGACTGTCGATCAAGCCGTCCGCCATGTGGCGAAGGTCGTTGTGGTCGATCCAGACGTGGTGCGCGCCGTCCATCTGTACGGCGTCGAAGTCATGCTCCTTGTCGTTCCACGTGCCCGCGTACGAGTCCCGGATCGTGAGGTTCCGGATGATGACGTTGTGCACGCCCTGGCCCAGGAAGAAGCCGCCCCCGACGATCTGGCCCGAGGCGCCCGAGGTACCCGAGGCGCCTGAACCCATGATCGTCTTGTCCGATGCGACCTTGATCTCCTTGCCCTTCGGGTCCATCGTGATCGTCGCGGCCACGATGATCACGTAGGGGTCGGAGGACGTCGCGTATCTCTCCAGGTCCGCGAGGGTTTTTACCGTCACCGTCTCTCCGTCGCGTCCGCCGTACGTGCCGTTCTGGCCCATGGCGTTGACGGAAGCGAAGCCGTCGGCGGTCTCGTCGGACCGGAGGGCGGGGGCGGGGGCGGGTGCCTGGGTGCTCGCCGCCGATGCGCTTGGCTGCGCGTCCTCGCCGAAGATTCCGAACGCCGTGCCGTACGTCAGGCCCGCCGCGGCCGCCATGGCCACCGGGATGCCGACCGTCAGGCTCAGTCGGTGGCGCCTGCGGTGCCGCGCCCTGCCGTCGTCGCGGTCATCACGGTCATCGCGGTCGTCGTTGATCGCTCTCATTGCCTCATCCGCCCTGGCGATAGTCGGTGCGCGGTGCGCGGTGCGCGTTGTGCGTTGCGCAGGGCAGTCGCCGCCAGGGGGAGGAATGGTTGCCGTCGCAGCCGCCGGGCGGCAGCGGTCGGGCGGGGGCTACCGGATCAGCTCGGCCCCGGCGTCCCGTCCCGCTCCGCCAGATCCGCGTCGATCGCCGTCCGCAGGTCCGCCAGCAACGCCTCGAAGCGTTCGAGGAGTTCGGGCGGGTAATGAGCCATCGTCGCGTCCATGCGGACGGCCAGCGGCGTGAAGAACTCGTCGGCGCGTTCCCGGATGCCCGGGAGGCTGTGCAGCGTGACGACGCGGCGGTCCGTGTGCTCGCGGGTGCGGACGATGTGGCCCGCGCCTTCGAGGCGGTTGAGGAGCGCGGTCGTGGCGCCCGAGGAGAGCATGATGCGTTCGCTGAGGCGGGCCGGGGAGAGCGGGGTGCCGCGGTCCTCGGCGATGACGATCTCCAGGAGGGCGTCCGCGTCCGTGGAGTGCAGGCCGAGCCAGACGGCGAAGCGGCGGCTGAGCTCGTTGTAGCGCTCGCCGTAGCCCCGCAGGCCTTCCATCAGGCGCTCGCGCTGCTCCGTCACCTCGCCGGGTGTCGGACCGGGGGTCGGTTCCTCCGTCGTCACTGCGCCCGCCTCCGTCACTGCGCCCGCCCTCTCTGCCGACCGTACTCGTGCCGCGTTCGTGCTTTGACAACTTACCGGGCCGATATTACCTTCACCGTGGAATTACTTCACTGTGGAGGTATCTGCAATGCGTGACCCGTCCCCCGCAAGGCCGTCCGCAACGCCATCCGCCCACCGCTGGCTCGGCCTCGTCGCCATCGCCCTCGGCGTCGCCCTGATCGTCGTCGACACCACGATCGTCAACGTGATCGTCCCCTCGGTCATCGGGGACCTGGACGCCAGCTCCGGCCAGGCGCAGTGGATCCAGGAGTCGTACGCGATCGTCTTCGCCGCGCTGCTCCTGCTGACCGGGCGCCTCGCGGACATCTTCGGCGCCCGGCGGATCTTCGTCGCGGGTGTCGTGGTCTTCGGCGCGACCAGCGTGCTCGCGGGGCTCGCGCCCGGCAGCGGGCTGCTGATCCTGGCCCGCTTCCTGCAGGGCGCGGGCGCCGCGATGATCCTGCCGACCTCGCTCTCCCTCCTCAACGCGACCTTCACCGGCAAGGCGCGCGGCCAGGCCTTCGCCATCTGGGGCTCGACCATCGGCGGCGCCGCGGCGCTCGGTCCGCTGCTCGGCGGCTGGCTGGCCGAACACGTCTCGTGGCGCTGGGCGTTCGGCATCAACGTGCCGTTGTCCGTCCTCGTCACCGTCGGCGTGCTGCTCTACATGGCGCCCTCGCCGCGCACCAAGGGGCGGGTCGACGTGGCCGGTGCGGTGCTCTCCGCCGTCGGGCTCGGGCTGCTCGCCTTCGGGCTCGTCGAAGGGCGTACGTACGGGTGGATCGTCGGCATCGAGCCGCTGGAGGTTCTCGGGGTGCGGTGGGGGAGCGGGCCCTCGCCCGTTCTTGTCGCGCTCGTGCTCTCCGCCGGCACGCTGTTCGCCTTCGTACGGCGGCAGATCGCGCTCAGCCGGAGCGGTGACCCGGCACAGGTCGCGCGCGTCCTGATGGACGTACGGCTGTTCTCCATCGCCTCCTTCCGCAACGGCAACATCGCGACCCTGATCATCGGCCTCGGCGAGTTCGGCATCGTCGCGGTGCTCCCGCTGTGGCTCCAGTTCACCCTCGGCTACAGCGCCTTGCAGGCCGGGCTCGCGCTCGTGCCCATCGCCATCGGCAGCTTCGTCGCGACCGGCGCCAGTTTTCCGCTGGCCGCCAAGGTCCCGGCGCTGGGGCAGGTGCGGATCGGGCTCGCCCTGGAGGTGGTGGGGCTCGCGGGGGTCGGGGTCGTCGCGGCTCCGGACAGTTCCTGGTGGGCGGTCGCGCTGATGCTCTTCGCGTACGGGATCGGCATCGGGTTCGCCACCGCCCAGGTCACCAATGTGGTCCTCGCCGAGGTGCCGCAGGAGAGTGCGGGGCAGGGATCCGGGATTCAGAGCGCCTTCCGCCAGCTCGGTTCCGCGCTCGGGATCGCCGCCCTGACCACCGTCTTCTTCACCACGCTGAGTACGAATCTGCGCGATCGGCTGAGCGATGCCGGGCTGTCCGGGACGCAGGCCGACCGGCTGACCGGCGCCGTCACCGACAGTGCGGGAGCCGCCATCGGGCCGCTCGCCGATCGCCCGGAGACCGCGTCCTTCGCCGACGCGGCGCGCTCGGCGATGACCGACGGGGTCGCCATCGGCGGCTATGTCGCCGCCGGTTTCGTCGTCCTCGGGCTCGTCGCCACCTTCCTCGTACCGGCCGCGGCACCCGCGAAGGACGCGACGGACGCGGAAGCCGCCGGAGATCAGGGAGACGTGGCCGCCCAGGTGTAGGCGTGCAGGCGCAGGGCGAGCTGGATCTCCAGGGAGCGCTCGGGGGACTGCCAGTCGGCGCCCAGCAAGTGGCCGATCCGGTCCAGGCGTTGGACCACGGTGTTCACATGGACGTGGAGGGACTCCTTGGCCTTGGACTGGCTCATCCCGCAGGCGTAGTAGGCCCGCAGGGTGTGGATGAGTTCGGTGCCGCGCTTCGTGTCGTAGTCCAGGACGGGGCCCAGCGTGCGGCGTACGTACGAGTCGAGGTTCGTGTCGTTCGTGTCGTCGCCGAGCAGTACGCCGAGGAAGCCGAGGTCGGGCAGGTCCGCGCCCTGGCCGGTGTGGCCGAGCGCGCGCAGGGCGGACAGGCAGCGCAGGGCTTCCGCGTGCGCCTGGGAGAGGGCCTCGGGGCCGGTGGCGGGGCCCGCCGCGCCGACCGTGACCGGGGCCCCGGCGGCCTGGGTGAGCTCGGCGGCCAGCGCGCGGGCGCGTACGCCGGTGTCGTCGGCCGGGAGCACCAGGACCACGTGGTCGTGGTGCAGGCCCGAGAGCCCGCAGCGGGTGCGGGCGGCGCGGGCGGCCGACGAGAGCAGCAGCCTGCGGGACGCCGTGTCGCCGTGGGCGACGAAGACCGCGTGGGGCAGCGCCAGGTCGACGTCCAGGCGGCGGGCGCGCGAGGCGAGGCGGCCCGGGGTGCCGGAGAGGGAGAGCAGATCGCCGAGGAGTTCGCCGCGCACGCGGTCCTCGGCCTCGGCGGCCGAGCGGCGCAGGAGCAGGAGCAGCGCGGTGACGACCCCGGCGCGTTCGAAGAGGCGGCGGTCGGCCTCGCCGAGGTCGGGCCTGCCGGTGAGGGCGATGCTGCCGAGGAGCTCCGGGCCCGCCAGGACCGCGCACACCCAGGTGCCGTCGAGGGGCACGGCCCGGCCGCTGGCGCGCGAGGCGGCGACCGCCTTGGCCGGGGGCGGTGCGCAGAAGTCGGCCTGGGGCGTGCGGGGGGCGGCATCCACGCGGGCCAGCTCCGTGCCGTCCGCGTCGTGGATGAGGGTCCCGCCGCTCAGGAGCGCGCCGATGGCGGTGGCGACCTCGGTGAAGTCCCCGCCGCGCAGCACGAGATCGGTCAGGCGGTCGTGCGCGTCCTCGGCCCGCAGCATCGCCTCGCTGTGTGCGCGGATGGTCTGCGAGGCCGCGTTCAGGTCGACGAGCGCGGCCCTGGTCTCCTCCATGCGGCGGGCGCTGTCGATGGCGATCGCCGCGTGGTCGGCCAGCGAGGAGAGCAGCGCGCCCTCGTCCGGGGTGAAGGCGCGGGCGGTGCGGTCGGCGGCGTACAGGACACCGATGACGTGGGTGCCCTGGCGCAGCGGCACGCCGAGGATGGCGTGCAGGCCCTCCTCCAGTACGGCGCTGTCGATGGGGGTGGTGTGCTGGAAGCGGGGGTCGACCTCGTAGTCCCCGGTGGCGTACGGACGGGCGGTCTGGGCGACGAGGCCGCCGAGCCCCTCGCCCATGCCCAGGCGCAGATTCTGGAACGCGGCGGAGACCGAGCCGTCCGTCACCCGCATGTAGGTGTCGCCCGCGGCCGGGTCGTTGAGGGAGAGGTACGCGACGTCCGTACGCAGCAGCAGCTTGGCCCGGTGCACGATGGCGCGCAGGACCGCGTCCAGGTCACGCAGGGCCGCGAGGTCGCCCGCGGTGTCGAACAGGGCGGTGAGCTCGGCCTCCCTGCGCTGGTGCTGGTTCAGGGTGCGGCGCACGCGCAGCGCGGTCTGGGTGGCTTCGTCGATCGCGGTGAGCTCGGCGCCGCTCGCCCCGGCCGCGCGGGCCGCCGCGGCGGGGCGGGCGAACTGCTCGGCGGGCGCGTCCTTCGCGAGCAGGTCGAGCAGTTCGCGCAGAGCGGCAGCGGTGCACGCCTGCTCCCGGTGGGCGGCGGCGTCTGAGGAGCTGGTCATACGACGGGTCGCCTCCGGGAGCGGGGTGCGCGTGCTGGTGGTGCGGTGCGCTGCGGTTCAGGGGGAGATTGTCGCCGAGGCGGTGGTGGCCGGGGAATCCTCGGGAGCGGAATGCCGCTCCTGGGCGAGTGAGCGGCCCCGGGTCTCCTTCGCCACCAGGACGGTGAGCGTCGTGATCACCACGGTCACGCAGACGTACAGCGCCACCGGCGTCGCGGAGTCGAAGTCCTTGAGCAGCTCGACCGCGATGATCGGCGCGAGGGCGCCGCCGATGATGGACGCGAGCTGGGAGCCCATCGAGGCGCCGGAGTAGCGGACCTTCGTGTCGAACATCTCGGAGATGAAGGCGGCCTGCGGCCCGTACATCGCGCCGTGGAAGAGCAGCCCGACCGTGACGGCGAGGGTGATCACCGTGAAGGACTCGCTGTCGACGAGCGCGAAGAACGCGAACGCCCACGCCGCCATGCCGATCGACCCGATCAGGGTGACGGGCCTGCGGCCGATGCGGTCCGAGAGCGCGCCCCACAGCGGGATGGTCACGAAGTGCACGGCGGAGCCGATGAGTACGGCGTTCAGGGCGGTGCTCTTGGGCAGTTCCAGGTGCACGGTGACGTAGACCAGGACGAAGGCCGTGAGGATGTAGTACGAGACGTTCTCGCCGAGCCGGGTGCCGATCGCGGTGAGGACGCCGCGCCAGTTGTGCCGGAAGACCTCGACGACCGGCGCGTCCTGCTTCTGGGCCGCCGCGCCGCCCTTGGCGGCCTCCGCCTCCGCCCGCGCCTGTGCCTGAAGGAACAGCGGGGACTCCGAGACCGAGACGCGTATCCACAGGCCGATGATGACGAGCACGCCCGAGAGCAGGAACGGGATGCGCCAGCCCCAGGCGAGGAACGCCTCGTCGGACTGGACCGCGGCCAGGAGCGCGAGGACGCCGGTGGCCAGGAGGTTGCCGCCGGGGGCGCCGGCCTGCGGCCAGGAGGCCCAGAAGCCGCGGTTCTTGTCGTCGCCGTGCTCGGAGACGATCAGGACGGCGCCGCCCCACTCGCCGCCGAGCGCGAAGCCCTGGATCAGGCGCAACACCGTGAGCAGGATCGGGGCGCCGACGCCGAGCGTGGCGTGGGTGGGCAGCAGGCCCATCGCGAAGGTGGCGCCGCCCATCATCATCAGGCTGAGCACCAGCAGCTTCTTGCGGCCGATCTTGTCGCCGAAGTGGCCGAACACGACACCGCCGATGGGGCGCGCGGCGAAGCCGACGGCGTACGTGAGGAAGGAGAGGAGGGTGCCGACCAGGGGGTCGCTGTCGGGGAAGAAGAGGGTGTTGAAGACCAGGGCGGCGGCAGAGCCGTAGAGGAAGAAGTCGTACCACTCGATGGTGGTGCCGATGAGGCTTGCGCTGATGATGCGGGCGATACCTGGCGTGCCCGGGGTCTTGCCCTGGGCACGCGGCGTTGCGGCTGCCATGGCGTGATCCGTTCTCGATGGGGACGTGGAGTGAAGCTGGGGGAAGGGGAGTTCAGCTGGCGGTCCAGCCGCCGTCCAGGGGCAGGGAGGCCCCGGTCACGAAGCCGCTGTGCGGGCCGCAGAGCCAGAGCGCGGCGGCGGCGATCTCCTCGGGCTCGATGAGGCGCTTGGCCGCGGAACGGCGCAGGAGTACGTCGGTGAGGACCTGCTCGGGCGGGATGCCGTGGGCGGCGGCCTGGGCGCTGATCTGGTCCTCGACCAGGGGCGTACGGGTGTAACCGGGGCAGAGGCAGTTGCTGGTGACGCCGTGCGGGGCGCCCTCCAGGGCGGTGACCTTGCTCAGGCCCTCCAGGGCGTGCTTGGCGGTGACGTAGGCGGACTTGAAGGAGCTGGCCCGCAGGCCGTGCACGCTGGAGATGTTCACGACGCGGCCCCAGCCGTTCGCGTACATGTGGGGCAGGGTCCGGCGGAGCAGCAGGAACGGCGCGGTGACCATGACCTGCTGGATCAGGGTGAACCGCTCCGGGGGGAACTCCTCGATGGCGGCGACGTGTTGGAGTCCCGCGCTGTTGACGAGGATGTCGACGCGGGTGGGCAGGGTGTGCACGGCCGCCGGGTCGGCGAGGTCCACCGCGTGCGCCTCGCCGTCGATCCCGTCGGCGACATCCTTGGCCGCGTCGGCGTGCAGATCCACCACATGGACGAAGGCGCCGGCTTCGGCCAGGGCCACGGCACACGCCCGCCCGATGCCGCTCGCGCCGCCGGTGACCAGGGCGGTGCGGCCGGTGAGGTCGGGCCCGGAGGTTCCTGCGAGGGCGTCACCGCGGGGAGTGGGGCCGAGGGGGGAACCGGGTGTGAGGCCGGGAGTGGGGCTCGTCATGGCCGGAAACGTAAGGGCGCGCCGGGTGGGGATCCCATGTGCGGGGCCCACATAACCGGGGCGCCTGTTGTGTGGGACGTACGCGGGTGGGAGTGCGGGCCGGGGTGCCGTCCTGGTGACCCAGGTCACGCTCGAAGGCCCTGAAGCTGTGCTACCTTGCGAACAGCACGTGTGTACGCCGCCTTCTGCGGCGCCGGTGCCGATCTTCTTTTCTTCCGCCTCACCGAGGCCCCCGCAGCTCCGAAGCTTCCGCATTTCCGTATTTCCGCGAAGCCCTTTGCTGCAGTTCTTCCCTCCGCCCGACGTACGGGACGTGAACACACCGTCCTGCCGGGCCCCTCATTCGCATGTCCGCGAAAGGACCCCATCATGAGTACCGCAACGATCACCCGAAACAAGACCACCACCCGCACCACCACATCCGCCACGACCCCCGTCGTCGCCGCCTCCGGCATCCTCGACGTCAGTCACAACGCCAACGGGCATCTGCGCACCGGCGACTGCCTCCCCAACCCCAACGACGTGACCGTCCCCTCCACGCTGATCCGCCAACTCGGCCTGCGCGCGGGCGACATGGTCCAGGGGAGCTGCGGCAAGGCCCGCACCCTCACCTCCGTCGAGCGGGTCAACGGACACTCCGCCGAAGCCCTGGGCCGGCGCGCCCGGTTCGGCGACCTCACCCCGCTGCATCCCCGCGAGCGGCTGCGCCTCGAAACGCCGGGCGAGGGCGGCGGCGGCGTCGCCACCCGGCTCATCGACCTGGTCGCCCCCGTCGGCAAGGGCCAGCGCGGCCTCATCGTCGCGCCGCCCCGCACCGGCAAGACCGTCCTGCTCCAGCAGATCGCGGCGGCCGTCGCCGCCAACCACCCCGAGGCCCACCTCATGGTGGTGCTGCTCGACGAACGGCCCGAAGAAGTCACGGACATGAAGCGTTCCGTACGCGGCGAAGTGCTCGCCTCGACCTTCGACCGGCCCGCCAAGCAGCACATCGCCCTGGCCGAACTCGCCGTCGAGCGCGCCAAGCGGCTCACCGAGGAGGGCAAGGACGTCGTCATGCTCTTCGACTCCCTCACCCGGCTCTGCCGCGCGTACAACAACGCGGCCTCCAGCGGTGGCCGCACCCTCTCCGGAGGTGTCGACGCCGCCGCCATCCAGGGCCCCAAGCGCCTCTTCGGTGCCGCGCGCCTGGCGGAGGAGGGCGGGTCCCTGACCATGCTCGCCACCGTGCTCGTGGAGACCGGATCGCGTGCCGACGACTACTACTTCGAGGAGCTCAAGGGCACCGGCAACATGGAGCTGCGCCTCGACCGCGGCATGGCCGAGCGCCGCGTCTTCCCCGCCGTGGACGTCACCCCGTCCGGCACGCGCCGCGACGAACTCCTGGTGCCCGCCGACGAGCTGACGGCCGTACGCGGCCTGCGGCGCGCCCTGCACGGCAGGGACGCGCAGGGCAACCTGGAGGCGATCATCGAACGCCTGCGCAAGACCCCGAACAACGCGGCCTTCCTGCGCCAGGTGCAGCAGACCGTGCCCGGCGCCGGTTCCGCCAAGGTCAACGGCGGCTGAGCCGTGGCCTCACGGGCGCGTGACGTGCACCCGGTAGCGGCCCTCCGCGTCGATGTCCGACACCGTGATGCGCACGCCCGTCCTCTTGTCCGTGAACGTCTGGCCGGGCTCGTAGGTCGCGTCGGAGAGCTCCGCGTGGACGTTCGGCCGGCGCGTGCAGCCGCCGCTGTCCTTCGTGGAGTCGGAGACGGTGACCGGGCCCTGGCCCGTGTCCACCTCCGCGTCCACCCGGTAGATCAGGACGCCGGGCTTGCAGATCGCCTCGTCGTTGCCGCCCGGGGTGCGCACCTCGACCGCGTAACCCCTGGCCGCGCTCAGCGGCACGAAGGCGAGCTTGGTGCCGCCGCTCGTCGGCAGCGGGCTGATCGTGTGCTCGGTGGTGCCGGAGTTCGACGCGCAGCTGATCTGGTCGTCGTCGAGCCAGCCGAGCTTCCACTTGTGCCAGGCGAGCAGGTCGTTGTTGGCGCCCCAGTCCTCGCTCATGATGTCCCAGTGGCCGACCGCGCCGCCGCCCTCCTGCGTATAGAGGTCGGGCAGTCCGAAGACGTGGCCGTTCTCGTGCGGGAGCACGCGGTAGCCGGTCTCGCGGTAGCTGCCCGAGCCGTCGTCCTGGCGGCTGTAGACGAAGGACGCGTTGGAGACGGGGACGCCGTCCGCGACGGGCGCCTCGGTGTTGCCCGCGAAGGTCACCGAAAGGACCGTGTCGAGCGCGGAAGGGCCCGCGTTCGGCGTGATGAGGATGTTCACCAGGTCGTACTCCCGGAAGTCCACCTGCGGATCCGCCGCCGCCACGATGTCCTTGACCAGATCGCGGTAGCCCGGATCGAAGGGGGCGCCGCGTTCTATCCCGTACTGCTTGAAGCTCTTGGGCATCCGCAGCCAGTCGGCGACCGGCGACTCGGGGCGGTAGTCGAGACGCCCGTAGGAGCTGGTGCGAAACCAGTCCGACGTCTGCGGGAAGAACTCCGCGAGCCGGTCGAGCGCGCTGCCCTCGCCGGGGGCGTCGGAGAAGTCGACCATCAGGTTCAGGGCGCGGACGGTGCCGGTGGAGCGGGAGTAGCCGGCGGACGTGGGCATGCCCTCCGACATCTGGACGCCCATCGTGCCGTTGATCATGCACGGGCTGAGTGTCGTCGCTCGGGCCAGGGAGACCGGGCCCGCCGCCGTGGGTGACTCCTCCATCAGGCGGCCGGTGCTCGCCGATGTGGTGACCGTGAGGGCAAGGGCGGCGCACGCGGCGAGTGCCGCGCCGCGTCGGGCCCCGCGTATCTGCCTCCAGGTCGGCTGCTGCATGCGTGGGCCTTCCCCTCACGGCAGCCGCCGGTCCTGGCTGCACCCTTTCGATCACCCTCTGCCGGAGGGTGCGCGGGCGCTCGCTGGGTGCGACCGATCGTGGGTTTCTCGCCCGAGAAGGTGTGACGCGGGTCACGGAAAGAAAGTCGGGCGGCGGGAAATATCCGGGGACTGTCTCCCCGTTTAGACCTGTGTCCGAGCGAAACGGGGAGTGATTCCCCGCATCGCCCCACAAGCTTGAGGAGAGCCGTCGTGGAAACCGCCACCGCTGCACAGCGCCGCACGCCCCGCCCGCGGGCCGACGCCCTGCGCAACCGGGAGCGGATCGTCGCCGCCGCGCGCGAGATGTTCGTCGAGTTCGGCCCCGATGTGCCGCTCGACGAGGTCGCGCGCAGGGCAGGCGTCGGCAACGCCACGGTCTACCGGCACTTCTCCGACCGTTCCGAACTGGTCCACCAGGTCGTCCTGCTGGTCACCGATCGCGTCTCGGCACATGCCACGGAGGCGATCGAGGCGGCGGACGCCGACCCGGGCGCCGCCTTCGACGCCCTGCGCCGGTTCGTGCACTCTTCCGCCGACGAGCGGATCGGCGCCCTGTGCCCGATGCTCCAGGCGGCCTTCGACCCTGATCATCCGGATCTGGTCGACGCCCGTGAGCGGCTCGAAGCCGTCGTCGACGGGCTCATGCAACGGGCGCGCGCGGCCGGGCAGCTGCGCACCGACATCGCCGTCGGAGACCTGATGGTCGCCCTCTCCCAGCTCACCAGGCCGCTGCCCGGCACCGCGTGCCTGAACATGGACCGCTTCGTCCACCGCCATCTCCAGCTGTTCCTCGACGGCCTGATGGCACCGGCCCGCTCCGAGCTGCCGGGTGCATCGGCGACCTTGGAGGACCTCCGCCAGTCCTGAGTCCGCCTTACCCCGGCATCTCTTCTCGTCTTTCCGTCACTTTTTTCACCACTCGTATCGCTAGGTGGCTACACCCATGTCAGAAACAGATCCCAGACGCTGGAAAGCACTGATCTTCATCGCGCTCGCGCAGCTGATGGTCGTGCTCGACGCGACCATCGTGAACATCGCGCTGCCCTCCGCCCAGCAGGACCTGGGCATCTCGGACGGCAACCGCCAGTGGGTCATCACGGCCTACGCCCTGGCCTTCGGTGGTCTGCTGCTCTTCGGCGGCCGCATAGCCGACCTGTGGGGCCGCAAGCGCACCTTCGTGACCGGCCTGATCGGTTTCGCCGCGGCCTCCGCGCTCGGCGGCGCCGCGACCGGCGAGGCCATGATGCTGGGCGCCCGCGCCCTGCAGGGTGTGTTCGGCGCGCTGCTCGCGCCCGCCGCCCTCTCGCTGCTCGCCGTGATGTTCACCGATGCCAAGGAGCGCGCCAAGGCGTTCGGCATCTACGGTGCGATCGCCGGTGGCGGTGGCGCCGTCGGCCTCATCCTCGGCGGCTTCCTCACCGAGTACCTGAACTGGCGCTGGACGTTCTTCGTGAACATCCCCTTCGCCGCGGTCGCCGCCCTCGGCGCGTACTTCGTCATCCGTGAGCCGTCCGGTGGCCGCAACCGCTCGCCGCTCGACATCCCGGGCGTGGTCCTGTCCACCCTCGGTCTGGTCGCCCTGGTCTACGGCTTCACGCGCGCCGAGTCCGAGGGCTGGTCGGACTCCGTGACCATCGGCATGTTCGTCGGCTCCGCCGTCCTGCTCGCCGCGTTCGTCCTCACGGAGGCCAAGGTCAAGTCGCCGCTGCTTCCGCTGCGCGTCCTGACCGAGCGCAACCGTGGCGGCGTCTACCTGTCGCTCGGCCTCGCGATCATCGCGATGTTCGGCCTGTTCCTGTTCCTCACGTACTACCTGCAGATCGTCCAGGGCTTCTCGCCGGTCAAGACCGGCTTCGCGTTCCTGCCGATGATCGTCGGCATGATCACGGGCTCCACGCAGATCGGCGCCCGCCTGATGACCCGCGTCCCGCCGCGGCTGCTCATGGGGCCGGGCTTCCTGCTCGCCGCCGGCGGCATGCTGTTCCTGACGCAGCTGGAGGTCGACACCTCGTACGCCGCCGTGATCCTGCCCGGCCAGTTGCTGCTCGGCCTGGGTATGGGTACGGCGTTCATGCCCGCCATGTCGCTCGCCACGCACGGTGTCCAGGCGCGTGACTCCGGTGTCGCCTCCGCGATGGTCAACACCTCGCAGCAGGTCGGCGGCGCCATCGGCACGGCCCTCCTGAACACCATTGCCGCCTCCGCCACCACCGCGTACATCACTTCGCACGCGGCGGGCGCGACGACTCCGGCGGCGCAGAAGCTGCTCCAGGCCGAAGCCATGGTCGAGGGTTACACCAGCGCGATCTGGTGGGCCGTCGGCATCCTGGTGGCCGCCTCCGCGATCGCCTTCGCGCTGATCAACACCGGCGCCCAGGGCGGCTCTCCCGCCGCCTCGGGTGACGGTGACGGCGTGGAGAACATCGAGGACGAGGTGCGCATCCCGGTGGTCGCGCACTGACGCGCTGACGTACTGGCACTGACGTACTGACAGGGGAGGCTCAGCGGAGCCAGGGCAGGTCCGCCCCCGCCTCCTTCGGCTGAAGTCCCTCGGCGACGATCACCATGATCTCGCCGAGGGACTTCAGCTGTTCCGGGGTGAGCCGGTCGAAGAGGGCCTGGCGTACGGCGGTGACATGGCCGGGCGCGGTCCTGCGCAGGACCTCGTACCCGTCGTCGGTGAGGATCGCGAACTGGCCGCGCTTGTCCGAGGGGCAGTCCTCGCGGCGCACCCAGCCGTTCTTCTCCAGGCGCGCGACGGCGTGCGAGAGACGGGACCGGGTGATCTTGGTGTTCCTGGCCAGCTCGGTCATGCGCAGCCGCCGCCGCGGGGCGACGGAGAGCTGGACCAGGAGGCCGTAGTAGATGTGCGGCATACCGGCGTCCCGCTGCAGCTGGCGGTCGAGGTGATCCTCCAGGAGCGTGGTGGCCTGGAGATACGCGAGCCAGGTGCGCTGTTCCCCGTCGTCGAGCCAGCGCGGTTCCCCGTCGGGGGGAGAAGTGGGTGCCGTGTCCATGTACTCCACTGTACGCAGCCCTTCCTTGAATCTTAAACAATGCTGCAGTAGGGTCACCCTCAAGCAGAAGCTTGAGAGTTAAAGTAAATCGTCTTTCTGTACGTTCTCGGAGGCGCCGTCATGACCGCAACCCAGGAGCGCATGCCCGCCCTGTACCTCAGTCACGGAGCACCGCCGCTGGCCGACGACGAGCTCTGGCCCGGCCAGCTCCGCGCCTGGTCGGCGGGGCTGGCGCGGCCCAAGGCCGTCCTCATGGTCTCCGCCCACTGGGAAGAGGCCCCGCTCGCACTGGGCGCGACGGAGACGACGCCGCTGGTCTACGACTTCTGGGGCTTCCCCGAGCACTACTACCAGGTCACGTACGCCGCTCCGGGCGCTCCTCAACTGGCCGACTCCGTACGTAAATTGCTGCGCGGGGCGGGCACGCCGGTGCAGGACATCCCGGATCGCGGGCTCGACCACGGAGCGTACGTCCCGCTCGTCGAGATGTATCCGGACGCGGACGTCCCCGTGCTCCAGATCTCCCTGCCGACCCTCGACCCTCGGCGCCTGATGGACATCGGCCGCAAGCTGGCCCCGCTGCGGGACGAGGGTGTGCTGATCGTCGGCAGCGGCTTCTTCACCCACAATCTGGCGGCACTGCGCCAGGGCGGTACGCCGTCGTGGTCGGTGGAGTTCGACGCGTGGGGTCACGAGGCGCTCGACGCGGGCGACGTGGACGGGCTCCTCGACTTCCGGCACAAGTCCCCGGCGGGCGAGCTCGCCCACCCGCGTACGGAGCACTTCGCGCCCCTGTTCGTGACGCTGGGGGCCGCCGAGGCGGCGGGCGACCTCGGCGGGCAGCGCAGCGTGATCGACGGGTTCTGGATGGGGCTCGCGAAGAGGTCGGTGCAGTTCGGCTGACGGGTGTGCCGCTCTAGGTGAGCGGCTCGCTGATCTCGATCGCGCGCAGGGCGGATGCCAGGGCCCGCTCGTCGCCCACGTCCAGTGCCGTGTCGGCGAACTTGATGACGTGCTCGTCGCCGTGCGCCAGGGCCCGCTCGAAGACCTCTTCGGCGGCGAAGGTGCCGGGTGCGGTGTACGCGACCGGGGCGTCGGGGGCGTACATCGAGGTCACGGCTGCCGACGCCGTCCAGGCCGCGTGCAGGCTCGGCGCCCACAGGGTGCGGGGCAGCGCGGGCAGGGCGCGCAGCACGGCGTTGGGCGCGGTCGAGGCGTGCACCAGCATCGTCTCCTCGCCATGGCCGTGTGTGGCGTACCGGTGGGTCGCCGCACGCACCAGATCGGTCAGCCTCCGGTGCGCCTCGTCCGGGTCGCGCACGCCCGCCGCCCACGCGGGCAGGCCCGCCACCCGGCCGAGGCGGGCGGGGAAACCACCGCTCTCCCTGTCCGGGATCGGCTCGACGGCGTCCAGGGCCGCGGCGGCGGTGCCTGCGTGGCCGCCGTATCCGAGCGGCAGGAGCTCGATGCCGGTGACGGGGTGGTGGCGGGCGGCCCAGTAGCCGAGGCCGTGGGCGAGTTCGGCGCGGCGGGGCTCCGTCTCCTCGCCGCTCAGGAGCGTGCGCACCGCGTGGCCCACCCGGATCACCGGGTGCGTGGAGCCGCCGTACATGCCGGGCAGCAGGAGCGGCCACCACGCGGCGAGGACGTCACGCCAGGGGCGTTCGGCGGTCTCCCGGCCGAAGTACGCGATCCAGTCCGCCGCGCGGCCGGGATCGCCGAGGGCCTCGCGCCAGTTGTCGGCGGTGATTGATTCGACCTTGCTCGGGTACTCCTCCAACTTCGGCGCGTACAGCTCGAGCCAGCGGTGGACGGCACCGGAGCGGCCGTGCGCGGCGAGCGCCTCGACGGCCATCGGCGCGTGGTTGGTGAGCCGTCCGAGCCGCTCGGGGCCCGATGCGTGCAGGCGCTGAAGGGCTTCGTCGAGGGTGCCTGTGGTGTCGGCCGTGGTGTGGGCTGCGTCCATGGGGGCACGGTAGGGCGGGCGCACGCGGGGCGTAACGGCCTTTGGGCCTAGGTCAGGGCTTAGGACGGGCCTGGTCAGGACCTAAGGCCCGCGTCAGGGGCCCGGCGTCAGGGGACGCTCGTACCAGGCGACGTCCCAGTAGCGGCCGAACTTCCGGCCCACCTCGCGGTACGTGCCGACATGCCGGAAGCCGAAGCGCTCGTGGAGGCGCTGCGACGCGTCGTTCGGCTGGGCGATCCCGGCGTAGGCGCGGTGCAGGTCCTCGCCTTCCAAGGCCTCGAAGAGCGCCTTGTAGAGCAGGGTGCCGATGCCGCGCCGCGCGGCGTCCGGTGCGCAGTAGACGCTGACTTCCACGGAGGTGGCGTACGCAGGCTTCGTTCGGAAAGGACTACTGGTGGCGTATCCGAGGATCAGGCCGGAATCCCGCTCCTGGGCAACCAAGAGGCGGTGGGGGCCGTCTTCAGGATGGGAGAGCAGCCAAGGGCGGCGCTCCTCCGGCAGGGAGACGGCCGTGTCGAATGTGATCGCCGTCTCACGTACGTAGTGGTTGTAGAGAGCGGTCAGGGCCGTGAGATCGGCCTCCGTGCCCGCCCTGACCTGCACCTCTGTACGTTCCGACGGCATCTCGCCTCCCCATGTGGCGGCACAGGGTACTGCAACGTCAGGAAAATAGATGCACGGCTTGGGAATTCTGTCCGGATTCCAGTCGTTGTTTCCATCGGAAGCAGGGCACCCGCAAGGGTGTGGTTTCCACCACAGAGGCCCGTGAAAAGGGCCGACCAGGACCTCCACACGCAAGGGAGCACGCATGGCAACCCGTGCCGTCGCCCGTCGTAAGTCCGCCACCTCCGGCGAGACCGACGCGGCACGCAGTGTTCGCGCCGTAGGCGGGGAGATCGCCGACCGCGACCTGGTCGGCATGTACCTCGACGAGATCGCGCGTACGCCGCTGCTCGACGCCGCCAAGGAAGTCGAGCTGTCCCAGATCATCGAGGCCGGTGTGTACGCCCGCAAGATAATCGACGGTGAGGTCGAGAGCGCGGGCGCGAAGGCGTCCCGCGAGGAGCTCGAGGCGCTCGTCGCCGACGGCGAGCGGGCCAAGGACGTCTTCATCCGGTCGAACCTCCGGCTCGTCGTCGCTGTGGCCCGCCGCTACCCGAGGAGCGGTCTGCCCCTCCTCGACCTGATCCAGGAGGGGAACGCGGGCCTGGTCCGCGCGGTCGAGAAGTTCGACTACGCCAAGGGCTTCAAGTTCTCCACGTACGCCACGTGGTGGATCCGTCAGGCCATCACGCGCTCCATAGCCGACCAGTCCCGCACCATCCGCCTCCCCGTCCACCTGGTGGAGGAGCTGGGGCGGATCCGCCGGGTGATGCGCGAGTTCAACCGCAAGCACGGGCGCGACCCGGAGCCCGCGGAGGTCGCCGCCGAGCTCGACTCGACGCCCGCGCGCGTGACGGACGTCCTGGACTGGGCCCGTGACCCGGTCTCGCTGAACATGGGCGTGGACGACAGCGGAGACACGCAATTCGGTGACTTGCTGGAGGACACCTCCGCGGTCTCCCCCGAGCAGTCCGTCCTGACGCTGCTGCGCAGCGAGGAGCTCGACGACCTGATCGGCCGCCTCGACCAGCGCACGGCCTCCATCATCAAGATGCGGTACGGCATCGAGGACGGCCGCGAGCGGACCCTCACGGAGGTCGGCAAGCAGCACGGCCTGACGCGCGAGCGGATCCGCCAGATAGAGAAGCACGCGCTTCTGGAGCTGAAGAAGCTGGCTCGGGACACGGGCTTCGACGCGGCGGCCTAGGCAGCCTGCCTGAGCGGCCCCCTATAGCTGAGCCCCGGTGCCATCCCCCCCCGGCACCGGGGCTCATTTCTGTTCGGCCCGCGGGGCGGCTCCGGTCAGCTCCCGGTCACGTTCCCGACGCCAGGGTCAGGCGGGAGCCCAGTTCGCGCAGGGAAGCGATCAGTTCCGGTGGCTCGTGGGCCACGAAGTCGAAGCCCGTCATCGCCAGCCGCACCGCCAGCCATTCGACCGCGTCCGTCACCGTCGCCCGCACGCGGCACGTGGTGGCCGTCAGGGGCTCCGGCGTGCCCAGGGCCGCCGGAAGCCTCGCCGCGACGGACTCCGCCGAAGCCTCGTACGTCACGTCGATCGCGTACGAAGGCTGGCCCCGCCACATCGACCGGCGGATGTACTCGGCGGCGTCCCCCGTCGGAAGCTCCCGCGGGACGAAGCGCGCGCCGGTCGCGAACGGCGACGACACCCGGTCCACCCGGAACGTGCGCCAGTCGTCGCGGTCGATGTCGTACGCGACGAGATACCACCGCCGCCCCGTCGACACGAGGCGGTGCGGCTCCGTCAGACGGCGGGACTCCGTGCCGTCGCCGGAGCGGTACGCGAAACGCAGGCGCTCCTGGCCCGCCGCCGCGGACGCCATCACCGTGAGGGTCTCGGGCGCGATGGTGGCGCCGTCGCCGCTGGTCAGCGGGGTCGTCGCGATCTGGAGGGTCTGCACCCGGTGGCGCAGGCGCGAGGGCAGGACCTGCTCCAGCTTCGCCAGCGCCCGCACCGACGCCTCCTCCACCCCCTCCACCGCGTGGCCCGCCCCGGCCCGCAGCCCCACCGCGATCGCCACCGCCTCCTCGTCGTCCAGGACGAGCGGAGGCATCGCCTTGCCCGCGACCAGGCGGTAGCCACCGGTCGCCCCCTGGCTCGCCTGCACCGGATAGCCGAGGTCCCGCAGCCGGTCGACGTCGCGCCGCACCGTGCGGCGGCTGACGCCCAGCCGCTCCGACAGCTCCCCGCCCGGCCACTCGCGCGGGGTCTGGAGCAGGGAGAGGAGTTGCAGCAGCCGGGCCGGGGTGTCCGCACCGCCACCGCCACCAGCGCCGCCGCCGGACCGTTCCGAGGCCGAGGTCGTACCGGAAGTCGAAGTCATGTCCGTCAGGATGCCGCTCAAGTAGGACACGGCCTGACCTATATGGCTTCTAGTCTCTTCTCATGACTTTCAGCAGCCCCGCCCCAGCACCGACCGGAACGGCGGCCGCCGCCGCCGACCGGCGTCGCTGGCTCGCCCTCGCCATCGTGATGACCGCGGCCTTCATGGACCTCGTCGACGTCACCATCGTCAACATCGCGATTCCGTCCATCCAGGAGGACGCAGGCGCCTCGTACAGCCAGATCCAGTGGATCACCGCGGGCTACGCGCTCGCGTTCGCGGCCGGACTGATCACCGGCGGGCGGCTCGGCGACATCCACGGGCGCAAGCGGATGTTCCTCATAGGCATCGCGGGCTTCACGCTCGCCTCCGCGCTCTGCGGATTCGCCGTGAACCCGGAGATGCTGGTCGCGTCCCGGATCCTCCAGGGCGCCATGGCCGCGATGATGGTGCCGCAGGTCCTGTCGATCGTGCACGCCACGTTCCCCGCGCACGAGCGCGGCAAGGTCTTCGGGCTCTTCGGGATGATCGTGGGGCTCGGCGCCGTATCGGGACCGCTGCTGGGCGCGCTGCTCACGCAGTGGAACCTGTTCGGGCTCGAATGGCGGCCGATCTTCCTCATCAACCTGCCCGTCGGGATCGCGGGGCTGATCCTGGGCAGCAAGTTCATCAGCGAGTCCAAGGCCCCCAAGGCCCTCAAGCTCGACCTCGTCGGCGTCGTCCTGGTCACGCTCGGCCTGCTGATGGTGCTCTACCCGCTCACCCGTGGGCGGGAGTTGGACTGGCCGCTGTGGGGTTACGCCATGATGGCGGGCGGGCTCGTCGTCTTCGGCGCGCTCATCGCGTACGAGAAGGCGAAGGCGGCGAAGGACGGTTCGCCGCTGGTGGAGCTGTCCCTGTTCAAGGTGAAGAGCTTCGCCGCGGGCATCGCGGTGCAGACCGTGTTCGGTGTCGCGATGGGCATCTTCTTCCTGGTCTGGACGCTCTACATGCAGACGGGGCTCGGCTGGACCGCGCTGCGGGCCGGCACGACCGGGATCCCGTTCTCGATCGCCGTCTCCGTGGCGGCCGGTATGTCCGTGCAGAAGCTCGTGCCGAAGTTCGGACGCAAGGTGCTCCAGGGCGGCGCGCTCGTCATGGCCGCCGGGGTGCTGCTCTACATCTGGGAGGCCGACCGGTACGGGGCGGGCATCGCGTCCTGGCAGATGGCGCTGCCGCTGCTCGTGATGGGCGCGGGCATGGGGCTGATCGTCGCCCCTCTGACGGACGCCATCCTGTCGGACGTGCCGCGCGAGCACTCGGGATCCGCGTCCGGGCTGCTCAACACCGTGCAGCAGATGGGTACGGCGCTCGGGCTCGGCCTGGTCTCCGTGGTCTTCTTCGGCATGATCGACGAGAAGGCGGCGCGGAGCGAGATGCCCGCGGAGATCGTGGGCGCGTTCCAGAACTCGCTGTGGTGGGTCGTCGGCGTACTCGTCGTCATCTTCCTGCTGATGTTCGCCCTGCCGGGCAAGCCGCGTCAGCACGTCGAGGGTCAGGACGCGGAGCCGGGTGAGAGTGGTGAACTCCCCGAGCGGGAGGGTGTGTTGATTCCCTGACGGGGTCTTCCCGACGAGGTATTCCTGAGCGGCGGGTGCGGCCCGGGTGGAGCCTAGAGCTCCGCCTGGGTCGCCGTCGCGTCCAGGGATTCGAGTACGGCGCCGGGGTTGCCGCCCTTCGTGACGGCGGCCCCGATCTCCTTGCGGATGGCCGCCCTGACGGTCGGCCACGAGCGCAGGCCGACCGGCTGGAACTGCGCCTGCGGCATCTGGTCGATGAACTTCCACAGCGGGCGCTGGGCCGCGTCCGCGCGCAGCGCCGACGACGCGGAGCTCGTCACCGGGAGCGCGGCCTGTCCGCCGCCGTACGCCTTCGCCGACTTGCGGCCGTAGAGATAGCTGAGGAACGTGCCGCACGCGTCGCCGTGACCGTTCTGCTTGAACGCCATCAGCCAGTCGCTCAGGCCCACCGGCGCCGCCGCCCCGCCCCTGCGCGTCGGGAACGCGGCATGCGCGTAAGGGAACTTGACCTTGTCGGCGGCGCCCATCAGCACCGGGTGCGCGATCAGCATCCCGATGCCGCCGCGCATGAACTGCTCGTACGCGGCCGTCCTGTTGAGCCCCGCGGGGTCCGCGCCCGCCAGGCCCTTCGCCACCAGTTCGTCCCGCAGCCAGGTCAGCGTCCTGACGTTGCTCGCGGTGTGGAAGTCGTAGCCCGCGAGGCCCGCGTAGCCGCCCTCGTCCGCGAGCATCCAGGACAGGGCCTCGTCCTCGGCGGCCTCGGGGCCCAACTGGAGCCCGTACGGCGTCTTCACGCCGATGCCCTTCAGCGCCTGTGCCGCCGACCGCAGTTCGTCCCAGGTGGTGGGGGCGCCGGTGACGGCGGCCTGCTTGAAGAGGGCCTTGTTGTAGAAGAGGCGCGGGGTGCTGGCGAGGAACGGGATGCCGTACTGGATGTGCTTGACCGATCCCGCCTCGGCGTACGAGCGGGTGAAGTCGGCCTCGGTGCGGATGTCGAAGAGGTCGGAGGTGCCGTAGAGCTGGTCGTCCTCGGCGTAGGGGGCGAAGATGTTCGACTGGGCGATGTCGGGGGCGTCGCCGTCCTTCACCCTGCGGGCGAGGGTCCGGTCGAGCTTGTCGAAGGGGACGCGTTCCAGGGCGATCTTGACGGTGGGGTGGGCCTTCACGAAGGCGCCGACCAGGCCGTCCCACTGGTCGCCGATGGAGGAGCCGACGCTTTTGTCGTAGCTGGCGACGAGGACCTTGAGGGTGGTGTCGCCGTCGGACGCGCAGGCGCCGAGGCCGAGGGTGGTGAGGCCCGCGAGGCCGGCGGAGTGGGCCAGGAACTGTCGACGTCGCACCGGGCTTGCCACCTTCTTGAACGCGGTTGAGCTTGAGGTGGCAGATTCTGCCACACAGGCATGTTGTGCCGGTGGGGAGTCGGTCTTCTGCGGCCGGTGCTGGCATAACCTGCGTCGCATGCCTCTCAACCCGTCCGATTCGCTCGTTTCCGCTGGTGCCGCACGTACCGCCGGTTCGGCTGGTTCCGTCGGTTCGCTCACGGAGCGGCGCAAGGTGGAGACGCGCCTGGACATCGCGCGGACCGCGGCCGCGCTCTTCGTGGAGAACGGGCTGCGGGCCACCCGCGCGGAGGACATCGCCCGTGCGGCCGGTGTCGCACCCCGCACCTTCTACCGCTACTTCGCCACGAAGGAGGAGGCGGTCGCCCCGCTCTTCGCCGCCGGTGCGCAGCAGTGGGCCGAGGCGGTGCGGGGCGCGCCCGCGGGGCTTTCGGTGCGGGACGCGCTGCGGCACGCGGCGTCGAGGGCGCTCGTCCCCGACAGTGATGCCGCTCCGGGGGTCGCCATCGGGGACGCGGAGGCGCTGGAGTGGGTGCGGGCGCTGCTGCGGATGGCGGGGGAGAGCGCGGCGCTGCGGGCGGTGTGGTCGGATGCCTGCCACGCCTCGGAGGAGACGCTCCTTTCCATCTTGATGGGGCGCGAGGGGTGCGAGGGGCGCGGGGTGGCGGTAGATGCGCCTTCGCTGGAGCTGCGGCTGGTGGCGGCGGTCGCCAGTGCGGCGGTGCGGGTGGCGGTGGAGACGTGGGCCTCCGGCGACGAACCGGCCGGGGGAGACGCGGGCCCCGCGGCCCTTGCGGAACGCTGCGTCGAAGCTTTGGAGGGCTTTCGCTGGCCGTAGGGCTGGGGTGTGGGCGTGGGCGGGGGGCGTACGGCACCGTCTCGCGGGCCGGATGGCCCGCCACGTTCCCCTCCCGGCAGGACCAAAGCCCGTTTATGTCTGTTTGAGGTCCGAGCTTGTTTACTTTGCCGGAACCTGGTCGTAGTCTGCGAGTGAATCCACAGGTTCGGGCATCAGGCGGAGGCAGACAGACATGTACGCACCGGAGCGTCAGCAGGAGATCCTGCGGCTCGCGCGTGACGGCGGGCGGGTCGACGTGCTGTCGCTGGCCGAGGAGTTCAAGGTCACCGCCGAGACCATCCGGCGCGACCTGAAGGCGCTGGACCGCGCGGGTCTCGTACGGCGCGTGCACGGCGGTGCCATACCGGCAGGACGCCTCGACTTCGAGCCCGACCTCGCGGAGCGGGAAGGCACCTCCGCCGACGAGAAGGACCGCATCGCGCGGGCCGCCCTCGCCGAGCTGCCCACCGAGGGCAGCGTCATTCTCGACGCGGGCTCGACCGTCGCCCGCCTCGCCGCCTCCCTCCCGCTGGAAGCCACCTTCACCGTCGTCACGCACGGCCTGCCCACCGCCGCCCGCCTCGCCGACCACCCCGGCATCCAGCTCCACCTCATCGGGGGCCGCGTCCGCAGCCGTACGCGCGCGGCCGTCGACGCGTGGGCGCTGCGGGCGTACGGAGAGATCCGCGCCGACGTCCTCTTCGTCGCCGCGAACGGCTTCTCCGCCGAAGCGGGCCTGACCACCCCCGACCTCGCCGAAGCGGCCGTCAAGCGCGCGGCGATCGGCGCGGCCCGCCGCGTGGTGCTCCTCGCGGACTCCAGCAAGCACGGGCAGGAGCACTTCGCGCGCTTCGGCGGTCTCGACGACGTGGACCTGCTGATCACCGACACCGGGCTCAGCCCCGAGGACGCCACGGCGATCGAGGCCGGCGGCACGGAGGTGATCCGGGCGTGAGCGGAGAGGACGCGGACATGAACGCGGACCTGGACGCGGACGCGAAGGTGGACGCGAACGTGGGCAGCGGCAAGGACAACACGCAGGTCGGCAAGGAAACGGTACGTACGCGCATGATCCTCACCCTCACCCCCAACCCCTCCCTCGACCGCACCTACGAGGTCCCCTCGCTGGACCGCGGCGAGGTCATCCGGGCCACCGGCGACCGCATGGACCCGGGCGGCAAGGGCGTGAACGTATCGAGGGCCGTCGCGGCGGCGGGCGCGGAGACGCTCGCCGTCCTGCCGCTCGGCGGTGCGCCGGGCGCGCTCGTCGCCCAGCTCCTCGACGAGCAGGGCATCAAGGTCGCCCCGGTGTGGGTCGCGGGCCAGACCCGCTCGAACATCGCGGTCGCCGAACCCGACGGCACCCTCACGAAGATCAACGCAGCCGGGCCCGAACTGACGGGCGTGGAGGCCGAGTTGTTGCTCTCCGCCGTGCGGGAGCGGTCCGCGGGCGCCGACTGGATCGCCTGCTGCGGCAGCCTGCCGCGCGGGCTCGCCCCTTCCTGGTACGCCGACCTCGTGGCCCGCGCGCACGCCGCCGGCGCCCGGATCGCCCTGGACACCTCGGGCCCGGCCCTGCTCGCCGCCCTCGCCGAGCGCCCCGACGTGGTCAAGCCGAACGCGGAGGAGCTCGCCGAAGCGGTGGGCCGCCCCCTGGCGACGGTCGGCGACGCGGTCAAGGCGGCGGAGGAACTTCGGGAGTTGGGCGCGCGGGCCGTGCTCGCCAGCCTCGGCGCCGACGGCCAGCTCCTTGTGGACGACTCGGGCGCGTACTTCGCCAGCGCACCGGTCGACGCCGTACGGAGCAACGTGGGCGCCGGTGACTCCTCCCTGGCCGGTTTCCTCATCGCGGGCGGCACCGGAGCCCCGGCCCTCGCCTCGGCCGTGGCGCACGGAGCGGCAGCGGTCCAGCTCCCCGGCAGCGCGATGCCGACCCCGTCGGACCTCGCGCCCGACGCGGTGACCGTCACGTCGGAGGTCCCCATGGACCGCGTACTGACGGAGCCCGTTTCGGAGCCCGTGTCATGACTCCCCACCCCCCTCACACCCCCGTCCCCACCCCCGCCCCCTGGGCGATACGCGTGCGAAGGAGCCCGCGATGAGCGAGATGATCACCGCGGAACTGGTCGACCTCGAAATCGACCGGTCCGCCGGAACCAAGGAAGCGGCGGCCCGTGCCCTCGCCGAGCGCATGGTGGCCCTGGGCCGGGTGACCGATCTGGAGGGGTTCCTCGCCGATGTGGCCGCCCGCGAGGCGCAGATGCCGACCGGCCTCGACGGCGGCATCGGCATCCCGCACTGCCGCAGCACCCACGTCACCGAGCCGACCCTCGCCTTCGGCCGCTCGGCCGACGGCATCGACTTCGGGGCGCCGGACGGACCCGCCGACCTGATCTTCCTGATCGCGGCCCCGGCGGGCGCCGACGACGCGCACCTGACCATCCTGTCGTCGCTCGCACGGCAGTTGATGGACGAGGAGTTCACGAGCGCGCTCAGGAGCGCCGCTGACGCGGACACGGTGACGGACTTGATCCGGGGTAATGAGCGGGCGGGTGGGGAACCAACAGGCGAACCCACCGACCCGCACCCGGAGAGTGACCCCACCCCGGCGGAGCCGTTCCGCATCGTGGCGGTCACGTCCTGCCCCACGGGCATCGCGCACACGTACATGGCAGCGGAGTCCCTGGAAAACGCGGCCCGCGAGGCAGACGTAGAGCTGACGGTGGAGACCCAGGGGTCAGCGGGCTTCACCCGCCTCGACCCGGCGGTCATCGCCGCCGCCGACGCCGTCATCTTCGCGCACGACGTCCCCGTACGGGACAAGGACCGTTTCGGCGGTAAGCCGACCGTCGACGTCGGGGTGAAGGCGGGCATCAGCAGGCCCGCCGAGCTCATCGCGGAGGTCCGCGCGAAGGCGGCCCGCGGCGAGAGCACCGCGGATGTCGGGCCGAGCCCCGTCGACAGCGCGGGGGAGAGCGGCGACGGCTACGGCACCAAGCTCCGCAAGTGGCTCATGTCCGGCGTCAGCTACATGGTCCCGTTCGTCGCGGCGGGCGGCCTCCTCATCGCGCTCGGCTTCGCCATCGGCGGCTGGAAGATCGACAAGGCCCCGTCCGTCGCCGAGCACTTCGTGTGGACGGACACCACGAGCTGGGCCGCGCTCCTCTTCCAGATCGGCGGGCTCGCCTTCGCCTTCCTGGTGCCGGTCCTCGCGGGCTACATCGCGTACGGAATGGCCGACCGGCCGGGACTGGTCCCCGGATTCGTCGGCGGCTCCGTCGCCGTCACGATCAACGCGGGCTTCCTCGGCGGTCTCGCGGCGGGTCTGATCGCGGGTGCGGTCGTGATGGGCATCCAGCGGGTGAGGATCCCGGCGGTGCTGCGCGGGATCATGCCCGTGGTGGTGATCCCGCTGATCTCGTCCGCGGTCGTCGGCTTCCTGATGTTCCTCGTCATCGGAAAGCCCATCGCCTCGCTGCAGAGCGCGCTGACCGACTGGCTGGAGGGCCTGTCCGGCGCCAACGCCATCATCCTCGGCGTCATCCTCGGCCTGATGATGTGCTTCGACCTCGGCGGCCCGCTGAACAAGGTCGCGTACGCCTTCGCCGTCGGCGGCCTCGCCAACCCGACCGAGGGCAGCTTCAAGGTCATGGCCGCGGTGATGGCGGCCGGCATGGTCCCGCCGCTCGCCATGGCCCTGGCCACCACCGTCCGCGGCCGGCTCTTCACCAAGACCGAACGCGAGAACGGCAAGGCGGCCTGGTTCCTCGGCGCCTCCTTCATCACGGAGGGCGCGATCCCGTTCGCCGCGGCCGACCCGCTGCGGGTGATCCCCGCGTCGATGGCGGGCGGTGCGGTCACCGGCGCCCTGTCGATGGCCTTCGGCTGTACGCTGCGGGCCCCGCACGGCGGCATCTTCGTGGTGCCGCTCATCGGCCAGCCGCTGCTGTACCTGGTGGCGATCGCCGCCGGAGTCGCCGTCTCGACCGTGGTGGTCATCCTGCTCAAGGGCGGCCGGAAGGCGGTCTCTTCGGAGGGCGGCACCAAGGCCGACGAGGCCGCGACGGACGAGCGCGTACCGGCCGCTGTCTGAGGCGGGAGCGTTCGGGCCCTATGAGGGGGCTTGTGTGGGGGTTGTGCGACATGCGTCACTTCAGGACGTAAGTCCCACAACCCCCCTGTCGTAAGCCCCGGATCGTGTTGTCTACTGTGCGGCATGCTCCAGAATGTCTCGATCCTCCAGCAGACCGGCGTGGCCGTACTGGCCGTGGCGACCGTCGTCTGGGCCGTGGGCCTGGTGCGGGTGCTGCGTCGCGATCAAGTCGACGTGGACGTCTGGCGCCGGTCCCAGGCGCTGCGCGCGCTGCCCGCGCAGACGGGCCCGCCGCGCGCGGAGACGGTCGAGCTGACGCCGGACGAGCGGGCCGCCTTCGCGGGTCTCGTACGGCAGTTCGGCGACGGCCGCTCCTGAAGCCGGACGCCGCCTCTTCTGTCTCCTGCCGTCGCCTGCGTCTTCTGGCGCCGTCTACTTCCTGCGCTGCTGCTGCGGAATGGTCCTCGCGCGCTGCTCCATCGCCGCGCGTGCCGCCTCCTGGGAGACGTACACCTCGCACCTGTGCCGCTTGTCGGGCGTGACCGTGTGCTCGACCTCCCAGAGGCTGAGCTCGCTGCCGTCGAAGAGCAGGAACGCGTGTTCGTAGAGCGAGAAGCAGAGGCGTGCCTCGCCCGCCAGGCAGGGGCGGCCGAAGGCCTGGGTGATCTGGTGCGCGAACGCCGAGCGCAGTAACCGCTCCAGCTCCTCGGCGGGCCGCCCCTCGCCCACCGAGTTCTCCGCGCGGCGCAGCAGCCGGCGCGCGTGGTCCGCGGAGTCGTCGGGGACGTACGTATGACGGGGTTCGTAGTCGACCGGGAGCTGGAGCACGACGGGCTGCTCGCAGACGGAGACGGGCGTGTCGGGCGGGAGCGGCAGGCGCGAGGTGGCGACACCGGCCTCTTCCTCGTCCGCGTACAGCTCGTACTGGGGCTGGCTGCCGGGGCCCGTGTTGTGCACGAGCTCCCAGAGGGTGAGCGCGCCGGCGTCGGCGAGCAGCCACGTGTGCCGGTACGTCTCGCGGTGCAGGCCCGCGCTGTGGTGTGCGGAGTGCAGCGAACTGTCGTACGCGAGCGCGGAGTCCAGGTGCCCTATCGTGTCGTCCGGCAGGTCGAAGGAGTTCAGGGCGCGGCGAAGAAGCCGCTCGAGATGCTCCTGCGGAGAGTGTGCAGACTCCTGCTCGGTCGACTGCGGATCCGACACCGACTGCGGCTCCGACTGTGGCTCGTACGCCGTCTCGTACTCGTACGGAACGCTCAAGGTCTCTCCCGGCGTTGCTGCATGTCACCTTGTGAGTGCATACCGTAGCCCCTGCGTCGGACATCATGCCCGGGAACTGGAAAACGCACGAGCCGCACGGCAAGTTCCCGTGCGGCTCGTGGTGTTGGGCCTGGTGAGAGGGGCTGGTGGGGCGACCGGCCCGGCGGCTGGATCAGCCCGCGCTGCCCGCCGTCCACTGGCTCCAGGACATGTTCCAGCCATTGAGGCCGTTGTCCGGGGCGACGGTCTCGTCCGGGGAACCCTTGACCGTCACGACGTCACCGATGAGGGAGTTGTCGTAGAACCACGCGCCGGGCGTGCTGGAGTCGCCCGCGCCCTGCGCGTCCTGGAGGCCGACGCAGCCGTGGCTCGTGTTGGCGCTGCCGAAGATCGAGGGCGAGCCCCAGTAGTTGCCGTGGATGAAGGTGCCGGAGGACGACAGGCGCATCGCGTGCGGGACGTCCTTGATGTCGTACTCACCGCCGAAGCCGACCGTGTCGCCGTTCATCCGGGTCTGGGTGAACTTCTCGGCGATGACCATCTTCCCGTTGTACGTCGGGTTCGACGGGCTGCCCGCGGAGATCGGGATCGTCTTGATGACCTTGCCGTCCCGCTCGACCGTCATCTTCTTGGCGTTCACGTCGACCGTGGAGACCTGCGCGCGGCCGACGGTGAAGCTGACGGTCTTGTTCTGTACGCCGGTGGCGCCGTCCGCGCCCTTCACGCCCTCCAGGTCGATCTTCATCGTGACCTTGGAGCCGGCCTTCCAGTACTCCTGGGGCCTGAAGTCCAGGCGCTGGTTGCCGAACCAGTGGCCCACGACCTTCTGGCCGCTGTCGGAGGTGACCGTGATGTGCGACTGGACCGACTGCTTCTCGGTGATCGCCTTGTCGAAGTTGAAGGAGACCGGCATGCCGACGCCGACCTTCGTGCCGCCGTCGGGGGTGTAACTCCCGATGAAGCTGTTGTCCTTCGAGACGGTGGTGAAGATCGAGTTCTCGGTCGCTTCCTTGCCCTTGGTGTCCTTGGCGTCGGCCGTGATCTTGTACTTCATGCCGCGCTCGAGCTGCGCCTTGGGCTTCCAACTGGTGCCGTCGGACGACAGCGTGCCGTCGACCGCCGTACCGGTGGAGACCAGGGTCATCTTCACCTCGGTCAGCTTGCCGCCCTTGACCTTCACGCCCGTGGCGTTGATGGAGGCGCCGGTCGAGCCGTCCTTCGCCGAGATGGTGATGTCGGCGCCCTGGGCGTTGGTCTTTCCGTCCTTGCCGTCGCTGTCGCCGTCGGCGTCCGCGTCGCCGCCGCAGGCCGTGAGGGCGAGGGCACCCACGGCGGCGAGCGCGGTGGCCGCCAGAAGGGTGCGCCGCCGGGGCTTGGCTATGTGCGACGTTGTCACGGGCTGCTCCATCTTTGTGCGAAGTGCGCGTTCTGATCCAGTAAGGCTTAAGAGCCGCTCACAGGCGGAAAGGTTCCGTCCGCTTGATGTGAGGGCGGGCACAGAGGCATGGCCCGTCGGCGGCCCAACGGGCTGCGTTCTGTGGGTATTTGTAGCTGTTCTTTCTGTGAATTCCCTTAGGTGCTGCTTTGGGATTCCTGAGGTTCCTGAGGGTCCTGAGTTTCTTAAGAGTCCTGGCGGTCCTGGCGGCCCGGACGGCCCTGGCGGTCCTGACGGTAAAGATCGCTGTACGAAGGGAACTTGCCGCCCGGCGTTTCCACGGACTCCGCGGCCAGCAGCGCCCGGACGATCGCCGCCGTCACCATGTCCGCGCCCGCCGCGAGGATCTCGTTCAGGGCGAGCGGGTTCCGCTCGGCTCCCGGCAGGGGCCGCTCGCCGGTCGCGAGGGCGAAGACGGTGTCCCCGTCGTTGAGGAGATGGACGGGGCGCACGGCCCTCGCCATGCCGTCGTGCGACGTGCCGGCGAGCTTCTGCGCCTGGGCCTTGGTGAGTTCGGCGTCCGTGGCGACCACGGCGAGGGTGGTGTTCAGCGGGGGAGGGCCACTCTTCGCGGCGGCTTCGGCGAGGCGGCGCGTGGCCTCCTCGTGGACCTCCGGGTCGGGGTAGGTCACGCGCCGCCCCTCGAAGTACCGCCCGTACAGCGCGCCCGTCCCCGCGTCGACCCCCGAGCCCGCCGCGTTCGCCACGACCAGGGCGGCGACCGTGACTCCCGAGTCCAGCCTGACGCTCGCGCTGCCGATACCGCCCTTGACCTTGCCGACCACCGCGCCGGCGCCCGCACCCACGTTCCCCTCCTCGACGGGGGTGAACGGCTCGCTGCCCGCGGCGGCCTCCACGGCGGCGCGGCCCGTCGTGGCGTCGGGGCGTGCCGTGAAGTCGCCGCCGCGGCCGAGGTCGAAGACGCAGGCCGCCGGGACCACGGGCACGACGTGGGAGGGATCGGGGCCGACGCGCACGCCGCGGCCCTGCTCCTCCAGCCACGCCATCACGCCGGTCGCGGAGTCCAGGCCGTACGCGCTGCCGCCGGTCAGTACGACGGCCTCGACGCGCTGCACCAGATTGCGGGGGTCGAGGGCGTCCGTCTCCCGGGTGCCGGGGCCGCCGCCGCGCACGTCCACGGCCACGACGGCGCCGCCCACCGGGGCGAGCACGACGGTCGTGCCGGTGAGGTGGCCCTCGTGGGCGGGAGCGGTGCGGGTGGCATGGCCCACGCGCAGGCCGGGGACGTCGGTGAGGGAGTTCGAGGAAGCCATGCCGACCTGCGTATCACGCGGGGGAGTTTCGTGGCCGTCTCCCGCCACGGCCCCGAGGTCCGAAGGGCCCCTGATCTTGGTGCCTTTGGGCCGGTCGGCGCATGTCCTACGCCTCTGCTCCGCGGGAGCCGCACGCGGGAACGTGGAAACGTCAGGCCCCGGAGCAAGGTCGGGACCGGTAGCGAACTGGGAACCAACATGAGATCGCCTGCCACCCAAGAGCCGCGGACCGCAGCAGCGGACGCGACGTACGAGACGTACGACACGACGCAGTACCGCCCCGGCAAGACCATCACCGACTGGGAGCCGGAGAACGAGCTCTTCTGGAAGTCCATCGGCAAGAAGGTCGCCTCCCGCAACCTGTGGATCGCCGTCCCCGCGCTCCTGGTCGCGTTCGTCGTCTGGCAGGTGTGGTCGGTCACCGCGACCAACCTCAAGGACGTCGGCTTCGGCTTCTCCACCTCGCAGCTGTTCTGGCTGACGGCCATCCCCGGCATCACCGGCGGCACGGCGCGCGTCCTCTACACCTTCCTCGGCCCGATGATCGGCCAGCGCCGCTTCACCGCGCTGTCCACGGTCATTTTGGTCATCCCGCTGATCTGGCTCGGCATCGCGGTCCAGGACCCGAACACCTCGTACGGCGTGATGGTCGCCATCGCGGCCCTGTGCGGTGTCGGCGGCGCGAACTTCGCCTCGTCCCTGGCCAACATCGGCTTCTTCTTCCCCAAGCGCGACAAGGGCAACGCCACCGGCATCAACGGCGGCCTGGGCAACCTCGGTGTCTCCGTGGTCCAGCTGGTCACCCCGATCGTCATCACCAGCTCGGTCCTCGCGGTCGGCTCGGCCCAGCACAAGGCCGACGGCACGCCCGTGTGGCTGCAGAACGCCGCGTTCCTGTGGGTGCCGGTCCTGGTGATCCTGGCCGTCGTCGCGTGGTTCGGCCAGAACGACCTGAAGGTCGCCTCGACCCCCTTCAGCCAGCAGAAGATCATCTTCAAGCGCAAGCACAACTGGCTGATGACCTGGCTCTACGTCGGCACGTTCGGCTCCTTCATCGGGTTCGCGGCAGCTCTGCCGATGCTCATCAAGACGACGTTCACGCCGATCGACGCGGCCTACTCCGCGGCCACGTACGCCTGGATGGGCCCGGCCGTGGGCGCGCTCGCCCGCTGGGCCGGCGGCTGGATCGCCGACAAGATCGGCGGCGCCAAGGTCACGATCATCTCGTTCGTCGGCATGGCGATCTCGATCATCGGTGTCATCAACTTCCTGCCCTCCGGCGGCGACAACGGCAACTTCTACGGCTTCTTCGCCTGCTTCCTGTGCGCGTTCTTCTTCTCCGGCATCGGCAACGGCTCGACGTTCCGCCAGATCCCGGTCATCTTCCGCGCCCAGCACCTGAAGGGCCTGACGGAGGGCACCCCCGCCTACACGAAGGCGCTGAAGCAGTCCGAGATGGAGGCGGGCGCCGTCACCGGCTTCACCTCCGCCATCGCGGCGTACGGCTTCTTCTTCATCCCGGCGATGTTCGCCAACTTCGCGGTGACCAGTGCGATGTGGGGCTTCGTGGCCTTCTACGTCAGCTGTATCGCGGTCTGCTGGTGGTTCTACGCCCGCAGGGGCGCGGAGTTCCCGAGCTGACGTCCTGAGCGGCGTCGGCGGGCTGGGCCGGGTGTGGGAGCACCCGGCCCTCTCGCATGTCCCGGTCCTGGTCCGTCCGTGTGTCCCGGTGCCATACCGCGAGATCGCGAGGAAATTCTTGTGAATGCATTCACAAGCGAACTTGGGTCCAAAGTCCCAAGGAAAACACCAGGTCAGACTAGGTTCACCCGGCCGTGTGAGCGGAGAGAGGGGACCTCGGACCCTGAAGTGGGGACCATTGCGGCGCCGCCGATCGATCACATCGGAGTGCAATGGAGGCATAGCGAAACGGCGACTCGGAAGGTGTCTGCGATGACTGCCACTCCCGCGGAAACGACAGTGCACGGCGAGGCATGGGACGGCTTCAAGGGCGGCCTGTGGCGGGACGCCATCGACGTCCGTGACTTCGTGCAGCAGAACTACACCCCGTACGAAGGGGACGACTCCTTCCTGGCCGGCGCGACCGAACGCACCACCCAGGTCTGGCAGAAGCTCCTTTCGATGTTCCCGGCGGAGATCGAGCGCGGCATCCACGACGTCGACGTAAAGACCCCCTCCCGCATCGACGCCTTCAAGCCCGGCTACGTCGACGGTGCCGCCGCCGACCACGCGGACCTCATCGTCGGCCTCCAGACCGACGCCCCGCTCAAGCGCGCCATCATGCCCAACGGCGGCTGGCGGATGGTCGAGAGCGCGCTCAACGCCTATGGCTACGAGGCGGACCCCGAGGTCAAGGAGGTCTACACGCAGCTGCGCAAGACCCACAACGAAGGCGTCTTCGACGCCTACACGCCCGAGATCCGCGCCTGCCGCTCCGCCGGCATCATCACCGGCCTGCCCGACGCCTACGGCCGGGGCCGCATCATCGGCGACTACCGTCGCGTCGCGCTCTACGGAGTCGACCGCCTCATCGCCGCCAAGGAGGCCGACAAGGCGCTCCTCGGCGAGGAGTGGGCCACCGAGGACGTCATCCGCGCCCGCGAGGAGACCTCCGAGCAGATCAAGGCCCTCGGCGAGCTGAAGGACATGGCGATGTCGTACGGCTACGACATCTCCGCCCCCGCCACCACCGGCCGCGAGGCCGTCCAGTGGCTGTACTTCGCCTACCTGGCCGCCGTGAAGGAGCAGAACGGCGCCGCCATGTCGATCGGCCGCATCGACAACTTCCTCGACATCTACCTCCAGCGCGACATCGAGGCCGGCCGCATCACCGAGGCCGAGGCCCAGGAGTTCATCGACGACTTCGTCATCAAGCTCCGCATCGTCCGCTTCCTGCGCACCCCCGAGTACAACGAGGGCTTCTCCGGGGACCCGACCTGGGTCACCTGGTCGATGGCCGGCATCGGCGAGGACGGCCGCCCGCTGGTCTCCCGCACCACGTTCCGTGCCCTGCAGACCCTCTACAACCTGGGCCCGGCCCCGGAGCCGAACCTGACGGTCTTCTGGGCGCGGGAACTGCCCAAGGGCTTCAAGGACTTCGCCGCCAAGGTCGCCATCGACACCTCCGCCATCCAGTTCGAGTCCGACGACCTGATGCGCCCCAAGTACGGCGACGACACCGCGATCGCCTGCTGTGTCTCGGCGATGGCCGTCGGCAAGCAGATGCAGTTCTTCGGAGCCCGCGTCAACGTCGCCAAGACCCTGCTCTACGCGATCAACGGCGGCCGCGACGAGAAGACCGGCAAGCGTGTCGTCGAGGGCTTCGAGCCCATCGAGGGCGACTACCTCGACTACGACACGGTCCTCGAACGCTACGACGCGATGCTCGGCTGGCTCGGCAAGACGTACGTCCACGCGCTGAACGTCATCCACTACATGCACGACAAGTACGCCTACGAGCGCATCGAGATGGCGCTGCACGACCAGGAGATCCTGCGCACGATGGCCTGCGGCATCGCGGGCCTCTCCGTCGCCACCGACTCCCTCTCCGCCATCAAGCACGCGAAGGTCAAGGTCATCCGCGACGAGACGGGCCTGGCCGTCGACTACGAGATCGAGGGCGACTACCCCGCCTACGGCAACAACGACGAGCGGGCCGACGCCATCGCCCAGCGGATCGTCTCGGACTTCATGAGCAAGATCCGGCAGCACCCGACCTACCGGAACGCGGTGCACACCCAGTCCGTCCTGACGATCACCTCGAACGTCGTCTACGGCAAGAAGACCGGCAACACCCCCGACGGCCGCCGCGCGGGCGAGCCCTTCGCCCCCGGGGCCAACCCGATGAACGGCCGCGACCAGCACGGCTACATCGCCTCCGCGCTGTCGGTGGCCAAGCTCGACTACGACGACGCCGAGGACGGCATCTCGCTGACCAACACGATCACGCCGGACGCCCTGGGACGCACCCCCGGCGAGCGGATCCAGAACCTCTCCGGGGTCCTCGACGGCTACATGGCCAGCGACGGCTTCCACATGAACGTCAACGTCCTCGACAAGGTGACCCTCCAGGACGCCATGGAGCACCCGGAGAACTACCCGCAGCTGACCATCAGGGTCTCCGGCTACGCGGTCAACTTCGTCCGCCTGACCCGCGACCAGCAGCTCGACGTCATCAACCGCACCTTCCACGGCTCTCTCTGAGCCACCTGGAGCTCCGCCATGACTGCTCTGCTCGAATCGGCGCCCCCGTTCGGCACGGCGACCCCGGCGGCCGCGGTCACCCGTCGCCCCGTGACCGGGTCCCTCCACTCCTGGGACCTGTCCACGGGGGTCGACGGACCCGGCACCCGCTTCGTCACGTTCCTCTCGGGCTGCCCGCTGACCTGCCTGTACTGCCACAACCCCGACACGTGGCGGATGCGTGACGGCAAGCGGACCACCGCCGACGACGTGATCGCGGAAGCCGCCAAGTACACCAAGTTCATCTCGGCGGCCGGCGGCGGCGCCACCGTCAGCGGCGGCGAACCCCTCCTGCAGCCCGTCTTCACCGGCGAGCTGCTGCACCGCCTCAAGCACGAGCTGGGCCTGCACACCGCCCTCGACACCTCCGGCTTCCTCGGAGTGCGTGCCACCGACGCGCTGCTGCGCGACGTCGACCTCGTGCTCCTGGACATCAAGTCCTGGGACCGCGAGACGTACAAGAAGGCCACCGGGCGCCCGCTGCGGCCCACCCTCGACTTCGCCCGCCGCCTGGCGGACCTCGGCAAGGACGTCTGGGTGCGCTTCGTCCTCGTGCCCGGTCTCACCGACGACCCGGAGAACGTCGAGGGCGTCGCCCGCTTCGCCGCCTCGCTCGGCAACGTCTCGCGGGTCGACGTGCTGCCCTTCCACAAGCTGGGCGAGGCGAAGTGGGACGCGCTCGGCAAGGACTTCGTCCTGCGCGACACCCCCTCGCCGACCCCGGGGCAGGTGGCCACGGCCAAGGAGATCTTCGCTGCCCAGGGGCTCACGGCCGTCTGACGGCCGCCGAGACGCCCCACGGACGTACCCTGGAGACATGAGCACCGCCCCCGCCCCCGAACCGCGCGATCCGGAGCAGTCGAAGACCCCGAAGGGTTCCACGGCACCGAAGAAGCCGAAGAGCGCCCTGGTCTTCGACGACCCCCTGTCGCAGCAGTCTTCGGACGACACGGACCGCGGGTGGGGAGAGCGGCCTTCGGCCGGCGGCGACAGCGCCGCCGACCTGGCGCGCTTCCTCGACGAGAAGCCGCCCCACCACCTCTGAGCCCGCGCTACCGCTCGTCGGAAGGACCCGAGCCGCGCTGGGCCACCAGGGCGTCGCGGATCTCCTTGAGGACCTCCAGCTCCGAGAGCTCCATGACCTCCTGCGTGCCCTCCTTCTCGGCCTTCCGCGCGGCCTGCCGCGCCAGGTACTTGGCCATGGGCAGCACCATCAGGAAGTAGACGACGGCCGCGGTGATGACGAAGCTGAGGGTCGCGCTGAGCACGGAACCCCACATGATCGGGATGCCGTCGGTGACCTCTCCCGCCTCGTTCATCCGGCACGGGGACTTCAGACACGAGCTGTAGTGGTCGAGATCCTTCGTACCGAAGGCACCGACCAGCGGGTTGATGACACCCTTCACCACGGAGTTCACGATGTTCGTGAACGCGGCTCCGATGACCACCGCGACCGCCAGGTCGATGACATTGCCGCGCATCAGGAAGGCTTTGAAGCCGTCCCAGAGACCCGGTTCG
The DNA here is from genome assembly GCF_042667685.1 of Streptomyces sp. NPDC057302. Taxonomy (NCBI): domain Bacteria; kingdom Bacillati; phylum Actinomycetota; class Actinomycetes; order Kitasatosporales; family Streptomycetaceae; genus Streptomyces; species Streptomyces sp. NPDC057302. The sequence goes on along the minus strand of NZ_JBHUZJ010000003.1, from coordinate 83,733 downwards.
TTCTTCTCGCTCACCACGAGGCCTTTCGTTGCAAGTGCAGGTCGTGAAACAAACAGCTTCGAAACCTACGGCAGGGCCTGGCGGGACTGTCCAATTGGGTAACACGAATGAGCGACTTGACAGGGCGCCGATGCAGTTGCACATGTCGTGACTCAGGACACCCAACGCACTCAGCGCACTCAGCACAGCGTCACCGCCAGACGCATGCTCGCGCCGGCTCCGGCGAGCCGTGCCGCAGTAGCCCTGGGCACGGAGAGCACCACCAACGCCCCGGCCTCGGTGGCGCTTCGGGCCGCGCCCTCCTGAGGCTCGGGCACCTCGGTCACCCTGGCCCCGGCTGCCACCACCCGTGACGCGGAGCCATCGGAGGCGACGACGTCCACCCGGTCGCCCCGGTGCAGCAGGCGCACCGTCTCCGCGTCCGCGATCCGTACGGGCGCCGTCACGAGGGCGGCAGCCTGCGCGGGCGCGGCAACGGCTGCCGGACGTTCTCGCTGGCGCACCCGCTCGGCATCCCGCGGCCCGGCATCCCGTGGCCCGGCGGCCACCAGTGCCGCCGCGGTCACCGCGAGCCCCGCGGCCATGGCCCGCCGTCTGTGCCGCAGCAGCCTGCGCAGCCGCTGCCGCCCGCCGTGGACGTGCACGGGGGAGAAGTGCGGCACGGGACACGGCGGGGGAGGGGGAGGGGAGGAGATGTCTGAGGGAACATGTGCCACGACGGCCACCGCCTGCGGGGATTCGGAGAGTTGAGGACCTTGCCTTCCGCTCTCACGATGCAGGCCCGCGCCGCATCCCGCTGAGCCCCGTGGACTACTCGCGGGTTGTGGACAACTCCCTCACCCGAAGGGGAAGTTCCGGCTTCCCCTGCGTTCCTGGCCCCTCACGGCAGCCGGATCCCCGGATCCATCCCGCCCAGCGCCCCCGCACACGAACAGTCCCGCTCGCCCTCCGCCGGCAGCCCCGCCACCGCGTCGAACAGCACCGTCCGCAGCCGGTCCACGTTCGCCGCGAACACCTGGAGCACTTCCTCGTGCGAGACGCCCTCGCCGCTCTCCGCTCCCGCGTCCAGGTCCGTGACCAGGGTCAACGAGGTGTAGCAGAGCTCGAGTTCACGGGCGAGCACGGCCTCGGGGTGCCCGGTCATGCCCACCACCGACCAGCCCTGCGCCGCGTGCCAGAGCGATTCGGCCCGGGTCGAGAACCGGGGCCCCTCGATCACCACGAGCGTCCCGCCGTCCACCGGCTCCCACTCGCGGCCGCGGGCCGCCTTGAGGGCGGCATTGCGCCCGGCGGGGCAGTACGGGTCGGCCAGCGACACGTGCACGACGTTCGGGACGCTCCCGTTCGGCAGCGGAACCCCGTCGAAATACGTCTGCGTACGGGTCTTCGTGCGGTCCACGAGCTGATCGGGCACCAGCAGCGTCCCGGGCCCGAACTCGGGCCGCAGCCCGCCCACCGCACAGGGGCCGAGCACCTGCCGTACGCCCACCGAGCGCAGTGCCCAGAGGTTGGCGCGGTAGTTGATGCGATGCGGCGGCAGATGGTGTCCGCGGCCGTGCCGGGGCAGGAACGCGACCCGTCGCCCGGCGATGTCGCCGAGGAAGAGGGAGTCGCTCGGCGCTCCGTAGGGCGTGTCGACCTGGAGTTCGGTCACGTTGTCGAGGAAGGAGTAGAAGCCGGAGCCGCCGATGACACCGATCTCCGCCCGCGTCCCGTTCGCCGTATTCACCATGCCGAGCACAGTAGCCGGGCCCCGGAACGCCGAGGTCCCCGCCGTCGGAGGACGGCGGGGACCTGGAAGAACGTGGCAGGAAGGCCTGCCCGGGGCGGGTCTGCCCTAGGCGGCCGACGAGCTGGAAGAGCTGGACGAACCGGCCGACGAACCCGAGGACGAGCCGGACGACTTCGAGTCCGAGCCCGAAGAGGAGGACGAAGCGCCCGCGGAGGACTTGGAGTCCGACGGCTTGGAGTCCGAGGACTTCGCGTTCGCCGTCGACGGCGTGCTGCTGGACGACGAGCCGCGGCTGTCGTTGCGGTAGAAGCCGGAGCCCTTGAAGACGATGCCGACCGCCGAGAACACCTTCTTGAGGCGTCCCTCGCAGCTGGGGCACACGGTCAGGGCGTCATCGGTGAACTTCTGCACCGCCTCGAGGCCCTCGCCGCATTCGGTGCACTGGTACTGGTACGTCGGCACTTGCTTCCTCCTGGCACTCTCACTCGATGAGTGCTAACGACGGTCCATAGTGACGTATTCCGCGAGATCAGTCCACCGCGACCGGCTCGCGGTGACCGACGCCACGTGCCACGGTGCGTCCGACGGACCGCGGAACGAGCCGCGAACGCAAGGTCACGAGCACCGCGAGCGCCAGCGCCGTACCGCCCAGCGGCACCAGGAATCCGGCGCCGTCCCAGAAGCGGTCCTCCAGCTGTCCGGCGACCGTGACGGCGGCCGCCTGGCCGAGCGCGACGGCGCCGGTGAGCCAGGTGAACGCCTCGGTCCTGCCGGACGGGTCCACCAGCCGGTCGACCAGCGTGTAGCCGGTGATCAGCGCGGGCGCGATGCAGACGCCGACCAGGAGGCCGAGTCCGGCGAGCAGCGGCACGGAGTGCGCGGCCCACAGTCCGGAGGCCATCAGGGTCAGTGCCGCGTAGCCGACGAGGAGGCGCCGTTGCGGGGCGATCTTCCAGGCGACGGCGCCGCAGATGAGGCCGGAGAGCATGTTGCCCGCCGCGAACGTGCCGTACAGGACGCCGTTCAGGCCGGGTTCGCCGATGGACTCGGTGAAGGCGGCCAGCGAGACCTGCATGCCGCCGAAGACGGCGCCGATGCCCAGGAAGGTCACGATCAGGACCCGCACACCGGGGATCCGCAGCGCGGAGACGTGCTCCACGCGCGCGTGCTCCTCGCGGGAGGCGGGCTTGGGCTGAGTGCTCTTCTGCGCGGCGAACAGCAGGCCGCCCACCAGGGTGAGTCCGGCCTCCGTGAAGAGTCCGGCCGCCGGGTCGATGGTCGTGCACAGCGCGGTCGCGAAGAGCGGGCCCAGGACGAACGTCAGCTCGTCCGTGACCGACTCGAAGGCCGCCGCCGTGCCCGCCAGCGGGGTGTCCTGGAGCTTGACGCCCCAGCGGGCCCGCACCATGGGGCTGATCTGCGGCTGGGAGGCGCCGGTGGGCACCGCGGCCACGAAGAGCGCCCACAAGGGGGCGTCGGAGAGCGCGAGCACGGTCAGGGAGAGCACCGACACCGTGTGGATGAGGACACCCGGCACCAGCACGGCCCGCTGGCCGAAACGGTCGGCGAGCTTGCCGCCGAAGGGGGCGAACACCGCCATGGAGACGCCGGTGACGGCCGATACGGCGCCGGCGACGCCGTACGAGCCGGTGGTGTGCTGCACGAGCAGCACGATGGAGATGGTCAGCATCGCGAAGGGCTGGCGTGCCGCGAAGCCGGGCAGGAGAAACGTCCAGGCGCCGCGGGTGCGCAGCAGCTGTCCGTATCCGGGGCGGGAGGTGACCGTGGATGCCACGGCCCGTGCCTTTCTGCCGCCTGGTAGCGCGGCCCCTGTGGTCAGGGGGACGGCGCCGAGAGCTGTCCTCTTGCGCGGAACTGCGGTAGATGCCGGTTGCCCACTGCGAGGACACGCGGCCGCCATACGGTCGGCGCCAGCTCTGCTTCAGACAGAGTTGGTTCGATCAGTTGGTACAGAAGAAGTGTTCCTTCATCCTACAGGCAATGGGCCCACCAGACCTGTGAATACGGAGAATGAGGCGCCCATCACCTGCGATTGGCCCGCCCTTGTGGCTCCTGACCAGCGGTTCCCAGCCATCCGGCCAGCTTTCCGCCCTGTCCGACGGCCCGCAGCCGCTTCTCCGCCGCGTCCCGCACCGGGTCGGTCGCGACCACCAGGAGCTCGTCCCCGCGTTGCAGCACGGTCGTGGGTTGCGGCACGAACGATTCGCCGTTGCGAACGACGAGCGTGACCGCGGCTCCCGCCGGCATCCGCAGCTCGCCCACCTCGACACCGTGCATCCGCGAGCCCTTCGGGATCGCCACCGAGAGCAGGTGCCCGCGAAGGCGCTCCAGGGGCGCGGATTCGATGCCCAGGTCGGCGGCGCCCGAAGAGTCGCCAAGGCGCAGCTTCCTGGCCAGCCACGGCAGCGTAGGGCCCTGGATGAGGGTGTAGACGACGACCAGGACGAAGACGATGTTGAAGATCCGCTGGCTGTCGTCGACGCCGTTCACCATCGGGATCGTGGCAAGGATGATGGGCACGGCGCCGCGCAGGCCCGCCCAGGACATCAGGGCCTTCTCCTGCCAGGGCATGCGGAACGGCAGCAGGCTGGCGATGACCCCCAGCGGTCTGGCCACCATGGTCAGGATCAAGCCGATGATGATCGCGGGCCAGGTGTCGTCCAGCAGGTCGTGCGGGGTCACCAGGAGGCCGAGCAGGACGAACATGCCGATCTGCGCGATCCAGCCGAGTCCTTCGGCGAAGCCGCGGGTGGCGGGCCAGTGCGGCAGCTTCGCGTTGCCGAGGGCCATCGAGGCGAGGTAGACGGCGAGGAATCCACTGCCGTGCGCCATGGCTCCGGCCGCATAGGCGGCGACCGCGATGGCCATCACGGCGATGGGGTAGAGGCCCGAGGCGGGCAGTGCCACGTGCCGCAGCCCGTAGGCGCCGAGCCAGCCCACCGCGATGCCGATCGCGGCGCCGATGGCCAGTTCCAGGGCGATCTCGCCGATGAGGACGTACCAGTGCTCCACGGGGCCCGCGGTGGAGAAGGCCACGACCAGGATCACCACGGGGGCGTCGTTGAAGCCCGACTCCGCTTCCAGGATGCCCGTCACGCGAGAGGGCAGCGGCACCTTGCGCAGCACGGAGAAGACCGCCGCCGCGTCCGTCGAGGAGACCACCGCGCCGATGATGAGCGCCTGGCGCCACTCCAGGCCGACCAGGTAGTGGGCACCGGCGGCCGTCACGCCGACGCTGACCGCGATGCCGGCGAGCGACAGGACGGCGGCCGCGGGCAACGCGGGTCTGATCTCTTTCCACTTCGTGCCGAGTCCGCCCTCGGCCAGGATCACGACGAGCGCCGCATAGCCGATGACCTGCGTCAACTCGGCATTGTTGAACGTGACGTTGCCGATGCCGTCCTGGCCCATGGCAATGCCGATGCCGAGGTACAGCAGCAGGCTGGGGAGCCCACTGCGCGACGAGATGCGAACCGCCGCGACCGCGACGAGCAGGACGAGCGAACAGATGAGCAGAAGCTGGTTGAGGTCGTGGACAGTCAGGGGCCGTTCCTTCCACCGCGCGAGCCGAGTACTTCGTTACCTTACCTAATTGTTAACGCTTCCTTGACGCCTTCGAACACTCATACGATGCGTCGCGGTGCGGGTTCCTGACTCCGCGTCCGGGGCCGCGGTGCCCTGCGCCTATGGTTGCTCCAGCGCTCCCACCACCGCCCAGCCAGCCCTGCCGCTCGCGTAAGGACAGCAAGGACAGCGATGCCCTCGAATACCACCGCCTCTTCCGGTCATAAGTCCGGCAAGAAGAAGGGGCGCCGAGCCCGCCTCATCGTGATCGTCCTGGTCCTGGCCATCGTGGCGGGCGTCGGTTACGGCGCGTACTGGAGCGTCAGTACGGTGCGGGCCTCCTTCCCGCAGACCAAGGGAACGATCAAGCTCGACGGCCTCGCCGGACCCGTCGACGTGAAGCGTGACGGCAACGGCATCCCGCAGATCTATGCCGAGTCCGACGCCGACCTGTTCATGGCCCAGGGCTTTGTCCAGGCGCAGGACCGCTTCTGGGAGATGGACGTACGCCGCCATACGACCTCAGGCCGCCTCTCCGAGATGTTCGGCAAGAGCCAAGTAAAGACCGATGAGTTCCTGCGGACGCTCGGTTGGCACCGTGTGGCGCAGAAGGAGTACGACACCAAGCTCTCCCCGGCGACGAAGAAGTACCTCCAGGCGTACTCCAAGGGAGTCAACGCCTACCTGAAGGACAAGAGCGGCAAGGACATCTCCCTGGAGTACGCCGCCCTTGGCTTCACCAACGACTACGCGCCCCAGGAGTGGACCCCCGTCGACTCCGTGGCGTGGCTCAAGGCCATGGCCTGGGACCTGCGCGGCAACATGCAGGACGAGATCGACCGCTCCTTGATGACCAGCCGCCTCGGCCCGTCCCAGATCAAGGACCTGTACCCGGAGTACCCGTACGACCGGAACAAGCCCATCGTCCAGGAAGGCGCCTACAACAGCGTCACCAAGGAGTACGAGGGCAAGGGCGGCGCGGGCGGTCAGTCGCAGTCGCAGACCGGCGGCGCGGCCGGCACGGGCCTCGCGGGCAACACCCAGGCCCCCGGTGGGCTGCAGTCCCAGCTCTCGGGCCTCTCCGACATCCTGGACAGCGTCCCGGACGCGGGCCTCGGCCCGAACGGCAACGGCATCGGCTCCAATTCCTGGGTGGTCTCCGGAGACCACACGATCACCGGGAAGCCACTGCTCGCCAACGACCCGCACCTGTCGCCGCAGCTGCCCTCCACCTGGTACCAGATGGGCCTGCACTGCCGGACGGTCTCCAAGGACTGCCGGTACGACGTCTCCGGCTACACCTTCGCCGGGATGCCCGGTGTGGTCATCGGACACAACAAGCAGATCGCCTGGGGCATGACGAACCTCGGCGCCGACGTCACCGACCTCTACCTGGAGAAGTTCGCGGGCGACGGCTACGAGTACGACGACAAGGTGCTGCCCTTCAAGTCGCGCGTGGAGACCATCAAGGTCGCGGGCGGCAAGTCCAAGAAGATCACCGTCAGAGAGACCGACAACGGCCCCCTGCTGTCCGACCGCGACGACGAACTCGTGAAGGTCGGCAAGAAGGCCACCGTCGACAGCGCCGCCCCCGACCGGGGCGACGGCTACGGAGTCTCGCTGCGCTGGACCGCGCTCCAGCCGGGCAACTCGATGGACGCCGTCTTCGAGCTCAACAAGGCGAAGGACTTCGCCGGCTTCCGCAAGGCCGCCTCTTCTTTTGAAGTGCCCTCGCAGAACCTGATCTACGCGGACCGCGACGGCCACATCGGCTACCAGGCGCCGGGCAAGATCCCGGTCCGCGGCAAGGGCGACGGCGCGCTTCCCGCGCCCGGCTGGGACTCCGACTACCGCTGGACGGGCTACATCCCGCAGTCCGCGCTGCCCTACGAGTACGACCCCAAGCGCGGCTACATCGTGACCGCCAACCAGGCCGTCATCGACGAGGACAAGTACCCGTACAAGCTCACGTCGGACTGGGGCTACGGGGCGCGCAGCCAGCGGATCACCGATCTGATCCAGTCCAAGATCAAGAACGGTGGGAAGGTCTCCACCGAGGACATGCGCACCATGCAGATGGACAACAGCAGCGAGATCGCGAAGCTGCTCGTACCCAAGCTGCTCAAGATCGACGTCAAGGACAGCTACGTCCGTGAGGCGCAGAAGCTCCTGGAGGGCTGGGACTACACCCAGGATCCCGACTCGGCGGCGGCGGCGTACTTCAACTCGGTCTGGCGCAACATCCTCAAGCTCTCCATCGGCAACAAGCTGCCCAAGGAGCTGCGGGTCAAGGGCCAGTGCCTGAACGTCGAGCCGGCCGGGAACACCGGCCCCGCCGACGAGGCCGAACCGGTGCGCGAGTGCGGGCAGCGCGACTCCGAGTCCGCGCAGCCCGACGGCGGCGACCGCTACTACGAAGTGATCCGGTCGATCATCGACGACCAGGACAACGACTGGTGGAAGTCGCCGAAGACCCGCACGGACGCCGCGACCAAGACCCGCGACCAGCTGTTCGGCCGGGCCCTGGAGGACGCGCGCTGGGACCTGACGGCCAAGCTCGGCAAGGACGTCGACACCTGGAGCTGGGGCCGCCTGCACCGGCTGACCCTGAAGAACCAGACCCTGGGCGTCGAAGGCCCCGGCTGGCTCCAGTTCATGCTCAACCGCGGCCCGTTCAAGCTGGGCGGCGGCGAGGCGGCGGTCAACGCCACCGGCTGGAACGCGGCGGGCGGCTACGGAGTGCAGTGGGTGCCCTCGATGCGCATGGTGGTGAACCTCGCCGACCTCGACAAGTCCAAGTGGATCAACCTCACCGGGGCTTCGGGGCACGCCTACAGCGCGCACTACACCGACCAGACCAGCAAGTGGGTCAAGGGCGAGCTGCTGCCGTGGTCCTTCTCGTCGGGCGCCGTCAAGAAGGGCACGAAGGACACCCTGGTGCTGCGGCCCTGACCTGCCGCGCGCACCGCTGACGCACCACTGAAAGGGCCCTCCACGCGCGCGTGGAGGGCCCTTTCGCGTACGGAGGGGATCAGCGGAAGCGGCGCACTCCCGACGGCGTGACGACGGCGTGCACCGGCTTGTCGTGCGGCTCCTGGGGGACGTGCGCGACGACCTCCGTGTCGTACAGGAGGACCACCAGGGCGGGATCGGCCCCGGCCCGCCCGAGCCGGGCCAGCACCCTGTCGTACGAGCCGCCGCCGCGCCCGAGCCGCATCCCGCGCCCGTCCACCGCCAGGCCGGGCAGCAGCACGGCGTCCGCCGCCACCACGGCATCGGGCCCGAGCCGCGCCCCGGAGGGCTCCAAGAGCGCCATCTTTCCCTGGTGTTGCACGCGGGCCAGCGAGCCCTCGCCCTCGTAGGCCGCCCAGTCCAGGTCGTTGTCCGCGAGGAGCACCGGAAGCAGGACCCGCGTCCCGCGCGCGTGCAGGGCGTCGAGGAGCGCGCGCGTGCCCGGTTCGCTCCCCACGGAGACGTACGCGGCGACCGTGCGGGCCCCGGCGAGCTCCGGCAGCTCCAATGCGCGCTCCGCGAGAACCGCGGCGGCCTTCTGCGCGTCATCCCTAGTCAACCGGCTTCTCACCGTGAGGAATCCCGCGCGCAATGTGCGCTTGGTTGGCTTGTCCGAGCCGGTTTCTTTCATGGTGCGCTCACAAACCCTTCCAGGTGCGCTCATATGAGAACAAAATGTCCGGAGCCACAGATTCCGCACATACTCACCGGTTATGGTTACGGACATGACTGAGTCTCACCCCCACAGGATCAGCAAGGCTGTCATTCCGGCAGCAGGTCTGGGCACCCGGTTCCTGCCGGCCACCAAGGCCACTCCCAAGGAGATGCTGCCGGTCGTCGACAAGCCGGCGATTCAGTACGTGGTCGAAGAGGCCGCCTCGGCGGGCCTCGACGACGTCCTCATGATCACGGGCCGCAACAAGCGCCCCCTGGAGGACCACTTCGACCGCAACTACGAGCTGGAGTCGGCCCTTCTGAAGAAGGGCGACGAGGCGAGACTGGCGAAGGTCCAGGAGTCCAGCGACCTCGCGACCATGCACTACGTACGCCAGGGTGACCCCAAGGGACTCGGTCACGCCGTCCTGTGCGCCGCCCCGCACGTCGGCGACGAACCGTTCGCGGTCCTCCTCGGCGACGACCTGATCGACCCGCGCGACCCGCTCCTGGCCCGCATGGTCGAGGTCCAGGAGCGGCACGGCGGCAGCGTCATCGCCCTCATGGAGGTGGCCCCGGAGCAGATCCACCTCTACGGCTGCGCGGCGGTCGACACCACGGACGAGGGCGACGTCGTCAAGGTGACCGGCCTGGTCGAGAAGCCCGACGCGGCGGACGCCCCCAGCAACTACGCGATCATCGGCCGGTATGTCCTGGACCCTCATGTCTTCGACATACTGCGCACGACGGAGCCCGGCCGCGGCGGCGAGATCCAGCTCACCGACGCACTCCAGCAGCTCGCGGTCGACGAGAAGGTCGGCGGCCCCGTGCACGGCGTCGTCTTCAAGGGCCGCCGCTATGACACCGGTGACCGCGGCGACTATCTGCGTGCCATTGTCAGACTCGCGTGCGAACGTGAAGACCTGGGCCCGGACTTCCAGGCCTGGCTTCGCAGTTACGTGTCCGAGGAGATGTAGCACTTTGAGCAGCAGCGCGACGACCGAAGTCACCGGCCAGGAACATGTCTGGTCGGTGAGCGAGCACCTGGACGACATCCTCGGATCCGTCCGCCCCCTGGAGCCCATCGAGCTCCAACTCCTCGACGCGCAGGGCTGCGTCCTCGTCGAGGACGTCACGGTGCCCGTCTCGCTGCCACCCTTCGACAACAGCTCCATGGACGGTTACGCGGTCCGGGTCGCCGACATCGCGGGCGCCAGTGAGGAGTTCCCCGCCGTCCTGACGGTCATCGGCGACGTGGCCGCCGGCCAGGGCGAGCAGCCGGAAGTCGGCGCGGGGCAGGCCGCCCGCATCATGACCGGCGCCCCGCTGCCCCCGGGCGCCGAGGCCGTCGTCCCCGTGGAGTGGACCGACGGAGGCCTCGGCGAGGGCCCCGTATCCGGGATGCGCGCACACAGCGCCGCTCCCGACGGAGCCTCCGGCCAGGTCCGCGTGCACCGCCCCGCCGAGGCACGCGCACACGTGCGGGCCCGTGGCAGCGACGTCCAGGCCGGTGACCGCGCACTGAGCGCGGGCACGGTCCTCGGCGCCCCGCAGATCGGCCTGCTCGCCGCGATCGGCCGCGGCACGGTCAAGGTGCGCCCGCGCCCCCGCGTGGTCGTCATGTCCACCGGCAGCGAACTGATCCAGCCCGGCGAGGAGTTGGCCAAGGGCCAGATCTACGACTCCAACAGCTTTGCCCTCACCGCCGCCGCACGGGACGCCGGGGCCATCGCCTACCGCGTGGGCGCGGTCGCCGACGACGCGGAGACGCTGCGCTCCACCATCGAGGACCAGCTGATCCGCGCCGACCTCATCGTCACCACGGGCGGCGTCAGCGTCGGGGCGTACGACGTCGTGAAGGAAGCCCTCTCGTCGGTGGGGGACGAGGACGAGGCGGGCAGCGGCATCGAGTTCCGCAAGCTCGCCATGCAGCCGGGCAAGCCGCAGGGCTTCGGCTCCATCGGCCCCGACCACACCCCGCTGCTCGCCCTGCCGGGCAACCCGGTGTCGTCGTACGTCTCCTTCGAGATCTTCGTGCGCCCCGCGGTGCGCGCCCTGATGGGCCTTCCGGACGTCCACCGGCCCACGGCGCGCGCGGAGCTCACCGCCGACAAGGCGCTGGCCTCACCCGCGGGGAAGCGGCAGTTCCTGCGCGGGCGGTACGACGCCGAGGCGGGCAGCGTGCGGCCCGTGGGCGGCGCCGGGTCCCACCTCGTCGCGGCCCTCGCGCACGCGGACGCGCTGATCGTCGTCCCGGAGGACACCACGTCCCTGGAGCCCGGCGCCGACGTCGAAGTGGTCCTGCTCGGCTGAGAGGCGCCCGCGCGCGGTACGGTGTCGCGCACATAGGCCCCCTAGGGCCTGTCGCCAAACTCCCGTCTGCCCCGCGACGCCATGCACGCACTCTCGCCGCGTGGCCCGCCCTCCGGGCGGACGACGGGAGTTTGACGACAGGCCCTAGCGCCGCACCGCGGGAGGCCCGGACCGGGAGCGCCACAGCACATGAGTACGGACCAGAGACTGACGCACATCGACGAAGCGGGCGCCGCCCGCATGGTCGACGTATCCGCGAAGGACGTGACCGCGCGCACCGCCCGCGCCAGTGGCCGTGTCCTGGTCTCGCCCCGCGTGATCGAGCTGTTGCGCGGGGAAGGGGTGCCCAAGGGCGACGCCCTGGCCACCGCGCGGATCGCGGGCATCATGGGCGCCAAGCGCACGCCCGACCTGATCCCGCTCTGCCACCCGCTGGCCGTCTCCGGAGTGAAGCTCGACCTCTCCGTGGCGGACGACGCGGTCGAGATCCTCGCCACGGTGAAGACGACGGACCGTACGGGCGTCGAGATGGAGGCCCTCACCGCGGTGACCGTGGCCGCCCTCACGGTGATCGACATGGTCAAGGCCGTCGACAAGGGCGCGGTCATCACGGACGTACGCGTCGAGGAGAAGTCGGGCGGCAAGTCCGGGGACTGGAGTCGCGAAGGAGCCGGCGCATGACGGCCTACCGCGCACTCGTCGTCACGGCCTCCAACCGCGCCGCCGCCGGTGTCTACGCCGACCGGGGCGGCCCGGCCATCGCCGATGCGCTCGCCGCGCTCGGCTTCTCCGTCGAAGGCCCCCAGGTCGTCCCCGACGGAGCCCCCGTCGAGCAGGCCCTGCGCGCCGGAGCCGACGCCGGATACGACGTGATCCTCACCACGGGCGGCACCGGCATCTCGCCCACCGACCGCACCCCCGAAGCCACCCGCGCCGTCATCGACCACGAGGTGCCGGGCATCCCGGAGGCGATTCGCGCGTACGGCAGGGAGAAGGTCCCCACGGCCGCGCTGTCCCGCGGACTCGCCGGAGTCGCGGGGCGCACGCTCATCGTGAACCTGCCGGGCTCCACCGGCGGCGTCCGGGACGGTCTGGCCGTCCTGGAGCCCCTCCTGGTGCACGCCATCGAGCAGCTCCGGGGCGGCGATCACCCCAGACCCCCAGGTGGTGCGAGCTGAACAGCCCATCCTGGCCCGTCGAGCTGACGGACGGCGATGTCGCCCTCCGTCCGATAAAGATGCGCGACCAGCGGCCCTGGCGTGAGGTCAACCGGCGCAACCGGGACTGGCTGCGCCCCTGGGAGGCGACGATCCCGCCGCCCACGCCCAGCGGCCCGATCGTGCACCGTCCGACGTACCGTCAGATGGTCCGGCATCTGCGCGCCGAGGCGCACGCCGGGCGCATGCTGCCCTTCGTGATCGAGTACCAGGGGCGGCTGGTCGGACAGCTGACGGTCGCCGGGATCACCTGGGGATCGATGTGCTCGGGCCATGTCGGCTACTGGGTCGACCAGTCGGTCGCGGGCCGCGGCGTGATGCCGACCGCCGTCGCCCTCGCGGTCGACCATTGCTTCCGATCGGTCGGGCTGCACCGTATCGAGGTCTGTATTCGTCCCGAGAACGGGCCGAGCCGCAGGGTCGTGGAGAAACTCGGATTCCGCGAGGAGGGGCTTCGCCCGCGCTATCTCCACATCGACGGCGCCTGGCGCGATCATCTTGTCTTCGCGCTCACCGCGGAAGAGGTACCGGAAGGGTTGCTGCGGCGCTGGCACCAGGCACGACCTCGGAACACCGCGTAAATAGAATAAGTGTTTGAAATTGACGGTGATCGACCGTCTGGGGCCCGACTTGATCCCTCTACAGCATTAATTTCACGGTCTCGGTGGCCTGTTGATCGCACCAGTCACAAAAAAAGTTCGAGATATCAGCCAGATCGTGCGACACACCGGCTCAATTGGCAGATGGCCTCAACCAAACCCCTCTACCGTGTGAGGCGTGAGCAGCAGCGGCCTCATCTACGCAGTCATCGTCGGGGCCTGGGCCGCCTACTTGGTGCCGATGTGGCTCCGTAGGCAGGACGAGCTCAATGAAGCCCGTCCGACGGAACGCTTCAGCACCGCCATCCGGCTCCTGTCCGGACGTGCGGGGATGGAGCGCCGATACGCCAAGGACCTGCAAGCGCGCTCGCCTGAAGAGGAGGAGTCGCGCGACCCGGACAACGCCACCGGCTCGGTGGACGTCCGGGCCTTCGTCGCGCCCTCGCATCGACAGGGCGACCAGGAAGAGCGGCCCGAGCCGCAGGGCAAGGCGCCGGTCAAACCCCCGGCGCAGCAGCCCTCGGTGCGGCCGCCGGCGCAGCAGCCTCCGGCACGGCCCCAGGCGCAGGCCGCGGCGAAGCACCAGGCGAGGCCTTCGGCGAAGGCCCAGGTCAACTCTTCGGTGCAGGCCCCGGTTCCGACCCCCGCCCCGTCCGGCGCGCGGCCCAAGCAGTCGTCCGCCCAGCGGGCCGCGTCCGCGGAAGCCGCCGCGCGCGCCCGGCGCGTGAAGGTGCTCGCGCGCCGTCGGCGCACGACGGTGATGCTCTTCGCCGCCTTCACGGTCGGCGCGGTCGTCGCCGCGGTCGGCGGCCTCGCGTTCCTCTGGGCGCCGACCGCACCGGCGGCGCTCCTGAGCGCGTACATCGTGTACTTGCGGGGCCAGGAGCGGCGCCGCTTCACCTACACCATGGACCGGCGCAGGGCCGAGGTCGCGGCGCAGCGGCTGCGGGAGCGTCAGCCGCGCAGGCGACAGGCGGGCGGCGCGGAAGCGGTCGTCGACGACGTGGAGGAAGGACCGGGCCCCGACACGGAGACCGGCCTCTCCTCGCTCGCCGCCGACCGCCGCGCCCTGGTCGAGCAGACCGACCACGCGGAATGGGTCGACCAGCAGCGCGAGCGCCAGCGCCGCCCCGGGCACGGCGACAGCTGGGACCCGGTGCCGGTGCCCCTGCCGACGTACGTGACGGCGCCGGTCGCCCCGCGGGCCACCGGTGACGTCGACCTGGGCGCCCCCGACGCCTGGAGCTCGGCGCGGTCGAGCTCCGTGGAGCCCGCCGCCGACGAGGCGGACGAGGGTGAATACGGCGAGTACGGCGGCCACGCGGAGTACGCCGAGGGCGCGGAAGACGCCGACGGCGTGGACGGAGTCGGCGGTCGCAGCGACGCACGGCGGGCCGCGTCCGCGCGCCGGGCGCGCGAGCGCGGGCGTACGCCGCTGTTCGATCAGTACGAGGAAGGGCAGCGGCCACGGGCCGCCAACGAGTGAGGCCTGACCGGCCAGGTGACCAGCCAGGTGACCAGCCAGGAACGGATTTCCGAGCACCCGGATCGGGATGCTAGAGTTTCACTCGTTGCAAGGGCCTGTGGCGCAGTCTGGTAGCGCACCTCGTTCGCATCGAGGGGGTCTGGGGTTCAAATCCCCACAGGTCCACTGCACATGAGATCCCGTCCAGTTCATCGAACTGGGCGGGATCTTTGCTGTGCCCCCCATGTGAAGCACGGGGCGGCTACAGCTGCTTCACGAAGCAGCGGCTCAGGTCCTCGAAGCGGTAGTGGCCGAACTTGGCGGGGGCCGGGGTGTAACCCGTCGACGCGTAGAGGGCTATCGCCTCCGGCTGCTTCGTGCCCGTCTCCAGGACCATGCGCGTGCGTCCCGCCGCCCTCGCGTGGTCCTCCAGGGCCGCCAGGATGCGGCGGGCCAGGCCGAGACCGCGGGCCTCCGGGGTGACGTACATGCGCTTGATCTCGGCGTCGCCGTCGCTGTAGCCCTCGTCGTTCTCCCCGTGACCGCGCCAGCCGCCGGTGGCCAGCGGGGTGCCGTGCTCGTCGTACGCGACGAGATACAGGCCGAGCGGGGCGGCGAACATGGTCGGGTCGAGGGGTGTGACGTCGCCCTCGTCGCCGTACCGCTGTGCGTATTCGAGCTGGACGCGGTCGTTGAGCTTGACCGCGTCGGGGTGGTCGAAGGGGGTGGGGCGCAGCTCGACGGAGGACCGCTGCAGCGAGGGCTGGATAGTCATGCGAATCATCGTACTTCTATGCGGTGGGTGTGCGTATCCCTTTAAGTGTGCCGGTATCGTTCCGGGATGCTCACAGTGACCAGCGTGAATGTGAACGGGCTGCGCGCCGCCGCCAAGAAGGGCTTCGTGGAGTGGCTCGCCGGGACCTCGGCCGACGTGCTCTGCCTCCAGGAGGTACGGGCCGAGCCGCAGCAGCTGCCGGAGGCGGTGCGGGAGCCCGAGGGCTGGCACGTCACGCACGCGCCGGCCGCCGCGAAGGGGCGTGCGGGCGTCTCCCTCTATACGCGCCGTGAGCCGGACCGCGTGCAGATCGGATTCGGGTCGCAGGAGTTCGACGGCAGTGGGCGCTACGTAGAGGCCGATCTGCCCGGCGTCACGGTCGCGAGCCTCTACCTGCCCTCCGGTGAGGTCGGCACGGAGCGCCAGGACGAGAAGATCCGCTTCATGGGCGAGTTCCTCACGTACCTGAAGGGGCTCAGGAAGCGGGCCGCCGCCGAGGGGCGCCAGGTCGTGGTCTGCGGCGACTGGAACATCGCCCACCAGGAGGCCGACCTCAAGAACTGGAAGGGCAACAAGAAGAACTCGGGCTTCCTGCCCGAGGAGCGTGCCTGGCTCAGTGAGGTCTTCGAGGGGGACGCCGGATACGTCGACGTGGTGCGCGCGCTGCATCCCGACGTCGAGGGTCCCTACTCCTGGTGGTCCTACCGGGGGCGCGCCTTCGACAACGACACGGGCTGGCGGATCGACTACCACGTGGCGACGCCCGGCCTCGCCGAGCGCGCGGTCAAGGGGTTCGTGGAGCGGGCGGCCAGTCATGAGGAGCGGTGGTCGGACCACGCGCCCGTAACGGTGGTCTACGACATGTGATGCCGCGCGGCGCCATGGCATGTTGCGGGCACGTACCTGACAATGTCTCAACTGTCAGCCGTGTGGGGGAGACTTCATGTCCGGTATGTCGTTGCCGTCTCGTCGGGGTGTACTGCTCGGGGCTCTGGGCGCCGGGATCGGGGCGGGGCTGCCGCTGACGGCCGCGTCGCCCGCCTCCGCTTCCGGCGAGGTGCCCCGGGGCACGCCTCCCGTGCTCCTCACGGAGCAGGCGACCCAGCAGATCCTCGTACTCGATCCGCGGCGCAGGGTCTGGGACACGGAAGGTGATCCCTCCGTGGTGCGGTGGGCGTTCTCGCCGACGCGGCACGCGGGGTACAAGGATCTGCGGCCCGAGGACAGCTGGGTCTATCCGAGCGAGTCGAAGGTGCGCAGACACAAGGGGCGTACGTACGTCCTGACGACCGCGTCCTTCGGCTTCGTCGCGGTCGTCGACTACCCCTCGGGCAAGCGCTACTGGGGTGCGGCGATCGGCCCCGGCGACGACCTCTTCAATCCGCACAGCGCCGAGATCCTGCCCGACGGCAATGTCGCGGTGGCGTGCAGCACGGGTGCGCTGGTCAGGCTGTACGCGGCGTCGCAGGGCCCGCGTGCGTCGCGGTACGCCGAGGCGGAGCTCAAGGGCGCGCACGGGCTGCACTGGGACGGTGCGCGCGAGGTGCTGTGGGCCATCGGCGACGACGAGCTGGTCACGTACGAGGTGGGCGGCACGCGGGCGCGTCCGGCGCTGACGCGGCGGTCCTCGGTCGGGCTTCCGGTCGGGACGCCGGGCAAGACGCCCGGCGGGCACGATCTCTTTCCCGTGGCCGGGCGCCCTGGACGGCTCTGGGTGACGACGAACGCGGCCGTCTTCCAGTACGACATCTCCGGCGCGCGATTCGTGCGGGACTACGCGGGTCACGAGAAGATCGACCGGAAGTCGGTCAAGGCCGTCGGCAACGACGCGCGCACCGGGCAGGTCCTCACCACCGTGCCGGAGAGCGGGCTCGAGGAGACGTGGTGGACGACGAAGGTGAGTGTCCATCGGCCGCAGGGGGAGTACGAGTTGATCGACGGCGGGATCTACAAGGCCCGGTGGTTCCTGCCCAGGTAGGGGCGGTTCCTCGCGCCCGTCTGGCCGTAGCCGCCCTCAAGTGCCGGGCGCGCCGGTCCTCAAGTGCCGGGCGGGCTAGTCCTCTTCGGGCTTCTCCGACGCCAGGCGGCGGTCCAGCGCCATCGACAGTTCCGCCTCCACCACGCTCTTCGCCAGCGGGCGCAGGCGGTCGATGCTCACGGTGCCCGTCTCGGCGGACGCGTGGGTGCGGATGGTCGTGATGAACAACTCCGCGAGCGCGTCGGCGTGTTCGCGCACGCGCTGGCCCGCCTCAAGGACCGCCGCGAGCGGGATGCCCTCGCGGACCAGGGCCGACGAGACGTCCAGGAGGCGGCGGCTCACGTGGACGATCTCCTGGCCGTCCGTGCCGAGGTAACCGAGGTCCATGGCCGCGGCGAGATTCTCCGGGGTGACCTCGCCCGCGAAGTGGTCGGCCAGCTCCTCGGGGGTGAGGCGGACCGGGGTCTCCTCGGTGGGTTCGCCGATGCCCAGGAGCTCGCCGACGTCGCGGCCGTTCTCGAAGGCCTCGGCGAGTTCCGCGATGCCGCTCAGGGTGTGGCCGCGGTCCAGGAGCGCGGCGATCGTGCGCAGCCTGGCCAGGTGATGGTCGTCGTACCAGGCGATGCGGCCCTCGCGGCGGGGTGGCGGGATCAGGCCGCGCTCACGGTAGAAGCGCACGGTGCGCACCGTGATGCCGGCCGCCTTGGCCAGCTCCTCCATGCGGTACTCGCGTGTCTCTGCCACGGCAGCAGCCTATGTGCTGCTGGATCGTGCGTGTGTTCTACCGGCGGTAACTCACGACGCCAGACCCCTACCCATCAGTACGCAGCTGTTCTAGTCTCCCCATTGCGCCAGTGGTCACTGGCAGAGTCGTGAAGCAGTTCGGGAGGCGGCGGCATGGCCGAGGTCGAGGACGGGCGCCAGCGGGAGCGCGAGCGGAAGGGCGAGTCGCGGGGCGAGCGCGAGCATGTGCGGGTGGCGGTGATCGGCTCCGGCTTCGGCGGGATCGGCGCCGCGGTCCGTCTTCGCCGGGAAGGCATCACCGACTTCGTCGTCCTGGAGCGGGCCGGCGCGGTGGGCGGCACCTGGCGGGACAACAGCTATCCGGGCTGCGCGTGCGACGTGCCCTCGCACCTGTACTCGTTCTCCTTCGCGCCCAATCCCGACTGGCCGCGCACCTTCTCGGGCCAGGAGAAGATCCAGGAGTACCTGGAGCAGGTCGCCGACACCTTCCGGCTGCGCCCGCACATCCGCCTCGACACCGAGGTGACGCAGATGCGCTGGGACGCCGAGCGGCTGTGGTGGGAGGTGGAGACCAGCAACGGCACCCTGCACGCCGACGTCGTCGTCTCCGCCGCCGGGCCGCTCTCCGACCCCAGGCTCCCGGACATCCCGGGCCTGGACACCTTCGAGGGCAAGGTCTTCCACTCCGCGCGCTGGGACCACGACTACGACCTGCGCGGCAAGCGCGTCGCGATGATCGGCACCGGCGCCTCCGCCATCCAGATCGTGCCCGCCATCCAGCGCGAGGTCGGCAAGCTGACCCTCTTCCAGCGCACCCCGCCCTGGGTGATGCCGCGCATGGACCGCGCCATCACCAAGGCCGAGCGCTGGGTGCACCGCCAGCTGCCGTTCACCACGCACGCGCGGCGCGGCATCCTGTGGGGCATACGGGAGTTGCAGGTCCAGGCGTTCACCAAGCGGCCGAACGAACTCGGCGCGGTCGAGCAGCTCGCCAAGCGGAACATCTCCCGCGCCATCAAGGACCCGGCCCTGCGGGCCAAGCTGACACCCTCGTACCGCATCGGCTGCAAGCGGATCCTGCTGTCCAACACCTATTACCCGGCGCTCGCGCAGCCCAATGTCGATGTCGTGGCCAGCGGGCTCAGCGAGGTGCGCGGGAACACCGTCGTCGCCGCGGACGGCACCGAGACCGAGGTCGACGCGATCATCTTCGGTACGGGATTCCATGTGACGGACATGCCGATCGCCAACCGCGTGGTGGGCGCCGACGGCGGGACGCTGATGGAGTCCTGGAAGGACGGGATGAAGTCCCTGCGAGGTGCGACCGCCGCGGGATTCCCCAACTTCATGACGGTCATCGGTCCGAACACCGGTCTCGGCAACTCCTCGATGATCCTGATGATCGAGGCCCAGCTGAACTATCTCGCCGACTACATGCGGCAGTTGAACGTCCTGGGCGACCGGGCCGCGCTCGCCGCGCGGACGAGCGCCGTGCACGCCTGGAACGACAAGGTTCAGGAGCGCATGAAGCGGACCGTGTGGAACACCGGCGGCTGCAACAGCTGGTACCTCGACGACAACGGCGTGAACACCACGATCTGGCCGGGTACGACGACCGAGTTCCGGGGCGCCACGCGGCGGGTGGATCTCGCCGAGTACGAGGTGGTGCGCCCGCCGAAGGCGGATGCGGCGCCGGAGCCCCGTCCGGCGGGGAAGAGCACGTCGCGTACGGCGAAGAAGGTCGAGGCAGGGTCATGAGCAGGCTGACGCATGTGACGAGCGGCCCCTTCGCGCCGCCGCCCGCCGCGCGGGAGCTGACCGTCGTGTCGGCGGACGGCGCGCGGCTGCACGCCGAGGTGCACGGGCCCGACGGGGCGCCCGCGGTGGTGCTCGCGCACGGGTGGACCTGCTCGACCGCCTTCTGGGTGGCGCAGATACGTGAGCTGGCCGTCGACCACCGCGTGATCGCGTACGACCAGCGGGGGCACGGGCGCAGTGCCGCGCCCGCGGGGGTGGAGGGGTACAGCACCACCGCCCTCGCCGATGACCTGGAGGCGGTGCTCGCGGCGACCCTCGAACCGGGGGAGCGGGCCGTGCTCGCCGGGCACTCCATGGGCGGCATGACGATCATGGCGGCGAGTACGCGGCCGGGATTCCGGGAGCACGCGGTCGCCGTCCTGCTGTGCAGCACCGGGAGTTCGGGGCTCGTCGCCGCGTCGACCGTGGTGCCGCTGCGGGCCGGGCGGATCCGGACGCGGCTGACGCGCTCGGTGCTCGGGGCGAAGGCGCCGCTGGGTCCCGTCACGCCCATGGCCCGCAAGGTCCTCAAGTACGCGACGATGGGGCCTGGTTCGCCCCCGGAGCGGGTCGAGGTGTGCGCGCGGATCGTGCACGGGTGCCCCAGGGTGGTGCGCTACCGCTGGTCGCACGTGCTCGACGAGCTCGAACTCGACGCGGGCGTGCTGGAGTTGAACGTACCGACCGCGATCGTCGCGGGAACGGCCGACCGGATGACGCCGGTCACGCTCGCGCGGCGCCTGGACCAGATGCTGCCGGACTCGCTCGGTCTCACCGAGCTGCCCGGGATCGGTCACATGACGCCGGTCGAGGCGCCGGAGACGGTCACCGCGGGGATCAGGAACCTCGTGCGGAAGTACGTACGGGTGGACGAACAGCAGGTTCAGGGTCTTGAGGGGAGCAGCGCATGAGCAAGGTCAGCCTGGAGGGACAGGTCGCGGTCGTCACCGGGGCGGCGCGGGGCGTGGGGGAGTTGCTCGCGCGCAAGCTGTCGGCGCGGGGCGCGAAGATCGCGCTGGTCGGGCTTGAGCCGGACGAGTTGAAGCAGGTGGCGGGGCGGCTGCACACGGAGGCCGAGGCCTGGCACGCGGACGTGACGGATCACGTCGCGATGGCCCGGGTCGCCCAGGAGGTCAAGGAGCGGTTCGGGAAGGTCGACATCGTCGTCGCCAACGCGGGCGTCGCCAACGGGGGGCCCTTCGTGGAGTCCGATCCCGAGGCGTGGCGCCGGGTGATCGAGGTCAACCTCATCGGCAGCGCGGTGACGGGGCGGGCGTTCCTGCCCGTCCTCATGGAGAGCCGGGGCTATCTGCTCCAGATCGCCTCGCTGGCGGCGATCACGCCCGCGCCGATGATGACGGCGTACTGCGCGTCGAAGTCGGGCGTCGAGGCGTACGCGCACTGTCTGCGGGCCGAGGTCGGCTACAAGGGCGTGAAGGTGGGCGTCGGCTACCTGTCCTGGACGGACACGGACATGGTCCGGGGGGCCGACCAGGACGACGTGATGCGGGAGTTGCGGCAGCGGCTGCCGTGGCCGGCCAACAAGACGTATCCGCTGGGCCCCGCGGTGGACCGGATCGTCGCCGGGATCGAGCGGCGCTCCAGCCATGTGTACGCGCAGTGGTGGCTGCGGGGCATGCAGGGCATCCGGGGCTACCTTCCCGGGGTCATCGGCTCGGTCGGGCAGCGCGAGATGCGGAGGTTCGAGCCGCGGCTGGGGTCGGTCTCCACGGGGCTCGTGGGGGCGGGGGGCTCCGCCGACGAGCAGGGCCGCGCCGGGGGGTAGTTGACCGCTCGGCCCCGCTGCCCGCGGTGGGGCCGGCCCCATGCGGGGGCAGATCCTGTCCCGCGAGCGGCGGCTCGGGAAAGCCTCCACGCGCCAGTGGGGCCCATCCGGCGTCCCGGATGAGCCCCACTGGTCAAGCGCAGCGCAGCGTCACGCGTCGTAGTTCTGGTTGAACTTGTCCTGCTGCTCCTGCGCGGCCTCCTTGGCCTCGTCCGGGGACTTGGCCGAACGGTTGCGCGCTTCCTCCTGGGCCTGCTGGCCGCGCTCCTGCATGTCGTCGCGACCCTGCGAGGCGCGCTCGCTCGCCTCGTCCTTCTCGCTGCCCATGGCGCCCTTCGCCTTGCCGGCGAGGTCGTTGGCCTTGTCCTGGAACTGGTCCTTGATGCCCATGCTTGTTCACTCCTAGAGGGTGAGGTGGGAGGGGCCTCGACCAGACTTACATGAGGGGGCATACCTCGCATTTCGATCATTGACGGGCAGTGATCGACCGCGAGAAGCACCCGTCAGGAGTCCCGTGGCGGCAGCTTCGGCCGCCGCCGGTCCGGGACGTCCTCAAGGCCCGGCGGGGTCGCCGCGGGCTGCCGTTCCAGGAGGTCCAGCGCCACCCCCACCGCGTCGTCGAGCTGGGCATGGCGGCCCTCCGCCCAGTCCAGGGGCGTGCGCAGGACCTCCAGGTCCGGGGTCACGCCGTGGTTCTCCACGGACCAGCCGTACTCGTCGAACCACCCCGCGTTCATCGGCACCGTGATGATCGTCCCGTCGCCCAGGACGTGCCGTCCGGTCATTCCCACCACACCGCCCCAGGTGCGCTGGCCCACCACGGGGCCGAGCCCGAGCAGCTTGAAGGCCGCCGTGATCATGTCGCCGTCGGAGGAGGTCGCCTCGTCGGCCAGGGCCACCACGGGACCCCGGGGGGCGTTCGACGCGTACGACACGGGCTGCGCGTTGCGCGTCAGGTCCCAGCCCAGGATCTTGCGGGTCAGCTTCTCCACCACCAGCTCGCTGATGTGCCCGCCCGCGTTGCCGCGCACGTCCACGATCAGGGCCGGGCGCGAGACCTCAAGGCGCAGGTCCCGGTTGAACTGCGCCCAGCCGGAGCCGCCCATGTCGGGGATGTGCAGGTAGCCGCACCTTCCCCCGCTCAACTCCCGTACGACGTCGCGTCGTTTGGCCACCCAGTCCTGGTAGCGCAGGGGGCGTTCGTTGATGAGGGGGACGATCGCCACCCTGCGCGCGCCGCCCTCCCGGTCCGCGGGCTGGAACGTCAGCTCCACCGTCGTGCCGCCCGCCGCCGCGAGCAGCGGGAAGGGGCCCGTCACCGGGTCGACCGGGCGGCCGTCGATGTGCGTGAGGACCGCGCCCTCACGGATGCCCGCACCCGCGAGCGGCGAGCGCGCCTTGGAGTCGGACGAGTCGCCGGGCAGGATCCGTTTGATCATCCAACTGCCGTCCCGGCAGACCAGGTTGGCGCCCAGCAGCCCCATCGCCCGCTGATAGTGCGGTGGCCCTTCGTTGCGGCGAGCGGCGGTGACGTACGCGTGCGAGGTGCCCAGTTCGCCCAGGACCTCGCGGAGCAGGTCCGCGAACTCGTCGGGGGACGCGACCCGCTCCACAAGGGGCCGGTACTGGTCCAGGACCGCGGGCCAGTCGATGCCGCACATGTGCGGCTCCCAGAAGTAGGCCCGGATGAGACGGCCCGCCTCGTCGTAGGCCTGGCGCCACTCGGCCGCCGGGTCGACCTCGTGCAGGATGCGGCGCAGGTCGATCCAGGTGGTCGTGTCGCCGTCGCCCGCCTCCGTCGAGGGGACCGCGCTCAGGTCGCCCTCGTCGACCACCACGAGCCGTGAGCCGTCGCCGCTGAGCGCGAACCAGTCGATGTGGTCGACCAGGACGGACTTCTTGCCCTTGGTGATGTTGAAGTACTCCAGGGTGGGGCGGCCCGAGGTGTCCGAGGGGTTGGCGAACGTCTCGCCGAGCGCGCCCGAGATCGGCCAGCGCATCCAGACGAGGCCGCCGCCGCTGACGGGGTGCAGCGCCGAGTACTTGGAGGCGGAGACCGGGAACGGCGTCACCCTGCTCTCCAGGCCCTCCACCTCCACGATGACCGCGCCGTCCTGCGACCTGCCGTCGGCCGGGTCGAGCCCGCCCGCCGCCGGGCGGCCGTCGGGGGAGAGGGCGAAGGGGGAGGGGGTCGCCGAAGAGAGGGGGACGAGGTAGGGGCGGCAGCCGAGCGGGAAGGACAGGTCGCCGGTGTGCACGTCGTAGACCGGGTCGAAGCCGCGCCAGGACAGGAAGGCGAGGTAGCGGCCGTCCCGTGTGAAGACCGGGTTCTCGTCCTCGAAGCGGCCGTTGGTGACATCGACGATGATGCGGCGGCCCGCCCCCTCGATCCGGGCCATCTTGATGTGCCGCAGGGAGCGGCCGATGCCCGGGTGGGACCAGGTCAGCCAGGCCCCGTCCGGGGAGAACGCCAGATCCCGCACCGGCCCGTTGACGGAGCGGATCAGCTCCGTCACCTCGCCGTCGGACTCCTCGGTGGCGTCCACCAGGAGGAGCCGCCCGTCGTTCGAGGCGATCGCGAGCCGTTCGCCGTCGGGATCGGAGAGCAGTTCCAGGACCCGGCCGAGCTTCCCCTGCGCCAGCCTGCGCGGTTCGCGCTCGCCGCTGGCGCGCGGCAGATAGGCGATCTCGACGGCGTCCTCGCCCTCCGCGTCGGTGACGTAGGCGACCTGCCCGCCCTTGCCGAGCATCTCCGGCAGCCGCACGCGCACGCCCGGGGTGTCCGTGATGGTGCGCGCGGGCCCGTCCCGGTGCGTGAGCCAGTACAGGCTGCCGCGTACGACGACGGCGCTGGCCCGTCCTGTCGCGTCCACGGAGAGCGAGTCGACGTGCTGCGCGGCCGGCACCTGGTAGATCCGCCGTCCGGCGCGCGGCCCGCCCAGGCGTACGTCGAGGCGGCGCGGCACCGAGCCGGCGGACAGGTCGTCCACCAGCCAGACGTCGCCCGCGCACTGGTAGACGACGCGCTCGCCGTCGCTGGAGGCGTGCCGGGCGTAGAACGTGTCGTGATCGGTGTGCCGCCGCAGGTCGGAGCCGTCCGGCAGACAGGAGTAGAGGTTGCCGATGCCCTCGTGGTCGGAGAGGAAGGCGACCCTGCCGTCCACGAACATCGGGGCGTCCAGATGCCCGTCGAGATCGGGCTGGAGCTGGTCGCCGTGCAGCCACAGGCGGCCCGTCGCCCCGCCCCGGTAGCGCTTCCAGGCGGCCGGTTCGTGCGGCGGCTTGCCGGTGAGCAGGAGGGTCTTGCGGTCGCCGTCGATGTCGTGGACGGCGATGTCGTTCACGGGGCCCCAGGGCAGCTTGCCGCCGGGTGAGCCGTCGATCGGCACGCTGTAGGCCCAGCAGAAGTACGAGAAGGGCTGGCCGTGCGAGGAGACGGCCAGGATGTCGCCGTCGGGGGACCAGCCGCAGACCCGGGTGTCCGTACTGCCCCAGTAGGTGAGCCGCCGGGCCGGGCCGCCGGCCACCGGGGCGAGATGGATCTCCGGGTCGAGGCTGCGCCATGTCGTGTACGCGATGTGGCGGCCGTCCGGCGAGAAGCGCGGGTGGCTCACCTTGGTCCGGTCGACGGTCACCCGCCAGGCCCGGCCCGCCGGTGCGCCGTCCGGGCTCAGCGGGGCCACCCAGAGATCGTCCTCGGCCGCGAAACAGAGGCGGTCGCCGCTGAGGTGCGGAAATCGCAGGTAGGCGTGGTCAGCATGGGCTTCATCGCGCGCGTCGGTCACTTCACCATGCTTTTCCGGTGCGCAGGGCCCGGCAACTCGTACAGGGGGGCGAACGGGCGTGCAGGAGGAGACCGGTGCGGGGATCGGGTGACGCAGCACACGTACGAAACGGTTTCGTTTCGTTAAGCGGGTGGGTACAGTCATGACGTACGCAACACTCGACGAAGGGGCGGAGGGATCATGGCTGAGGCGGCAACGGTGCGGCGCAGCCGGATCACACCCGAGCGCGAGGCCGAGCTGTACGCGGCCGTGCTCGACCTGCTCCGCGAGGTCGGCTACGAAGCGCTCACGATGGACGCCATCGCGGCCCGCACGAAATCCAGCAAGGCCACCCTCTACCGCCAGTGGGGGAGCAAGCCCGAGCTGATCGCCCGCGCGCTGCGGCACAACAAGCCGGTGTCCATCGAGGACATCGACACGGGCTCGCTGCGCGGCGATCTGATGGAGACCGCGAACCGTTCGGACGACTGTCAGATGGAGCGGGACACCGCGCTGATGCGGAGTCTGTTCCACGCCATCCACAAGAACCCCGAACTCCACCAGGCGCTGCGGCAGTTGCTCATCGAGCCGGAGATCACCGGCCTGAACGCACTGCTGCGCAGGGCCGTGGAGCGCGGCGAAGTGGCCGCGGACAACCCCGCGTTGGGTTACGTCATCCACATGATGGTCGGCGGCTTCGTCGCCCGTGACCTGATCGAGGACCGCACGGTCGACCGCGAGTTCCTCTGTTCGTACATCGACGCCGTGATTCTCCCCGCTCTCGGCGTCTGACCAACTCCCTTTCCCCGTACGTACGTTCCACCTGACGCGACCGCTCACGTCGTCGGGCTGATCCCCCCTGCCCCGTAGCCACCACGACCTGACCGGGAGTACGCCCTCGTGGCAACTTTCCTCTACAAACTAGGCCGACTCGCCTTCAGGCGGCGGCACTTCGTCGCCCTGATCTGGGTGGCGCTCCTGACGCTCGCCGGAGTCGGCGCCGCGTCCGCGCCCACCGCCGCCTCCAGCTCCTTCTCCATTCCGGGGACGGAGGCCCAGAAGGCCTTCGACCTGCTCGACGAGCGCGTGCCCGAGGCCAAGGCCGACGGCGCCAGCGCCCGTGTCGTCTTCAAGGCGCCGGACGGCGAGAAGGTCACGGACCCGGCCAACAAGGCCGAGATCCAGAAGACCGTCACCGCCCTCAAGTCCGGTTCGGACGAGGTGGCGAGGGCGGACAGCCCCTTCCAGGCCAAGACCGTCAGCAAGGACGGCTCCACGGCGTACGCGTCGGTCTCGTACAAGGTCACCTCGATGGAGCTGACCGAGGAGAGCCGGGACGCCCTGGAGAAGACGACCGACGAGGCGCGGGACTCCGGGCTCACGGTCGAGGTCGGCGGCGACGCGCTGCAGGCCATGCCCGAGACCGGGGCCACCGAGATCATCGGCATCGCGATCGCGGCCGTCGTCCTCGTCATCACCTTCGGCTCGCTGATCGCGGCGGGTCTGCCGCTGCTCACCGCGCTGATCGGCGTCGGCATCGGCGTCTCCTCGATCACCGCGCTCGCCAGCGCGCTCGACCTGGGGACGACGACCTCCACGCTCGCCATGATGATCGGCCTCGCGGTCGGCATCGACTACGCGCTCTTCATCGTCTCGCGCTACCGCGGCGAGCTCGCCGACGGCCGGGACCGCGAGGACGCGGCGGGCCGGGCCGTGGGAACCGCCGGGTCGGCCGTGGTCTTCGCCGGCCTCACCGTGGTCATCGCGCTGGTCGGCCTCGCCGTGGTGAACATTCCGATGCTGACGAAGATGGGCTTCGCGGCGGCGGGCACGGTGGTCATCGCCGTACTCATCGCCCTCACCCTGATTCCGGCGCTGCTCGGCTACGCGGGCAAGAAGGTCAAGCCCACGGGCGAGAAGAGCAAGGTGCTCGGTGGTGGCAGGAAGGCGAAGGCCGCCGCCGCCGAAGGCGTGGCGCCGAAGGACAACCTCGGCACCCGCTGGGCGCGGTTCGTCGTCCGTCGCCCCCTGACCGTCCTGCTCATCGGCGTCATCGGCCTCGGCGCCGCCGCGCTGCCCGTCTCCTCCCTCGAACTGGGCCTCCCGGACGACGGCGCACAGCCGACGTCCACGACCCAGCGCAAGGCGTACGACCTGGTCAGCGACGGATTCGGGCCCGGCTTCAACGGCCCGCTGATGACGGTCGCCGACCTCAAGGGGACCGACGACCCGAAGGCCGCGGCCGGTGAGATCACCAAGACGATCTCCGGGCTCGACGACGTCCTGTCGGTCGCGCCGCCGATGATCAACAAGGCGGGCGACACGGCGATCATCAGCGTCGTCCCGTCCTCCAAGCCCAGCGGCATCGAGACCGAGAACCTCGTGCACTCGATCCGTGACGCGGGCACCGACATCAAGTCCGACACCGGCGCGAGCGTCATGGTCACCGGCTCGACGGCCATGAACATCGACGTCTCCCAGAAGCTGAACGACGCCCTGCTGCCCTACCTGGCCCTGGTCGTCGGCCTCGCCTTCCTCCTCCTGATCGTCGTCTTCCGCTCGATCCTGGTCCCGCTCAAGGCGGCGCTCGGCTTCCTGCTCTCGGTCCTCGCGGCCCTGGGCGCGGTCGTCGCGGTCTTCCAGTGGGGCTGGCTCGGCTCGCTCTTCGGCGTCGAACAGACCGGCCCGATCATGAGCATGATGCCGATCTTCATGGTGGGCGTCGTCTTCGGCCTCGCGATGGACTACGAGGTGTTCCTCGTGACGCGCATGCGAGAGGCGTACGTCCACGGGGAGCGGCCCGGCCAGGCGATCGTGACCGGCTTCCGGCACGGGGCGCGCGTGGTCTCGGCGGCAGCGGTGATCATGATGGCGGTCTTCGCGGGCTTCATCGGCTCCAGCGAGCAGATGGTCAAGATGATCGGCTTCGGCCTCGCGATCGCGGTCTTCTTCGACGCGTTCATCGTGCGCATGGCGCTGGTCCCGGCGGTGCTGGCGCTGCTCGGCAAGAAGGCGTGGTGGCTGCCGAAGTGGCTGGACCGCGCGCTGCCGAACGTGGACGTCGAGGGCGAGGGTCTGCGCACGGCAGCAGAGAAGGACGCAGCCCAGGAGCCGGACGCCGACCGGGAGCCGGTCCGGGTCTGAGCAGCTAGGCGGGGCGGGGGCGGCGGTGAGCGCGAGAGGAACGCGCTTGCCGCCGTCGTCGTCGGCCGTCGTCCGGTCGTGACCTGCTCGCGGTGGGGGTCCGGGGGTGTCCCCCGGGAAGACGCAGCATCGGCTCCAGCGAGCAGATGGTCAAGATGATCGGCTTCGGCCTCGCGATCGCGGTCTTCTTCGACGCGTTCATCGTGCGCATGGCGCTGGTCCCGGCGGTGCTGGCGCTGCTGGGCAAGAAGGCGTGGTGGCTGCCGAGGTGGCTGGACCGCGCGCTGCCGAACGTGGACGTCGAGGGCGAGGGCCTGCGCACGGCAGCGGAGAAGGACGCAGCCCAGGAGCCGGACGCCGACCGGGAGCCGGTCCGGGTCTGAGCAGCTAGGCGGGGCGGGGGCGGCGGTGAGCGCGAGAGGAA
>NZ_JBHUZJ010000003.1:0-54644 GCF_042667685.1 Streptomyces sp. NPDC057302 | reverse complement strand
CGGGGGTGTCCCCCGGGAAGACGCAGCATCGGCTCCAGCGAGCAGATGGTCAAGATGATCGGCTTCGGCCTCGCGATCGCGGTCTTCTTCGACGCCTTCATCGTGCGCATGGCGCTGGTCCCGGCGGTCCTCGCGCTGCCGAACGTGGATGTCGAGGGTGAGGGGCTGCGTGACGCCGGTGAGGCGGGCGCGCAGGGGGCCTCGGACGAGGGCCGGGAGTTCGCCCGTGTCTGACGTGGGCGTCAGTGCGGGACGGGGGCGGTCGCGTACGTGCGGCGCAGGAAGCGGATGAGCGCCGAAGCGTCGAACTGCACGATCGCCACCCCCTGCGCCGAGTGGAACTCCAGGACCGTCTGGACCCGGCCGCAGGGCCATATGTGGACGTCGCCGCTGGTGGTGGGGGCCCGCATGCCCTGTTCGAGCAGCTGCCTCGCGAAGGTCCACTCGTGAGAACCAGGGAGGCCGATCCGCACCGACTGCGGGTCGGCCTCCGGGTCGTACCGGAGGACGGCGGGGACGGCGAGCTGGTCGTCAGGGGAGTCCGTGACGACGTGGGCGCGGGTGAACTGCTCTACTGCGGACATCGCCGAACTCCTCACCATCACATGCCTTCTGCCCTCTAATGTCCCATATATTCGGATTCTCGCTCCAGGGATTCGCAGATAACTGGGTATCCGGCGCTCTTGCAAGCCGTTCGCAACAAGGCACTATCATTGAACGGTTCACGAGCGGTCCGCTCGGTCCTCTTCCTGCTTTCTTCCTGTCCTGCCCAGGAGCGCGCGCATGCATGTCCCCGACGGATTCATCAACGCACCCGTCTCCGCCGCCACCGGGGTCATCGCCGCCGGCGCGGTAGCCGTCAGCCTCCGCGGCGCACGGCGCGAACTGGACGAACGGACCGCGCCCCTCGCCGGGCTCGTGGCCGCGTTCATCTTCGCGGTGCAGATGCTGAACTTCCCGGTCGCCGCCGGCACCAGCGGCCACCTGCTCGGCGGAGCCCTCGCCGCGATACTCGTCGGCCCCTACACAGGGGTCCTGTGCGTCTCCGTCGTCCTGCTGATGCAGGGCGTGCTCTTCGCCGACGGCGGCCTGACCGCGCTCGGCGTGAACATCACGGACATGGCGATCGTCACGACCGTCGTGGCCTATCTCATCTTCCGCGGCCTGGTGAAGGTGCTCCCGCGCTCCCGCCGCTCCATCACCGTCTCCTCCTTCGTCGCCGCGCTGATCTCCGTGCCCGCCGCCGCGGTCGCCTTCACGTTCCTCTACGCGCTCGGCGGCACCACCGACGTCTCCCTCGGCAAGGTCGCCACGGCGATGATCGGCGTGCACGTCCTGATCGGCATCGGCGAGGCGGCCATCACCGCGCTCACCGTCGGCGCCGTCATCGCGGTCCGCCCCGACCTCGTGTACGGCGCCCGCGGCCTGACCCAGAAGCTCAAGCTCCGGGTCGGCGGCGAACTGGTCGACGTCCCCGCCGAGGAGCCCGTGCCCGCACCCGTCGCCGCACGCTCGCACCGCAAGGTGTGGATCGCGGGCCTGATCACCTCCCTGGTCCTCGCGGGCTTCGTCAGCTTCTACGCCTCCGCGAACCCCGACGGCCTGGAGAAGGTCGCCCACGACAAGGGCATCGACAAGAAGGCCGAGGAGCACGCCACGTCGGACTCCCCGCTCGCCGACTACGGGGTCAAGGACATCACCGACACCCGCCTCTCCGGCGGCCTCGCGGGCGTGATCGGCGTCGGCGTCACCGTCGTCGCGGGTTCGGGGATCTTCTGGGCGCTGCGCCGCCGCCGTACGACGGACGCGGGCCCGGCCGCCACGGACTCCGTCTCCGAGATCTCCGAGAAAGCCTGACATGGGAGCGGGCCACGCCCACCGGCTCTACCGGCACGGCCACTCCCCGGTGCACGCGCTGCCCCCGCACACCAAGCTCGCGGCGGTCTTCTGCTTCGTGGTCGTGGTGGTCTCCACCCCGCGCGAGGCGATGTGGGCGTTCGCGCTGTACGCGGTGCTGCTCGGCACGGTGGCCCACGCCTCCCGCGTCCCGCTCCCCTTCCTCCTCAAGCGGCTGCTCATCGAGGTCCCGTTCGTGGCGTTCGCGGTGCTCATGCCGTTCGTGGCGGAGGGCGAGCGCGTCGACGTACTCGGCATGTCCCTGAGCGTGAACGGCCTCTGGGGCGCCTGGAACGTCCTGGCCAAGGGCACCCTCGGCGTCGCGGCGTCCGTGCTGCTGGCCTCCACCACCGAACTGCGCTCGCTGCTCCTGGGCCTCCAGCGCCTGAAGCTGCCGCCGCTGCTCGTCCAGATCGCCTCGTTCATGATCCGCTACGGCGACGTGATCACGGACGAGATGCGCCGCATGAAGATCGCCCGTGAGTCGCGCGGCTTCGAGGCGCGGGGCGTACAGCAGTGGGGCGTCCTCGCGAAGTCCGCGGGCGCGCTCTTCATCCGCTCGTACGAGCGGGGCGAGCGGGTGCACCTGGCCATGGTCAGCCGGGGCTACGCCGGTTCGATGCCGGTGATCGACGAGGTCACCGCCTCGCGTGCACAGTGGACGTACGCCTTCGCCCTGCCGGGCGCCGCTCTTGTCGTCTGCCTGCTGGGATGGACCCTGTGACTACTGCTCCCGCCTCTCTGGACGTCTCGGGCCTCGCGTTCGCCTACCCCGACGGGCACCAGGCGCTCTTCGGCGTCGACATGACGGTCGGCCGCGGCGAGCGCGTCGCGCTGCTCGGCCCCAACGGCGCGGGCAAGACGACGCTCGTCCTGCACCTGAACGGCATCCTGACGGGCGGCGCGGGCACGGTCACCGTCGCGGGCCTGCCCGTCGGCAAGAAGCACATGGCGGAGATCCGGCGAAGGGTCGGCATCGTCTTCCAGGACCCCGACGACCAGCTCTTCATGCCGACGGTGCGGGAGGACGTGGCGTTCGGCCCGGCGGCGGCGGGAATGCGCGGCCCCGAACTGGAGGCACAGGTCCACAAGGCGCTCTCGCAGGTGGGAATGGCGGAGTTCGCGGACCGCCCCCCGCACCACCTCTCCTTCGGCCAGCGCAGGCGGGTCGCGGTGGCGACGGTCCTCGCGATGGAGCCGGAGATCCTCGTCCTGGACGAGCCGTCCTCGAACCTGGACCCCGCATCGCGCCGCGAACTGGCCGACATCCTGCGCTCGTTGGACGTGACGGTCCTGATGGTCACGCACGACCTGCCGTACGCACTCGAACTCTGCCCCCGGGCCCTGATCCTGAGCGAGGGAGTGATCGCGGCGGACGGCCCGACGGGAGACCTCCTCGCGGACGACGACCTGATGGGCGCGCACCGCCTTGAACTGCCGTTCGGCTTCGATCCGAAGACGGCGAAGGTGAACCGGTAGGGAATCCATGGCGGTGGGTGGCTGTTGGCTCCGTCATGGATGTCGATGTGCGCGGCACGGTCGCCGAGGGTTTTGAGCCGGTCCGAGACGCTTTCGTCCGCAACTTCCGTGAGCTCGGTGAGCAGGGCGCGGCGGTCGCGGTCTACCGGGACGGGCGGCCGGTCGTGGACCTGTGGGGCGGCACGGAGTCGTTCGACGGGGGCGGGACGTGGGAGCGCGGGACCGCGCAGATCGTCCGCTCGGCCACCAAGGGCGTGGCCGCCGCCGTCCTGCTCCTGCTGCACCAGCGCGGGAAGCTGGACCTGGACGCGCCCGTCGGCGCCTACTGGCCGGAGTTCAAGGCGCGGGGCAAGGAGGGTGCGCTGGTCCGGGACCTGCTCGCGCACCGGGCGGGAGTGCCCGCGCTCGACGTCCCGCTGACACCCGCCCAGGCTGCGGACCCCGACTTCGCCGCCGCCGCGGTCGCCGCGCGGACCCCCGCGTGGGAGCCCGGCACGGACCACGGCTACCACGCCCAGACGTACAGCTGGCTGACCGGGGAGCTGGTGCGGCGG
The DNA here is from genome assembly GCF_042667685.1 of Streptomyces sp. NPDC057302. Classification (NCBI taxonomy): domain Bacteria; kingdom Bacillati; phylum Actinomycetota; class Actinomycetes; order Kitasatosporales; family Streptomycetaceae; genus Streptomyces; species Streptomyces sp. NPDC057302. Next base: position 50,715 of record NZ_JBHUZJ010000003.1, on the reverse strand, counting down.
GTGACGGGGCGGTCGATGGGGGAGTGGGTGGCCTCGGAGGTTGCCGGGCCGCTCGGCCTCGACCTGTGGGTCGGGCTTCCCCCTGCCGAGGAGGGGCGGGTCGGGAGGATCGGGCGCATCGCGGCGCCCGAGGCTCCGGGGGGTCTGAAGATCCGCCCCCGCCGGAACGTGGCCGAGGCGTACGCCGATCCCGACTCGCTCACGCAGCGGGCGTTCGGCGCGATCACTCCCTCGCCGGACGAGAACGACCCGGCGTACCGGGCGGCGGTCCTCCCGGCCTCGAACGGCATCGCGACGGCCGCGTCACTGGCGCGGTTCTACGCCTCGCTGATCGGTGAAGTCGAGGGCGGGGTGCGGTTGTTCACCCCGGAGACGGTGGAGCTGGCGCGGGGTGAGGTGTCCGCGGGGGCGGACCGGGTGCTGGTCGTGAACACGCGCTTCGGGCTCGGCTACATGCTGCACGGTGGGGCTTCCCCGCTGCTGGGGGCCGGGTCCTTCGGGCATCCCGGGCGCGGGGGTGCGCTCGGCTTCGCCGATCCGGAGTCGGGGGTGGGGTTCGGGTACGTGACCAATGGGATGAACAAGGGGGTTACTGCGGATCCTCGGGCTCAGGGGTTGGTGCGGGTAGTGAGGGGGTTGCTGTAGGGGGCTTTGTCCCCTCTCTTACCTCCGCTGACGCGGGGCCATGCTTGCCGGCTGACAAGCGGTGATCCTCGCGGTACACCAGTAAGGACAGTCGGCGCGGCAGGGGGCTCCCTATGTCAAAACAGTTCCCAAAGAAGCAGCGAGAACTGAAATCCAACGAAGAGTCGTCCCTTACATTTCCGAGGAAATATGGAGAATCGCTCTTACGTCGCGAGTCAACCTCGGTGAGTGGTACCCCGGCGGAAGCAGGCCTAGCGTTCAACGAAACAGCCTTGTGGTGGCCCAATGAAGGTGCATCCTTCAAAGTCGAAACGGTAGATGAGCGGCAGCTTGGCGACAGGTTCAAGCGCCTGGCCGATCTCTCGGACGGTAAATATCTATCGGTTGGTGGAGCGTCGATACCTATCGCTCTCACGCTCGGATCATTCCAGGTGGACCCTGTCGCAGTGACAGTAGGTGCCATCTTGGCCAGCGCCTCGATAGAGTTCAGTAAGTCGTTCCTCCAAGAAGCTGCCCGCGACTGCTTCCAGGTAGTTAAAGGTCGGGCTTCCACCTCCGGGTCCGACCCTTTCGCCAGGTGTGAATCCATTCTGAAGAAGAAGATCAACCTACCGGGTGCGGATGCCCCGAGTTGGACTTTGGAGAGTGTTGTCTTCAAGAATTCGAGTGGATCTTCCATTCATCTGGACAAGGGTACTTCGGTACGCGGATTCGAAACCCTGGCAGGGCTGACTTTCGATACCCTTCCGGGTGAATTCGAGATTCACTGGTTCTCGGTAGGTGCTGTTTGGCTTGCGCTTTCTTGCGGGGATGCGTACACGTGGGTTAACGGCGCATGGGTGCTGCTGACTCAGTCGCACCCATAGAAATGGCTCGCGTCCGCCCAGGCGTGATCAGTGATAACGCAGGTCCAGCTCGGCGCGGACTGTCTTGCCGACGGGCAGGCGGTCCAGGACGGCCCACCGGTCGGCCAGCGCCTCGACGAGAAGAAGCCCTCGCCCCCCGTCCGCACCGGCCGGGGGAACGTCGACGGTGCCCGGCCCGTCGGGCCGACGTTCGCCGCGCGGGTCCGACACGTCGATGCGGAGGGTGTGTGCGCAGAGGCTGAGCCGCACCTCGAAGTCACGGCCGGGTACGCGGCCGTGGGTGACGGCGTTGGCGGCCAGCTCGGCGACGAGCAGCGCGGCGGTGTCCGAGGCGTCGGAGTCGTACGGGATGCCCCAGGCGTCCAGCCGGTGCACGGCGAGATGCCGGGCGAGACGCGCACCACGCGGAGTGGAGCTGAACCGCTGGGCGAACACACGCACGGTAACGGTCACTTGGGGAGTCGGGCTGACTGTCATGGCATCAAGGTGGCCGCTTGTGGGTTCAGCGTGCCAGGTCAGCCACTCGTACTCTGCGTGAGAGTACTAGTACGGATAGTGGACAGGGGTGGCAACTGTCCGTAACCATAAGTGGGTTGGCGGTGAGTCGCGGGGCGAGCGCAACGGAGGTGTCCTCACATGACGGACGATGCGGGCGGGGCGCAGGGCTGCGGTGAGCCGGAGGTGTCGGACAGTCTGCGGACGTTCGGCGAAGTCCTCAAGGCCTTCCGCAAACGGGCGGGCCTGACTCAGGAGGAGTTCGCCGAGCTGGTCGGGTACTCGGTCCAGACGGTCGCCAAGATCGAGCAGGGCCGCCGCTTTCCGCAGCCGGACTTCGTGGAGCGGGCCGAGGAGACTCTGGACGCGTTCGGCGCGCTACGGGGTGCGGCGCGGCATCTGTCCCGGCAGCCGGGGCTGGCCAGTTGGTTCCGGCAGTGGGCGAAGTTCGAGGCGGAGGCGGTCACTCTGTGGACCTACGAGTGCCGAGTCATTCCGGGGTTGCTGCAGACGGAGTCATACGCACGGGCAGTGACCGTCAGCGTCCCTCCGGTCAAGGATGGCGAGCAAGTCGACAAGCAGGTGGTGGCCCGCCTGGAACGTCAGAGGCTCTTTCAGCGACGACCGCCGATCACGTTCAGCTTCATCATTGAGCAGGCGTTGATCGAGCGTCGCACCGGCGGGCCAGAGGCGACACGAGAGCTGATCGACCATCTGCTGGAGCGGGCAGGGCAGTTCAACGTCGAGTTCCAGGTCATGCCGTTGCTGCAACCGGATCACGCGGGGTTCGATGGGCCGTTGCGGGTGCTGGAGACGGCTGACAACAAGTGGTTCGGCTATGCCGAAGGGCAGCGCGGAGGCTTGCTGATCACTGACCCCAAAGAGGTCAGCATCATGCTTCAGCGCTATGCGAGACTGCGCTCACAGGCTCTCACCCCCGAGGACTCCAAGGGCCTGTTGAAGCGGATGCGAGGAGCGCTATGAACACGTCCGATCTGGCTTGGTTCAAGAGCAGCTACAGCGGCTCCGACGGCGACGACTGCGTCGAAGTCGCCCTCTCCTGGTGGAAGTCCAGCTACAGCAGCGGCAGCGACGGAGACTGCGTCGAGGTGGCTCGTTGCCCTTCGACCGTCCACGTGCGGGACTCCAAGGTGCACCAGAGTCCCCAGTTCGCCGTCGCCGCAGATGCGTGGCAGAGCTTCCTCTCGTACGCGGCCCAGGACTGACGCCGCGCCCGCCCTACCCCGCGTGCAGCATCAAGCCGATGCCCGCCACCATCAGCCCTGCCGCCACGAGCCTCGGCGCCCCGAACTTCTCCTTGAAGAAGATCGCGCCTATCGCCGCGCCGACGATGATCGACGACTCCCGCAGCGCCGAGATGGGCGCCAGGTCCGCCTTCGTCTGGGCCCACAGGACCAGGCCGTACGCGGCCACCGACAGGGCCGCGCCGAGCAGGCCCACCGCCGCGAACGGGCGCAGGCGGGCCACGAAAGCCCCGCGCCAGCGGTACGCCGCGTACAGCGGGATGGCGAGGCCTTCCATGATCATTAGCCAGGCGATGTAGCCCATCGAGGAGCCGGAGGCGCGGACGCCGAGGCCGTCCACCACCGTGTACGCCGCGATCGAGACGCCCGTCGCGAGGGCCGCTCCGATCGCCGTCCAGTCGGGGCGTCGGCCCGATCCTCGTATGCCCCACAGGGCGAGGCCCGTCAGGCCCGCGCAGGAGACCGCGACGCCCGCCGCCTGCCAGCCGTCGGGGATCTCGCCCGCGAAGACGGCGGCGAGGACGGTGACCACCAGTGGCGCCGTGCCGCGTGCGATCGGGTACGCCTGGCCGAAGTCGCCGAGCTTGAAGGACTTCATGAGCAGGGCGTAGTAGCCGACGTGGATCACCGCGGAGACGATCAAGTACGGCCACGCCCCGGCGGCCGGCATCGACGCGAACGGGGCGATGAGCAGGCCGATCAGGAGCCCGCCGCCGGAGATGAGGGTGAAGCCGACCAGTTTGTCCGTGATGTGGTGCGCGATCGCGTTCCAGCTCGCGTGCGTGACGGCGGCCAGCAGGACCGCCGCCGTGACCAGCGGCGTCACTTGGCGAGCTCGCGCACGTCCACCAGGGTGCCGTTCGCGTGGGCGATCAGGTCCTTGGGTGCCATGGGGAAGACCGCGTACGGAGTGCCCGCCGCCGCCCACACCACCTCGTGGGCGAGCAGGGAGCGGTCCGCGAGGACGCGCGTCTTCGTCGCGTGGCCGAAGGGCGGTACGCCGCCGATCGCGTACCCCGTGGTCTCCCGGACGACGTCCGCCTTCGCGCGCGTCACCTTCGCCGCGCACAACTCCCACCGCACGAGCTCCAGGTCGACCCGCGAGGCGCCGTCCATCAGGACCAGGACCGGGACGCCGTCCGCCGCGAAGATCAGTGACTTGCAGATCTGGCTCAGCTCACAGCCGATGGCCGCGGCGGCCTCCTGGGCGGTGCGGGCTCCCTCCGGGAAGCTGCGGACCTCTGAGATCAGCTCGCCGAGGCCCAGCCGGCGCGCGGCCTCGGCGAAACGGGGGCTGGCGGGGGAATCTGTAGCGCTCATGCCCGGCACGCTAGCTGTCCGTGTACCGGGCACGCGACCGTGTATTCGCATGCCGGACAACCCGTACCGAGGAGAGCGGCTGCTTGTCCCCGGCTGCCTGTCCCGACTACTTGTCCGCCAGGAACATCGCCCGCACCAGCGGCCCCGCCGAGTCGCCGCCGTGGCCGCCCTGCTGCACCACCGCTCCCGCGGCCAGATCGCCGCGGTACGCCGTGAACCAGCCGTTGGGCTTCTTCTGGCCGTCGACCTCCGCGGAACCCGTCTTCGCGCCCATGTCGGAGCCGAGCCCGGACATGGGCTCCACCGCCGTGCCCGCGACCGCCGTGTAGTGCATCAGATCGCGCAGAGCTGAAGCCGTCGCGCCCGACATCTTGCGCGGGGCGGTCGCCGGCGTGCGCTTGTCGACGTCCGGGGAGACCAGGTACGGCTGCTTGAAACCGCCCGACTTCACCGTGGCCGCCACCGACGCCATGTTCAGCGGGTTCATGCGGACCCCGCCCTGCCCGATCAGCGACGCCCCCATCTGCGCGTCGCTCTGCACCGGGACCGCGCCGTCGAAGGACGGGGCGCCGATGGACCAGTTGTCGCGGCCCAGACCGAAGACCTCCTGGGCCTGCTTGGTCAGGGAGTCGTTCTGGAGCTTCTTGGCCTGGCTGATGAAAGCCGTGTTGCAGGACCGGGCGAAGCTCGCGCGGAACGTGCCGTCCTTGATCTGGAACTTGTCGTCGTTCTGGAACTTCCAGCCGCCGTACGTCACGTACTTCGGGCACGGATGCTTCTTGTCGACGCCCGCGAGCTTCTTCTCCAGAAGCAGGGACGACGTGATGACCTTCATCGTCGAGCCGGGGGCGAGCGAACCCTGGAAGGCCGTGTTGAAGCCGCTGGGGTTGGAGTTGGCCGCCGCCAGGATCTCGCCCGTGCTCGGCTTCACCAGGACCACCGACGCCTGCTTGCGCTTGCCGGTCTCCTTCTCCGCCGCCGCCTGGAGCGTGGGGTCGAAGGTCGTCTTCAGGGTGCCGGGAGTGCCGGGGGAGAGCGTGAGCAGCGTCTTGTCGGGCGTCGCCTTGTCGTCGTCCTTCGACGTCGCCGACTTCTCGGCCGCCTTCGCGCTGTTCTTGCGTACGACGCGCAGCTCGACGCCCGCGGTGCCGCCGGCCTTCTCGCCGAACTTCTCGCGCATGCTGTCCAACACCGTGCCCAGCGAGGGGTACTTCGCCTTGGTCAGCTCGCCGCCGTCCCGGTCCACCGCCTTGATCGGCGGGTCCCCGGCCTCACCGGTGACCAGACGGTCGCCGTCCTTCAGGTCCGGGTGGACGACGGAGGGCTGCCAGCCGACCAGCGTCCTGCCGTCGTGCTTCCTGCGCACCACGGTGAGCTCGGACCCGTAGGCGAAGGGCTTGCTCTTTCCCTCGTACGAGACCGTGGACGTCACCGAGAACGGCACCTTGGCGCCCGCCCGCTTGCCCGGCGCCAGCTTCACCTTGGTGAGGTGGGAGTCCTTGGCGTACGCGGTGAGCGCGGTCTTCGCCGCCGTCCGGTCGTCCGTGAGCGCCGCGGCCTTCGCCACGTCGCCCTTCTCCCATGCGGCGAGGAAGCCCTGCGTGGTGGCGCGGACCTCGGCGGCCGTCGGCGGGCCCGAGGCCACCGGCTTCTCGTCGACCGTCCCGTCGCCGTCACCGGACGAGCCGCCGCCGATCAGGCTGTACGCGGCGATTCCCACGCCGCACACGACCACGGCGGCGGCGCCGCCGAGCACCCCGGGGTGCACCTTGGCGCTCTTCGCGCCCGGTGCGCCCGGCGTGACCGGTCTGCCCGTGATGTTCTTGATGCCCTTGCGCTCGCTGGCGCGCCCTCGCTTGCCCACTGACCCTCCGCAGATCCCAGAGCCCCCAAGCTCTGCACCGGAAGGCCCCACACTAGGGGGCTTTCATGAAGCCCCCGACCAATCACCTCAACTGCCTGCGGCAAGTACCGCCGCCACGATAGGGCCCGCCGTATCCCCTCCGTGGCCGCCTTCCTGGACCACCGCGGCGGCCGCCACGTCCGTGCGGTAGCCCGTGAACCAGCTGTCCGGCCGCTCCTGGCCCTGGACCTCCGCCGAGCCCGTCTTGGCGCCGATGCTGCCGCTGAGCCCTGCCATGGCACGGGCGCCGGTGCCGCTGACCGCCGTGCGGTTCATCATCCGGCGCAGCTGCTGGACGGTGGACGCGGGCAGGCCGTCCGCCTGCGCCAGTTCACGGTCGTCCAGGCTCTGGGGGACGATGACCGGCTGCCGGAAGGACCCCGTCATCGCGGTCGCCGTGACCGACGCCATGTTGAGCGGGTTCAGCTGCACCTGGCCCTGGCCGATCATGTTCATCGCCCGGTCGCCGCCACCGGACGCCGGGACCGAGCCGTCGGTCGTCACGACGCCCACCTTCCAGTCGAGCCCCAGGCCGAACCGGTTCTGGGCCTCCTCGGTGAGCGACTCGTCCGTGATGCCGTCCTCGTCGACCAGCTTCACGAACGCGGTGTTGCAGGAGCGCGCGAAGCTGTCCTCCAGCGTCGCCTTCTCGTTCGGGGCCAGGCCCGGGAGGTTGCCGACGGTGGTGCTCTGCCAGGTCGCGGTCTCCGGGCAGGGAGCGGGGCTGCCCGCCTTCGTCACGCCCTTGTCGATGAGCATCGCCGCCGAGACGATCTTCATCGTCGAGCCGGGCGCCAGCTTGCCCTCGAACGCCGCGTTGAACTCGTCCTTCCGGTGGTTGGCCACCGCGAGGACCTCGCCGGAACTCGGCTGCACGGCGACCACCGAGGAGTTCGCGTGCTGCGCCACCGCCTTCTCGGCGGCGCGCTGCGCGGGCGCGCTCAGCGTCGTCCTCAGCCGGCCCGCCTTGCCCTTGGCGAGCGTGAGGAGCGTCTCGGTGCCCGCGTCCTCGTCCGCGTGCTGGACGTAGAGCTCGACGCCGGGAGTGCCGCCCGCCTTGTCGCCGTACTTGGCGCGCAGTTGGTCCAGGACCGGGCCCAGCGAGGGGTAGTCCTTCTTGTCCAAAACCGTGCCGTGCCGGTCGACGGCCTGGAGGGCGGGCGCGGCGGCCTCGCCGGTCTCCAGGGTGTCGTCCCGCTTCAGGTCCGGGTGGATGACCGAGGGCTCCCAGTCGACGAGCGCGCGTCCCGTGGTCTTGCCCCGGACGACGGTCAGTTCCGACTCGTACGCGAAAGGCTTGGTCTTTCCCTCGTACGACACCGTCGCCTCGACCGAGAACGGCACGGTGGCGCCGGTGGCCTTGCCCGGCGCGATCTTCACCTTCGTCAGGTGGGCGTCGTCGCGGTAACCGGTCAGGATCGCCGATGCCACTTCCGCGTTGTTCGTGTACTCCCCGGCGCCCTTGGCGTCGCCCTTGGCCCACGCGGCGAAGAACTTCTCCGTCGTCTCGCCGATCTCGCGGCTCGTCGGCGGCCCCGCCTTCACCGTCGAGGGGCCCGCCCCCGACGAACCGCCCGCCCCGGTCACGCCGTTCACCAAGTTGTACGCGCCGTATCCGGCGCCCCCGACCATGACGGCGAACACCCCGCCGACCAGAGTGACCTTTACCCCTTTGCGCATTCCGCGCCCCCTCCCCAGGAGCCCTCCCGAATGCGTTCGGGAGGGTGGTTCGCACCGAACCTTAAGCGGAGGAGGTGACGTGTGAGGGAGCTGTTATCCGAAGGTGTCCTAGATGCCCACTACAGCCAGATGCCCGGACCCGCGTGATGTCTAGACCCACGTGTCCAGGAGCATGCGGGCCCGCCAGGAATCGATGGGAATGGCTTGGCCGGTGTAAATCGGCCAGAACCAGATGAAGTTCCAGAGGATCAGGAGCACCAGGACTCCCGACGCCGCGGCGCCCACGACCCTGCGCCGCTCACTGGACCCCGGCGGACCCAGGATCGCGCCGATCATCATCGCCACGGCCAGGCAGAGGAACGGCACGAAGACGACGGCGTAGAAGAAGAAGATCGTCCGCTCCTGGTACATGAACCACGGCAGATAACCCGCCGCGATCCCGCACACGATCGCCCCCGCACGCCAGTCCCTGCGGAACACCCACCGCCACAGCACGTAGAGCAGCGCGAACGCCCCCGCCCACCACAGCATCGGCGTACCGAGAGCGAGGACCTCGCGGGCGCACTTCTCCGCGGTGCCCGCGGGGCAGCCGTCCTTGCCGGGCAGCGGTGACTCGTAGAAGTACGAGACGGGGCGGCCGTCGACGATCCAGCTCCACGGGTTCGACTGGTAGGTGTGCGGCGAGGAGAGCCCCACATGGAAGTCGTACACCGCGTGTTCGTAGTGCCACAGGCTGCGCAGCCAGTCCGGCAGCAGCGTCCAGGAGCCGCCCTTGCCGTCCGTCGCCGCCCAGTCGCGGTAGTAGCCGCCCGTGCCGTCGGTCGGGGAGAGGACCCAGCCGAGCCAGGACAGGACGTACGTACCGATCGCGACCGGCACCGTCGAGACGAACGCCGGGAAGACGTCCCGCTTCAAGGCCGCGAGGTAGGGGCGCTCGGCGCCCGCGACGCGGCGGCTGCCGACGTCCCACAGGACGGTCATCAAGCAGAAGAAGACCATGATGTACAGGCCGTTCCACTTGGTCCCGAACGCGAGCCCCAGGCAGAGACCGGCCGCCCACCGCCAGGGCCGCCACCCCAGGCGCAGCGTCTCGGCGACGTACGCGTCGGGGCGGACGATGCCGTCCCCGTCCGTGGGCAGCGCGGCCGCGAGCCTCTCCCGCGCCTTGTCCCGGTCGATCAGGAAGCAGCCGAACGCGGCGAGCACGAAGAACATCAGGACCTGGTCGAGCAGCGCGGTGCGGCTCATCACGAAGTGCAGCCCGTCCACCGCGAGCAGCCCGCCCGCCAGACAGCCCAGGAACGTCGAGCGGAAGAGCCGGCGCCCGATCCGGCAGAGCATCAGGACCGACAGGGTGCCGAGCACCGCCGTCATGAAGCGCCAGCCGAAGGGATCGAAGCCGAAGATCCACTCACCGATGCCGATGACGTACTTGCCGACCGGCGGATGCACCACGTACGCGGCGTCCGTGGGGACCGTGATGCTCGATCCCTGCTCCAGGACGGTGTCGTTGACCTTCTCCGGCCAGTTGACCTCGAAGCCCCGGTGGATCAGCGCCCAGGCGTCCTTCGCGTAGTACGTCTCGTCGAATATCACGGCCTTGGGGTTGCCGAGATTCCAGAACCGGGTGATCCCGGCGACGAGCGTGATCAGCAGCGGTCCGATCCACCCGGACCACCGGACCAGCAGGGCGGCGTACCGCTTGGGCACGCCGATCGTCGCCCACAGCCGCGGGCCCGGTTCGGTGTACGCGGGCACGAGCCGGGCCCGGACATCGGTGGTGGGCCGCGCCACGTAACCGAAGCGGCGCAGCCTGTGCTGCCACGACGGCTGCTGCTCCTCGGCTGCCTGGCCCTGGCGGGTGTCCGGGGAAGACGCGGTACTGGTCACCGCGCCATCGTAGGGAACCCGACTGTGTGAGTCCCGCTCCCGGCCCCTGCGAGGATGGATCCGTGACAGGAAGCGCAGATTCTCCCAGCAGCCGGCCTCCCGGAAACCCGTCCACCGGAACCCTCGTCCTCGCGGGCACGCCCATCGGCGATGTCGCGGACGCCCCGCCGCGGCTCGCCGCCGAGCTCGGATCGGCCGACGTCGTGGCCGCCGAGGACACCCGGCGGCTGCGCAGGCTCACCCAGGCGCTCGGCGTGCAGGTGGGCGGGCGGGTCGTCTCGTACTTCGAGGGCAACGAGACCGCGCGGACGCCCGAACTGGTCGAGGCCCTGGTCGGCGGGGCGCGGGTGCTGCTCGTGACCGATGCCGGGATGCCGTCGGTGTCCGACCCCGGGTACCGCCTCGTGGCCGCCGCCGTGGAGAAGGACATCCGGGTCACGGCCGTGCCGGGACCGTCCGCCGTGCTCACCGCGCTCGCCCTCTCGGGCCTTCCGGTGGACCGTTTCTGCTTCGAGGGGTTCCTGCCGCGCAAGGCGGGCGAGCGGCTCTCGCGGCTGCGCGAGGTGGCCGAGGACCGTCGCACTCTCGTCTACTTCGAGGCACCGCACCGGATCGACGACACCCTCCTCGCGATGGCCGAGGCGTTCGGCGACGAACGCAGGGCGGCCGTCTGCCGCGAGCTGACCAAGACGTACGAAGAGATCAAGCGCGGTCCGCTGAAGGAGCTCGCGGAGTGGGCGGCCGACGGAGTACGCGGGGAGATCACCGTCGTCGTCGAGGGCGCACCGGAGAAAAGCCCTGGTGAGCTGGGTCCCGAGGAGCTGGTGCGCAGGGTGCGGGTGCGCGAGGAGGCGGGGGAGCGACGCAAGGAGGCGATCGCCGCCGTCGCGGCCGATGCGGGGCTACCCAAGCGGGACGTATTCGATGCGGTCGTGGCGGCAAAGAATGCGGCTCAGGCCGCCCCATCGGACGGCAAAGGACTATCGTAAAAGGCAAAGTGCGGGCCGCGCACCGGGCCTGAAGGCTATGGAAAGGCCAAATCGCCTTCAACTGTCGACAGGTCTGATGCGCCCACTCCGGGAAAGGCGTCCACTGGTCAAAGGGGACGCACCCGTCCCCACGCTTCCGGTCGGGAGGAGAACCCCGGCACGGCAGCGCTTGTCCAGCGGACAAGAGGAGCTGGCATGAGTGAAATCGCCGACACCGGTCACCACACCACGGCGTCCAACGCGATATCCAAGACAAACACCGTTCACGAGTCGTACGCCTTCGCCTGTATGCGGTGCGGGCACGGTTGGGAACAGTCGTACGAGATCGAGCATCACGTGGACGGCAAGGGCAAGGAATTCGTGATGTACGTGGCGGACGGCCTGCATGTGCCGTCGCCTTTGACCCGGCCGACGTGCCTGAACTGCGACGGGCACGTCGTACGGATCATGCGGGCGGGGCAGGTGTCGTCGGTGCTCGATCTGATGCAGCGGCATCACGCGCCGCGGGTGGCGGCCAAGTCCGACGCCGGGGCCGAAGCGGCCGAGCCCCGTGAGCCCAAGCACCACTGGCATCTGTCGGCGCTGCTGCATCCCTTCCACCACCGCAAGGCGGGATGATGCCCGTTTCGGCAGGCCGACGCCCCCCTTCGTAGGATCGGGGGCATGCCTTCCGACGCCAAGAACGCCGCGCCGCCGCTGCCCGAACCCCTGCGGGTTCCGGTCGCCGACTCCCACACCCACCTCGACATGCAGTCGGGGTCGGTGGACGACGGGCTCGCCAAGGCCGCGGCGGTGGGCGTGACGACGGTCGTGCAGGTGGGCTGTGACGTGGCGGGCTCGCGCTGGGCCGCGCAAACGGCCGCCGCGTACGAGAGCGTGCACGCCACCGTCGCCCTGCATCCCAACGAGGCGCCGCGCATCGTGCTCGGCGACCCCGACGGATGGTCCCGGCAGGGCGCGCGCGAGGCGGGCGGCGAGGGCGCCCTCGACGCCGCGCTCGCCGAGATCGACGCTCTTGCCGCACTGCCGCAGGTCAAGGGCGTGGGCGAGACCGGGCTCGACTACTTCCGCACCGGACCCGAGGGCAAGGCCGCCCAGGAGCGGTCCTTCCGCGCCCACATCGAGATCGCCAAGCGGCACGGCAAGGCGCTGGTCATCCACGATCGCGAGGCGCACGAAGATGTGCTGCGGGTCCTGAAGGAGGAGGGCGCTCCGGAGCGCACCGTCTTCCACTGCTACTCGGGTGACGCGGCGATGGCCCAAGTGTGCGCGGAGAACGGCTACTTCATGTCCTTCGCCGGCAACATGACCTTCAAGAACGCGCAGGGGCTGCGGGACGCGCTGGCCGTCGCGCCGCTGGAACTGGTGCTCGTGGAGACGGACGCGCCCTTCCTCACGCCCGCTCCCTACCGCGGACGGCCTAACGCCCCGTATCTCATTCCGGTCACATTGCGGGCGATGGCCGAGGTGCGCGGGATCGGCGAGGACGCCATGGCCGAGGCGATCTCGGTCAATACGGCGCGTGCCTTTGATTACTGACGGATAACGCCCGCGGCCCCCGCTCCGGGGGATCTCCGCGACACTGCGTAGTCGCGCTGCTTTGGAGAGTGACGGTTGCTCCGCTAGGTTCTGGTCCGCCTCGCCCGATCCGGACCAGAACGAGAACGCTGGAGCCCCGTCGTGAGTCATGCGCCGCAGTACGAGACGTCTTATGGGGGCGGCACGACCTATGAGCCGGAGCTGTGGGCCGAGCCGGAGCTGAGGGGCGAGCCGGAGCTGTGGGCCGAGCCCGAGGCCGGGGAGCGCTTTCCCCGGCAGGCCACCGGGTCCGTTCCCGACGGGGGGCGGGCCGAGGCGCGGCGGGCAGCGCGGCGCAAGAAGGCGGGTCCGCGGTCGGGCGGGCGGTCGGGTGGGCGGGCGAAGGCCTCGTCGGAGCGGCCCGACGCGTTGCGGCGGCTGTTGCCGCAGGCGCTGGTCGTGGCCTTCCTCGCGGGCGGCACCTCCGCCTTCGTCGCCAACGACAAGGCCGTGCAGCTGAGCGTCGACGGCGAGTCACGCACCCTGCACACGTTCGCGGACGACGTGGGTGAGCTGCTGGAAGACGAAGGCGTGGACTTCGGCACGCACGACATCGTGGCGCCGACCGCGACCACGGCCCTGGCCAGCGGCGACGAGATCGCCGTCCGCTACGGCCGGCCGGTCAAGCTCACCCTGGACGGGCAGCGGCGCGAGGTGTGGACGACGGCGCGCACGGTGGACGGCGCGCTGCGGCAGCTCGGGGTGCGGGCCGAAGGCGCCTATCTGTCGGCCTCGCGGAGCAAGCGGATCGCGCGGGACGGCCTTGACCTGGACGTACGCACCGAACGCACCGTGACGATCATGGCGGACGGGCGTGAACGGACCATCCGTACGAACGCGGCGACCGTGGCGGAGGCGGTCCAGGAGTCGGGCCTCACCCTGAACGGCCAGGACACGACGTCGGTGCCGCCCGACAGCTTTCCGCGCGACGGGCAGACGGTGACCGTCATGCGGATCTCCGGGCGCAAGGAGGTGCGGGAGGAGCCGATCCCGTTCGACGTGCGGCGGACGGACGATCCCTCGCTGTTCGTGGGTACGGAGGTCGTGGAGCGGCAGGGCCACCAGGGGACCCGGCGGGTCACGTACGCGTTGCGGACGGTCAACGGCGTCAAGCAGAAGCCGCGGCGGGTGCGGTCGGAGATCGCGCGTCAGCCGCAGACGCAGATCGTGAAGGTGGGGACGAAGCAGCGGCCGAGTTCGGTGGCGGGGGCGGAGGGCCTGAACTGGGGGTCGCTGGCGCACTGCGAGTCGGGCGGGCGCCCGAGTGCGGTGGACGCGTCGGGGACGTACGGGGGGCTGTACCAGTTCGATACGCGGACGTGGCAGGGGCTGGGTGGGGCGGGGCGGCCGCAGGATGCGTCGGCGGGGGAGCAGACGTTTCGCGCTAAGAAGCTTTATGTGCAGCGGGGGGCGAGTCCGTGGCCGCATTGTGGGGGGCGGCTCTAGGGGGTGCGGGGTGCGGGGTGCGGTGCTGGTCCGTCTTGGGGGCGGGGCCGTGCCGGTATGTCCGTCCTCGCTATCGTCCGGTGGCCGCTTGGGTTCTTCGGCGGGGGAGCGACAGGAACCGTGCTCCGGGCAGACATACCGGCACGTCCCCTCACGAGCGCTCCCGACTGCGGACCCGTCGCGGCTTGCCCCCCCCGCCTTCCCGCCCGCAAGTCGCTGCGGGGCAATCGGGTGGGTGGGCGGGAAAGCCTGTTCGTCCAGGGTCGGATGCGGGGTGATCGGGCGGGTGGGCGGGGAGGCTTGTTCGGCAGAGGCGGGTGCGGGGTGAGCGGTGGCTGGCCAGGAGGTGGGGTCAAGCCCCGTAACCTGGGGGGGTGAGTAATAGTGAGGCCGGGGCCCTGCTGGGAGCCGGCGATATCCGCGAGCTGGCCGCTGCCTTGGGCGTACGCCCGACAAAGCAGCGCGGCCAGAACTTCGTCATCGACGCCAACACAGTCCGCCGCATCGTCCGTACCGCGGAAGTCGGCCCGCAGGACGTGGTCGTCGAGGTCGGCCCGGGGCTCGGCTCGCTGACCCTGGCGCTCCTCGACACCGCGGACAGCGTCATCGCGGTCGAGATCGACGACGTGCTCGCGGGAGCACTCCCGGCGACCATCGAGGCCCGGCTCCCGGCGAAGGCGGACTCCTTCGCGCTGGTGCACAGCGACGCCATGCTCGTACGCGAGCTGCCGGGCCCCGCCCCGACCGCGCTGGTCGCCAACCTTCCCTACAACGTGGCCGTGCCCGTCCTGCTGCACATGCTCGACACGTTCCCCAGCATCGAGCGCACCCTCGTGATGGTGCAGGCCGAGGTCGCCGACCGCCTCGCCGCCCCTCCCGGCTCCAAGGTGTACGGCGTGCCCTCGGTCAAGGCCAACTGGTACGCCGACGTGAAGCGCGCCGGGTCCATCGGGCGCAATGTGTTCTGGCCCGCCCCGAATGTCGACTCGGGTCTCGTCTCGCTCGTGCGGCGCGCTGAGCCGGTCAAGACCTCCGCTTCGAAGAAGGAGGTCTTCGCCGTCGTCGACGCGGCCTTCGCCCAGCGGCGCAAGACCCTGCGGGCCGCGCTCGCCGGATGGGCGGGCTCCGCCGCAGCGGCTGAGGCGGCGCTCGTCGCCGCCGGAGTCTCGCCCCAGGCACGCGGCGAAGCGCTGACGGTGGAGGAGTTCGCGCGGATCGCCGAGCACAAGGGAGCGGGCGCGTGAGCCAGGGCGTGACGGTTCGGGTTCCCGCCAAGGTCAATGTGCAGCTCGCGGTGGGCGCCGCTCGCGCGGACGGGTTCCATGACCTGGCGAACGTCTTCCTCGCCGTCGGGCTCTACGACGAAGTCACCGTGAGCCCCGCCGAGCAGCTGCGCGTGACGTGCTCCGGGCCCGACGCTTCTCAAGTGCCTCTCGATCGTACGAACTTGGCCGCAAGAGCCGCGGAGATGCTGGCCGCGCGGCATGGACGTACGGCCGACGTGCACATCCACATCGCCAAGGACATCCCCGTCGCGGGCGGCATGGCGGGCGGCAGCGCGGACGGCGCGGGCGCGCTCCTGGCGTGCGACGCGCTGTGGGGGACCGAGGCCTCGCGGGACGAACTGCTCGACATCTGCGCCGAGTTGGGCAGCGACGTGCCGTTCAGCCTGGTGGGCGGGGCCGCGCTCGGGACAGGGCGCGGCGAGAAGCTCGAGGTTCTGGAGGTGGGTGGGCACTTTCACTGGGTGTTCGCCGTTGCCGACGGCGGGCTCTCCACGCCCGCGGTCTACCGCGAGTTCGACCGGCTGACCCCGGACGCTCCCGCTCCGGAGGCGTCCGCCGGACTGCTCGACGCCCTGCGCAAGGGGGATGCCGTCGCTCTCGCCGGCGCCGTCTCCAATGATCTTCAGCCCGCGGCTCTCTCGCTCTTCCCCTCGCTCGCCGACACCCTCGCCACCGGCACCGAGGCGGGCGCCCTGGCCGCGCTGGTCTCCGGATCGGGGCCCACGACGGCGTTCCTGGCCGCGGACGCCGAGTCCGCAGGGCGGGTCGCCGCGGCGCTCACGGCCTCCGGCACCTGCCGCTCGGCCCGGGTGGCGCTCTCGCCCGCACCGGGTGCCACGGTGGTTTAGGGGGCCACGTACTCAGGCGCGGATCTGAGTACGTACGCGCTGATGCCGGGCCCGCGGTGCGCGCGACCGTACGTACATGGGATCAAGCGTTCGCGAACTGGCCGAGCAGACGCCCACCGGGCGTGACCGGTACATCGACCTGCTGCGGGTCGCCTCGCTCGGCACGGTCGTCGTCGGGCACTGGCTGATGGCGGCGGTGACGGTCGGCGACGACGGGCGCACGGAGGTCGGCAACCTCCTCGCCGTCGTACCCGAACTGCAGCTGCTCACCTGGGTGTTGCAGATCATGCCGGTGTTCTTCTTCGTCGGCGGTTTCTCGCACGCGCTCTCCTACCGCTCCCTGAGCCGGAAGGCGGAAGCGGGCACGTCCGTCTACTCGGCGTTCCTGCGGGCCCGCCTCCAGCGGCTGCTGCGGCCGACGATGGTCTTCATCGGGGTGTGGGGCGTGGCCGCCCTGCTGGTGCAACTCCTGGGTGAGGGCGGCGCGTTGCTCGACGTGACGCTTCGGCTCGTCGCCCAGCCGCTCTGGTTCATCGGCATCTACCTGGCCATGGTCGCCTTCACGCCGCCGCTCCTCGCGCTGCACGAGCGGTACGGGTGGGGCGCGTTCGGCGGTCTCGTGCTTGCCGCCGCGGCGGTGGACGCCGCGCGCTTCGCCTTCGGAGTGCCGTACGTCGAGTTCCTGAACTTCGCCTTCGTATGGCTCGCCGTGCACCAGCTCGGCTTCCTGCGGGCGGACGGCAGGCTCCGGGCGCCCGCGGCCATGGCCGTGGCGGGCCTCGCGGGCGCCTCGGCGCTGGTGGCCTTCGGGCCCTATCCGCTCTCGATGGTCGGCATGCCGGGCGAGCGCGTGTCCAACATGGCTCCGCCGACCTTCGCGCTCCTGTGCCACGGACTGTGGCTGGTGGGCGCGGTGGAGCTGCTGCGCGGGCCCGCGGTGCGGTGGCTCGCGCGGCCCCGGGTCTGGCGGGGCGTGGTGGCCGCGAACGGGATCTCGATGACGGCGTTCCTGTGGCACCTGACGGCGATGCTCGGGGTGTACGGGGTGCTGATCGCGACGGACGTGCCGCTGCCGGAACCCGCGTCGGGGGCATGGTGGGCGCAGGTTCCGCCGCGGATGGCGGCCGCCGCGGTGCTCACCGGCCTGCTGGTGGCGGCCTTCCGCCGCTTCGAGCGGCCGGCCGCGGCGGGGGAGCCGGGCGGGGGTTCGGGGCCCGTCGCCGCGGTGGGGGTCGTGCTCTGTCTCTTCGGGGTGCTCGGGCTCTCCATGGTCGGGTTCGGGGGACTGCTCGAAGGGCGTACGGCGATGGTGGTGGCCGTACGGATGACGGCGCCGGTGGCCGTGGGTCTTGCGTTGGCGGGGTGGTTCCTCGTGGAGCGTGCGGGCAGCTTCTCCCTCCCCGGGCGCCGGACGGGCTGATCCACGGGCCTGCGTGTACCCCGCACCGGCCGCCGGGCCGAGAGCCGCCGCCTCCGACTACGCTGGAGGTCGATCGATCCCCTTCCCTGGAGCGTTAATGGCCGTCAACCTGGTCAATGTCGAGGCAGTCAGCAAGGTGTACGGCACGCGTGCCCTGCTCGACGGTGTCTCCCTCGGCGTGTCCGAGGGGGACCGGATCGGCGTCGTGGGGCGCAACGGAGACGGCAAGACGACCCTCATCCGGATGCTCGCCAAGCTGGAGGAGACGGACTCCGGGCGGGTCACGCACAACGGCGGGCTGCAGCTCGGCGTGCTGACCCAGCACGACTCGCTCGACCCCGAGGCGACCGTCCGGCACGAGGTCATCGGCGACCTCGCCGACCACGAGTGGGCGGGCAGCGCCAAGATCCGCGACGTGCTCACCGGCCTCTTCGGCGGCCTGGACATGCCGGGCTTCCCGCAGGGCCTCGACACGGTCATCGGCCCGCTCTCCGGCGGCGAGCGCCGGCGCATCGCGCTCGCGAAGCTGCTCATCGGCGAGCCCGACCTGATCGTGCTCGACGAGCCGACCAACCACCTCGACGTCGAGGGCATCGCCTGGCTCGCCGAGCACCTGCGGACGCGGCGCTCGGCGCTCGTCTGCGTCACGCACGACCGCTGGTTCCTCGACCAGGTCTGTACGCGCATGTGGGACGTGCAGGGGGGTTCCGTCTTCGAGTACGAGGGCGGGTACTCCGACTACGTCTTCGCGCGTGCCGAGCGCGAGCGCATCGCGGCCACCGAGGAGACCAAGCGCAAGAACCTGATGCGCAAGGAGCTGGCCTGGCTGCGGCGCGGCGCCCCCGCCCGCACCAGCAAGCCCCGGTACCGCATCGAGGCCGCGAACGAACTCATCGCCGACGTGCCGCCGCCCCGGGACACCAGCGAGCTGATGAAGTTCGCCACCACCCGGCTCGGCAAGACCGTCTTCGACCTGGAGGACGTGACCGTCCAGGCCGGACCCAAGCTGCTCCTCAAGCACCTGACCTGGCAGCTCGGCCCCGGCGACCGCATCGGCCTGGTGGGCGTCAACGGCGCGGGCAAGACCTCGCTCCTGCGGGCGATGGCCGAGGCCCAGCGCTCCGACGGCGACGTACAGCCCGAGGCGGGCCGTGTCGTGGTCGGCAAGACCGTGAAGCTCGCCTATCTGTCGCAGGAAGTGGCCGAACTCGCCCCGACGCTGCGGGTGTTGCAGGCCGTGCAGCAGGTGCGCGAGCGGGTCGACCTCGGCAAGGGCCGGGAGATGACCGCCGGGCAGCTCTGCGAGATGTTCGGGTTCAACAAGGAGAAGCAGTGGACGCCCGTCGGCGACCTGTCCGGTGGTGAGCGGCGGCGGCTCCAGCTCCTGCGCCTCCTGATGGACGAGCCGAACGTCCTCTTCCTCGACGAGCCGACGAACGACCTCGACATCGAGACGCTGACCCAGCTCGAGGACGTCCTCGACAGCTGGCCCGGGTCGATGGTCGTGATCTCCCACGACCGGTTCTTCCTGGAGCGCACCACCGACAAGGTCTTCGCGCTGCTCGGCGACGCCACGATGCGGATGCTGCCGCGCGGCATCGACGAGTACCTGGAGCGGCGCAAGCGGATGGCGGACGCCGGGATGCCCGCGGCTCCCGTCGCCGAGGTCTCGGGGTCCGCGGCGCCGGCCGCCGCGCCGAAGGCCGTCTCCTCCGCCGACGCGCGCGCCGCGAAGAAGGAACTCCAGAAGATCGAGCGGCAGCTGGACAAGATGTCCACGAAGGAAACCTGGCTGCATGCCCAAATCGCCGATAACGCCACCGACTTCGGAAAGGTGGCCAAACTGGACGCCGAGTTGCGCGAACTCGTGAGCGAGCGCGACGAGTTGGAGATGCGCTGGCTGGAGCTCGCGGAGAGCGCGTAGAGGTCTAGTAACAGACGCATCACGGGCCGGTCCTCCCTTGGGAACAGGGGACGGACCGGTCAGTTGTGCTAGGGGCCAGGGTGATAGAAAGGTCGGCCCGAGCACCACTTGGCGTGCCGAAAAATCAGTGAAGGGGGAAGCGCTGATGACTCAGCCGCCCAACCAACCGCCGTCCGGCGGTTTTGGAGCTCCGCAGGATCCACAGCAGGGAGCCGCGCCGCAGCCACCGGGCCAGCCGCCCCAGCCGCCGCAGACACCGCCCGCGACCCAGCCCGGCTACGGCTACCCGCAGCAGCCGCCCGCGCCCCAGCCGGGTTACGGCTACCCGCAGCAGCCCGGACCGTACAACCAGCCCGGACCTTACGGCCAGCCCACGCAGCCCGGTCAGCCGGGCCCCTACGGCCAGCCCACCCAGCCGGGTCAGCCGGGCCCGTACACCCAGCCCCAGTACGGCTACCCGCAGCAGCCGCAGTTCCCCGGCGGCCCCGGTGGCCCCGGCATGCCCGCCGCCCCGGGCGGCGGCGGCAAGAACCCCTTCAAGGGCAAGCCCGGCCTGATCGTGGCGGCCGTGGCCGCCGGGGCGCTCGTCATCGGCGGCGTTGCCTGGGCGGTCGTCGGCGGCGGCGATGACGACCCCAGTAAGAAGAAGCCCGTCGCGGGCAAGAGCGACGACCCCAAGGCCAGCGAATCCGCACCGGTCAACCCGGGTGACGGCGACGGCGACGGGGGCGGGGAGAAGGAAGACCTCAACGCGGGCCGCCAGCCCGGCGAGTCGAAGGTGCTCTGGTACAAGGAGGCGCCCAAGGTGCCCGGTTCCGGCGCCGACGCCAAGGGCACGTGGATCAAGGGCGACATCGCCGTCAAGGCCGCGTACAAGGAGATCACCGCCTACAACGTCAAGACGGGCGACAGCGCCTGGCCGACGATCAAGTTCCCGCAGAAGATCTGTGGCGCGACCCCGCAGATGACGGACGACGACAAGATCTTCGTCGCGTACAAGGACGGGCAGAAGGACAACTCCAAGTGCAACCAGATTCAGCTCGTCGATCTGAAGACGGGTGACAAGGGCTGGGTGAAGCCGGTCGAGGAGGAGGGCCTCTTCGACATGTCCCTCAGCACCGACCTCTCCATCACCGGTGACACGCTGATGGTGGGCCGCTCCCAGTCCGGTACCGCGCTGAACGTGAGCGACGGCAAGGAGCTCTTCGTCGCCGAGAAGAAGGACCCGGGCGCCTGCTTCCCCGGTGGCTTCGCCGGTGGCAAGAAGATGCTCGTCGCCTACTCGTGCGGGGCGAGCACGTCCACCGAGCACGACGAGCTGCGCCAGCTCGACCCGAAGACCGGCGCCACGGTGTGGACGAAGAAGTTCCCCAAGGGCTGGCGGATCGGCCGGATCTACTCCGAGAGCCCGACGATCGTCTACCTCAGCAACGAGGACAAGAAGAAGTGGAACATCACGACGCTGAAGCCCAACAGCAGTGACACCCGCTCCGAGGTCGGCGTGGACGAGAAGTTCGCGCCGGAGTGCGACGGTTCGACGTTCCTCGGCGGCAGCCTCCAGGGGTGCCTGGGCGCGACGACCGACGACAAGAACCTCTACCTGCCGACCGAGGCGACGTCCGGCGCCAACGAGGTCGTGGCGATCAGCCTCGCCACCGGCAAGGAAGCCTGGCGCACCAAGTCGCCGCTTGAGGAATCGATGCTGCCGATGAAGGTCGAGGGCGGTTCGCTCATCGCCTACGTCAACCCGTCGTACGACTCCGGCGGCCGGGTCGTCTCGATCCCGCTGTCCGGTTCGCACACGCCCAAGACGCTCATGAAGAACCCGGAAGGGACCTCGGAGATCGAGAGCGGCTTCTACTCGAAGGCGATCGACTACGTGGACGGTCGCTTCTACATCTCCACCACGCGGCTCTCGGGCAGCGCAAAGGGCCAGGAGAAGCTGATGCTGGCCTACGGCAAGTGACCTTCTCCGTCGGGCAAGCCGCCCCTTTGTCGCCTAGTTCATCTCTCGTCCCCAAGGAATCGACGTCATGACGCAGCCGCCCCAGCCGCCCAACGAGCCCCCGCAGGGCGGGTTCGGCGCTCCCCAGGACCCGCCGCCCGGCGGTTTCGGCGCACCTCAGGATCCGCCGCCCGGCGGTTTCGGCAAGGCCCCCGAGCCGAACCCGAACCCGACGTACGGCTACCCGCAGGCCCCGCCGCAGACTCCTCCGCCGGCCCCGGCGCCGACCCAGCCGCCGATGCCGCCCCCGCCGCCGCAGGGCCAGCCCCAGGGCTACGGCTACCCGGGTCAGCCGACCCAGCCGTACGGCCAGCAGGCTCCCTACGGCCAGCAGCAGGCCCCCTACGGTCAGCAGCCCCCGTACGGCGCCTACCAGCAGCAGCCCCCGACGATGCCGATGTCGCCGCAGCCGGGCGTGCCCGCCGGCTCGGGCGGCTCGAAGCTCAGCGGCCAGATGAAGATCATCATCGCGGCGGTCGTCGCGATCGCCGTGATCGTCGGCGGCGGTGTCATCTACGCCACGACCTCGGACGACAAGGACGACCCCGAGGCGAGCTCCGCGGGCCCGACCGGCGGCAAGGGCGGCGGCGACGAGGGCAAGGGCGGCGGCGAGCAGGGTCCGAGCGGCCCCGGCACGGAGAAGGTCCCGGCCAACACCGGCGCCACGGTCTCCATGCAGATCCCGCAGCCCGAGGTGCCCAAGGACGACGTCTGGAGCATCAAGGGCTCCTGGCTCACCGACGACGTCTACGCCAAGGCGGGCGTCAACGAGATCGTCGGCTACGACCCGGCCGACGGCAAGGAGCAGTGGACGCTGCCGCTCGCGGGCCAGACCTGTGCCGCGTCGCGCGAGGTCACCAAGGACGGCATCGCCGCGGTCGCGTACGAGGCGGCCAAGCGGAACAAGAAGGGCGACCACGAGACCTGCTCGCAGATCTCGGCGATCGACCTGAAGAACGGCAAGAAGCTCTGGACGGAGACCATCGACGAGGGCAGCGCGGACGCCCGGATCCAAGAGGTCACCATCAGCGGCAGCACCGTCGCGGCAGGGTCCAGCGCGGGCGGCGCCGCCTTCGAGATCACCAAGGGCAAGCACCTGTGGGAGCCCACCCCCGGCGACGATTGCCAGGACGAGGGCTACGCGGGCGGCGAGCAGCTCGTGGCCGTACAGAAGTGCGGTGACTACGGCGACGAGAAGCTGAAGATCCAGCTCCTCAACCCCGCGAACGGCAAGGTCAAGTGGACCTACCCGGTCACGCCGGGCGTCGACAACGCCAAGATCATCTCCACTCGCCCGGTCGTCTACGGCCAGGACACCCAGGAGATCACCGCGAGCGGCATCACGGACGCCTTCTCGATCGACGACCAGGGCAAGCTCCGCGCCAAGATCTCGCTGCCGGACGGCAAGTACGACCACGACTGCGAGGTCAACGTCGTCTACGCCTGCACCGCGCTCGCGGTCGGCAACGACAAGCTCTACGTCCCCACCCGCCAGCACGACGGCGGCGGTGACGGCTACAGCCAGACGAACGAGATCATCTCGTTCTCGCTGGCCACCGGAAAGACCACCGGTGACCGCGCCGACGCGGGCGAGGACGGCGAGATGTTCCCCATCCGCATGGACGGCGGCAACATCCTGGCGTACAAGGACGCGGGCTACAACAAGGGCGCCCAGGTCATTTCCATCAACGGCAAGACGATGAAGGCGACCAAGCTCCTGGAGACCCCCGCGGCCGATTCCGTCGGCAGCGCGATCAGCAGCATGGTGCCGAAATCGAACGAACTCCTTTACGGCGACGGCAAGCTGTATCTCGGCAAGGAGCTGATCAGCAAGCCGTACTCGAAGGACGAGAAGGAGTACACGGCTCTGGGATTCGTCGCCCAGTAGCCCTCGTGACCTCCGCGTACGCACCGAACGGCCCCGTTCCTGAAAAGGAGCGGGGCCGTTCCGCTCTCCCCGCGGGACGTTCCGTACGCACGTACTCCCCTTCACTCGCGCATGGCCGGGATTTAGGCATTCCGGGCCGCTTCTCGCCGGTAGGGGGCGCGCGACGTCGAACAAGCGTGTAGCTTCCGGGGAACGAGTGGGTGCAGGGCCGGGGGGCCCTCGATCCGTGGGGGATCCGTGGGGGAAGGTGGGGGGTTGCTCGATGGGTGTGCGACTCATGGTGGTCGACGACCACCGACTGCTGGCCGAGGCACTCGCCTCGGCGTTAAAACTGCGCGGGCACCGGGTGCTCGCCGCGGCCGCGCCCGCGGCCGGGGCGGCCGAGCTGGTGATCAGCCGCGCTCCCGAGGTCTGTCTGCTCGGCACGGCGACGCCCGCCGAGCCCGGCATGTTCGATCCGGTCGTGAAGATCAAGCGGGAGCGCCCGCAGGTCGCCGTGGTGGTGCTCGGCCCGGTGCCGAGCCCGCGCGGCATCGCCGCGGCCTTCGCCGCGGGGGCTTCCGGCTACGTACGCCATGACGAGCGCATCGAAGGTGTCGAGCGCGCCATCATGAAGGCGAGAGCGGGCGAGGCCGCCGTCGCCCCGCAGTTGCTCCAGGGAGCCTTCAGCGAACTGCTCAACCCGGCCGCACAGCCCGACGACGAGGGGCAGCGGCTGCTGCAGATGCTGACGCCGCGCGAGGTCGAGGTCCTGGTGCGGGTCGCGGACGGCGAGGACACCCGGCTTATCGCCGCCGGGATGGGGATCGCGCCCAGCACCGCGCGCACGCACGTGCAGCGCGTGCTGATGAAGCTGGGCGTCGGATCCCGCCTGGAGGCCGCGGCACTCGCCGCCCGTACGGGCCTGCTCGACCGCGCGGAGCGGCCCGCCGCCGCTTTCGCCAACGACGTGGAGACGCCGACGGGGCCCGAGTCACCGGTGCAGTGAACTCGGGCCCCGTCCAGGGGTGTTACTCGTCTTCCGGTGCCTCGGTGGGAGCCACCGTGGGCCGCAGCCACAGCCAGCCGAGGAAGAAGAGGCCGAGCGCCAGCATGGCCAGGCCCGTCCACAGGTTGATGTTGATGTCCTGCGCCTTCTTCATGTCGGCGTCGGACGGTGAGATGCCGGCGATCGTCACGATGATCCCGTAGACGACGAACAGACCACCGATGATCCGCCTGATGTCGAAGAGGCGGGCCGCCGTGGCGGACTTGCTCTCCAGCTCGGAGACTTCGCGTCGCAGTTCAGACATGTTCTTCCAGACCTCCGATCGGGGTTAGAGCGAGTACGGCAGGTAGCAGAGCGCGGCGAGCACGATCGCTCCCCAGCCGAGGAGCGCGGGCTTGCGGTACCAGGCGTCGTCGCCCTCGGCGGGCGGCTCCTCCAGGCCCGGCGACGCCGTCCCGTAGACCAGACCGGCCAGTTCGGCCTCCGGCTTGGGCGCGGTGAAGAGCGTGACCACGACCATCACCACGGCGCCGGCGACGAAGCCGACGATCGCCGAGACGAAGTTGGCGCCCTGGTCGGTCGGGATGTCGATGACGCCCTGCTTGTAGATGTAGAAGTAGTTGATCATCGCGGCGGTGGTGCCCGCGAGCAGGCCCCACACACCGGACTTCACCGAGGCCCGCTTCCAGAACATGCCGATGATGAAGACCACGAACATCGGGACGTTGAAGAAGGAGAACAGCGTCTGGAGGTAGCCCATGATGTTCGAGAACGACGAGGCGATGAAGGCCGTTCCGATGGAGGCCAGGACGCCGATCGCGGTGATCAGACGGCCGAACCGCAGGTAGTAGGCGTCCTCGCGGCCCTTGACCACGTACTTGGACCAGATGTCGTACGTGAAGACGGTGTTGAAGGACGACACGTTCGCCGCCATGCCCGCCATGAACGCCGCGAGCAGACCGGTCACCGCGATGCCGAGCACGCCGTTGGGCAGCAACTCCTGCATCAGGTACGGGATCGCGTCGTTGTACGTCAGGTCCGAACCCGCCGTGCCGATCTTCGGGACGAGTACGGCCGCGACCAGGCCCGGGATCATCACCAGGAAGACGATGAAGATCTTCGGGAAGGCGGCGATCAGCGGGGTGCGCTGGGCGGCGGAGAGGTTCTTCGCGGACAGGGCGCGCTGGACCTCGGCGAAGTTGGTCGTCCAGTAGCCGAAGGAGAGCACGAAGCCGAGGCCGAGGATGATCGTCAGCCAGTTCGCGCCCAGCGGGTTGGCGTCACCGATGCCGGTGCCGCCCCACGCACTCATGAAGTCGGCGCCGTGCTGCTTCTCGATCGAGCCGGAAAGCCCGTCCCAGCCGCCGACCTTCTTCAGGCCGATGACGCAGATCGGGATGAGCGCGGCCAGGATCACGAAGAACTGGAGGACTTCGTTGTAGATCGCCGAGGAGAGCCCGCCGATCGTGATGTACGCGAGGACGAAGAAGCCGGCGACCACGATCGCCACCCACTGCGGCCAGCCGAGGAGCGCCTCGACGACGATCGACAGGGCGTAGAGGTTGACGCCCGCGATGAGGATCGCGGCGAACGCGAAGAGCACCGAACTCAGCAGGTGAGCCGATTTGTCGAAGCGCTGGAGCAGGTACTCGGGGACCGAGCGGACCTTGCTGCGGTAGTAGAACGGCATCATCACGAGGCCGAGGAAGACCATCGCCGGGATGGCGCCGATCCAGTACCAGTGGACGACCGCGACGCCGTACTGGGCGCCGGTCGCGGCCATGCCGAGGATCTCGGTGGCGCCGAGGTTCGCGGCGACGAACGCGAGGCCGGTGACCCAGGCGGGCAGCGAACGGCCCGAGAGGAAGAAGTCGAGGCTGGTCTTCACGGAGCGCCGGGCGGCGAAGCCGATGCCCAGGACGACGGCGAAGTAGATCGCGAGGATCGCGTAGTCGAGGCCGTTGGTGGGCAGCCGAAGCCCCTCGGCCAGGGTCTGTGTGGGGGACTGCATGGGGAACTCGCTTCGTTGCGCGAACTGATCAGACCGGAACCTACGCTTCTCGCTTCAATAACTGAAGACTTCTGTTGGTGTTCTTTGTTGGATTGTGATCGGACGCATAGCCCTCGCTCAGCTCGGCGCCCTTGACGATGGTGTTGCCTTGTGGTTTGTTGTGTTTGATTATGTTGGGTGGGTGTTGGTGAGGAGCCACGGACGTGAAGAAGACCTCGACCCGTCTCGCAGACGGTCGTGAGCTCATCTACTACGACGCACGTGACGACGCGGTGCGCGACGCCATCGACCGCAGGCCCCTGGACCCCATCTCCACCACGTCGGAGATCCGCAGGGACCCCCTTCTGGGTGACGCGGTCGCCATCGCCTCGCACCGCCAGGGCCGCACCTACCACCCGCCGGCCGACGAGTGCCCGCTCTGCCCCTCCGAGGGCGAGCGGCTGAGCGAGGTCCCCGACTCCTCGTACGACGTGGTGGTCTTCGAGAACCGCTTCCCCTCGCTCGCCGGTGATGCCGGACGGTGCGAGGTCGTCTGCTTCACCTCCGACCACGACTCGTCCTTCGCCGACCTCACGGAGGCGCAGGCGGGGCTCGTCCTGGACGCGTGGACGGACCGGACCGCCGAGCTCTCGCACCTGCCCTCGGTGGAGCAGGTCTTCTGCTTCGAGAACCGCGGCGCCGAGATCGGCGTGACCCTGGGCCACCCGCACGGGCAGATCTACGCCTACCCCTTCGTCACCCCGCGTACGTCCCTGATGCTGAGGTCCCTTGCCGCGCACAAGGCGGCGACGGGCGGGCGCAACCTCTTCGACGACGTCGTGGCCGAGGAGTCGGCGGGTGAGCGCGTCGTCCTGGAGACCGCGCACTGGGTCGCGTTCGTCCCCTACTCCGCGCACTGGCCCTACGAGGTGCACCTCTACCCCAAGCGCCGGGTGCCCGACCTGCTCGGGCTCGACGAAGCGGCGCGCACAGAGTTTCCCCAGGTCTATCTGGAACTGTTGAGGCGCTTCGACCGGATCTTCGGTGAGGGTGGGGCCGAGGGCGAGGCGCTCACTCCGTACATCGCGGCGTGGCACCAGGCGCCCTTCGGCACGATCGAGGGAGCCGAGGGGTACACAGCGGTCAATCGGGACGACTTCGCCCTGCACCTCGAGCTTTTCACCATTCGCCGCACTTCGGGCAAGCTGAAGTTCCTCGCGGGTTCCGAATCCGGCATGAGCGTGTTCATCAACGACGTGCCGCCGGAAGCCGCGGCCCAGCGACTGCGAGAGGTAGCGAGTTCATGAGCGGTAAGTACCTGGTCACCGGCGGGGCGGGCTATGTGGGAAGCGTGGTGGCCCAGCATCTGATCGAGGCCGGGCACGAGGTGACCGTCCTGGACAACCTCTCCACCGGATTCCGCGAGGGCGTCCCGTCCGGCGCGACGTTCGTCGAGGGCGACATCCGCGATGCCGCCAAGTGGCTGGACTCCTCCTTCGACGCCGTGTTGCATTTCGCCGCCTTCTCGCAGGTCGGCGAGTCCGTCGTGAAGCCCGAGAAGTACTGGGACAACAACGTCGGCGGCACGATGGCGCTGCTCGCCGCGATGCGCGACGCGGACGTGCGCAAGCTGGTCTTCTCCTCCACCGCGGCCACGTACGGCGAGCCGGTCAGCAGCCCCATCACCGAGTCGGACCCCACCGCCCCGACCTCCCCGTACGGCGCGTCCAAGCTCGCCGTCGACCACATGATCACCGGAGAGGCCACCGCCCACGGCCTGGGCGCGGTCTCGCTGCGCTACTTCAACGTGGCGGGGGCGTACGGCACGCCTTCAAACGGCATGGTCGGCGAGCGCCACGACCCCGAGTCGCACCTGATCCCGCTGGTCCTCCAGGTGGCCCAGGGCAAGCGCGAGGCCATCTCCGTCTACGGCGGCGACTACCCGACCCCGGACGGCACCTGCGTCCGCGACTACATCCACGTCGCGGACCTGGCGCAGGCGCACCTCCTGGCGGTCGAGGCGGCCACCTCGGGCGAGCACCTGATCTGCAACCTCGGCAACGGCAACGGCTTCTCCGTGCGCGAGGTCATCGAGACCGTCCGCCAGGTCACGGGGCATCCGATCCCCGAGGTCATGGCCCCGCGCCGCGGCGGCGACCCGGCGGTCCTCGTCGCGTCCGCGGCCACCGCGCGCGAGCGCCTCGGCTGGAATCCGACCCGCGCGGACCTTGCGGGCATCGTCGCCGACGCATGGGCTTTCGCCCAGCGTTAACAGGGGTTGAAGGGGTTAACCGATGGACGTAGCGGGGCAGTTCGCCGAGCTGTACGGGTATGAGCCGGACGGGGTCTGGTCGGCGCCGGGCCGGGTCAATCTGATCGGCGAGTACACGGACTTCAACGAGGGCTTCGTCATGCCGCTCGCCCTGCCGCACACCGCGGTGGCGGCGGTGGCGCTCCGCACCGACGGCGTCCTGCGCCTCCACTCGGCGGACATCGACGCACCGGTCGCCGAGCTGCGCGTCGAGGAGCTGACCCCGCTCTCGCTGAGCGCCGGGGCCGGGCAGGGCGGCTGGGCCGCCTACCCGGCGGGCGTGGTGTGGGCGCTGCGGGACGCGGGCCACGCGGTCTCGGGCGGCGCCGACATCCACCTCGCGTCGACCGTGCCGACCGGGGCGGGCCTCTCCTCGTCGGCGGCCCTGGAGGTCGTCACCGCGCTCGCCCTGAACGACCTCTGCGAACTCGGCCTGGACGCACCGCGGTTGGCGGTCCTGGCCCAGCGCGCCGAGAACGCCTTCGTCGGCGTGCCGTGCGGCGTGATGGACCAGATGGCCTCCGCGTGCGCCACCGAGGGCCACGCCCTGCACCTGGACTGCCGGGACCTGACGACACGCCAGGTCCCCTTCGACCTCGCCGCGCACGGCCTGCGGCTGCTCGTCGTCGACACCCGGGTCAAGCACGAGCTGGGCGACGGCGCCTACGCCGAGCGGCGGGCCGGCTGCGAGGAAGGCGCGCGCATACTCGGCGTCTCCCACCTGCGGGACGTGCAGTACGCGCAACTCCCGGCGGCCCTGGCGAAGCTGACGGATGAGAAGATCCGCCGCTACGTACGCCACATCGTCTCCGACGACCACCGGGTGGAGCAGGTCATCGGCCTGCTCGACGCGGGCGAGGTGCGGGCGATCGGGCCCGTCCTGACCGAGGGGCACGCGTCGCTGCGGGACGATCTGCGGATCTCCTGCGCGGAGTTGGACCTGGTCGTCTCCTGCGCCGACACGGCCGGGGCGATCGGCGCGCGCATGACGGGCGGCGGCTTCGGCGGCTCGGCGATCGTCCTCGTGGAGGAGGCGGACGCGGAGCCGGTGACGAAGTCGATCCTGGAGGCGTTCACCGCGGCGGGCTTCACGGCCCCCCGGGTGTTCCCGGCGGTGCCGTCGGCGGGAGCGCGCCGCCTGGCGTGACGTCAGACCAGCTTCTTCGTGAGGGTGAACTCCTTGGCGCCCTGCGGATAATCGGGGATCACCGACACCACCTCGTACCCCTGCCCGCGGTAGAACCCGGGAGCCTGGAAGTCCCAGGTCTCCACCCGGGAGTTGAGGCAGTCCCGCTCCTCCCGGGCGATGCGCTCCGCCTCGGCGAGGAGCCGGGCGCCGAACCCCGCGCCCTGGTGGTTCCCGCTGACCCAGAGGTGGTTCACGTGGAGCCAGCGGCCCCACGTGTGCCCGGCGAGGCCCCCGATCAGGCCTTCCGTGCGCTCCATCAGCCAGACGGCCAGCGGTATTTCACGGTCCTGCGGGGTGCCGCGCAGGGCGCGGATCACGGGAGATGCCGTCGAGTTCGCTTCCTGGAGTCCGGCGAGGAGCAGAGCGAACCGCTCTTTGTCGACTCCTGTCTCAATACGAAACATACGGCTCACCATAAACGCGCTGGCCAGTCAGTTCTGTAAATTACCTTCCGCTCCTGCCGTGCGGCCCTACTCTGAGTGGCAGTGCCGGTGGGGGCCGGCACTGATCAGGGGGCGAGACAGTCGGGTACGACACCCGGCGTGGGGGTAGCAGTCACAGCTCGGCGGCGGCCGTGCGACTGCGACGACCCCCGTTCCGGGTGTCGTACCCGCACCGTACGTCCTCCGACGTTGCTTCGACGGGGGTATCCCCTGCTCTTCGAGGAGAGCCTGGGGGAGGGGGTTTCAGTGGTTCGTATCCGAGTCCTGGTCGTCGACGACCATCGCATCTTCGCCGAGTCGCTCGCAGCGGCACTCGCGGCGGAGCCGGACGTCGACGTATCCGCGGCGGGCAGCGGCCCCGCCGCACTGCGCTGCCTGGAGCGGGGGATAGCCGAGGGGCGCCGGTACGACGTGCTGCTCGTCGACGCCGATCTGGGCGCGTCCGCGAGCTCCGTGCAGGGTGTCCGCCCCGCGCCTTCCGTGCAGGAGGGCAACGCGGACGGCCTGGTGGACGGCATATCCCTGGTGGCCGGGGTCCGTTCGGGCCAGCCTATGGTCCGCACGGTCGTGCTCGCCGAGAAGGACGACCCGCGCCGGGCCGCCCTCGCGCTCCAGGCGGGCGCGTCGGGGTGGGTCGCCAAGGACTGCTCGCTCTCCCGGCTGCTGACGGTCATACGGGGCGTGCTGCGGGAGGAGACCCATCTGCCGCCCGCGCTGCTCACCGGCGTCCTGCGTGAACTGACCGCGGCGCGCAAGCACCGCACGGAATCCGAGCGCCTGGTGGAGTCGCTGACCCCGCGCGAGCGCGAGGTGCTTCGCTGCATGGTGGCGGGCCTGGGCAGGAAGGCCGTGGCCGAGCGCCTCTTCCTCTCCCCGCACACCGTGCGGACGCACATGCAGAACGTGCTGGGGAAGCTGGGCGTCCACTCCACGCTCGCTGCCGTGGCGCTGGCGCGCCGGGCCGGGGTGGGGCCGGTCGACCTAGCCGGGGATGTTGTCGAACGGGGCGGTCAACTGGCGTAGCAGCGCGGCCAGTTCGCCACGCTGTCCGCGGGAGAGCTCGGCGAGGATCGCGCGCTCCTGCTTGAGCAGACCGGCTAGGGCCTGGTCCGCGCGGTCCTGCCCTTCCTCGGTCAGCCGCACGAGCACGCCGCGCCGGTCGCTGGGATCCGGAAGCCGCTCGACGAGGCCCTTCTTCGCGAGCCGGTCGATGCGGTTGGTCATCGTGCCGGACGTCACCAGGGTCTGGGTGAGGAGCTGTCCGGGCGAGAGCTGATACGGCGATCCCGCGCGCCGCAGCGACGTCAGTACGTCGAACTCCCACGGCTCCAGATTGTGCTCGGAGAACGCGAGCCGACGGGCCCTGTCGAGATGCCGGGCCAGCCTGCTGACACGGCTGAGCACCTCGAGTGGTTCCACGTCGAGGTCGGGGCGCTCCCGGCGCCATGCTGCGACCAGACGGTCGACCTCGTCCTCCATGACGATCAGTGTAGGGGGTCTGTCGACATGAAGTCTCTTGACGTCAAGATACTTCGGGGTTCAGGATGGTGATACGGCGTCCGTGGCACCGATACGAAGGCGAATTGCCCGGACTCATCCTTGCCCGGACTCGTTCCTTGTCCAGATCCCCGGAGGAGACCTCCCCATGTCCGTCGCTCCTGGCAGTCCCTCTCCCACCTGGGATCCGGGCCAGTACCTGCGCCACTCCGGCCACCGGGCCCGCCCGTTCGTCGACCTGCTGGCCCGCGTGCCCGAGCTCCCCGCCACCGGTGAGCGCCCGCCGCGCATCGCTGACCTGGGCTGCGGCCCCGGCAACGTCACCCGCCTCCTCGCCGAGCGCTGGCCCACCGCGCACGTCACCGGCTACGACAACTCGCGGGAGATGCTGGACCGGGCCGAGAGCCTCGCGGGCCCCACGGGGCAGGGTGGCCGGCTGGACTTCGCCGCGGCGGACGCGGCGGACTGGGCGCCGGCCGAAGGGGCGTACGACCTGATCCTGTCCAACGCGACGCTCCAATGGGTGCCGGGCCACCCGGACTCCTTCCCCGCCTGGATCGCGGCGCTGGCCCCCGGCGGCACGTTCGCCTTCCAGGTCCCCGGCAACTTCGACGCCCCCAGCCATGTCCTGATGCGCGAGCTGAGCGAGTCGGAGCGGTGGCGCGAGCGGCTCGGCGGGCGGCTGCGGCACGCGGACGCGGTGCTCTCGCCGACGGCCTATCTGGAGCGGCTCGTGGCGCTGGGGTGCGAGGTGGATGCCTGGGAGACGACGTATCTGCACCTCCTGGAGGGGCAGGACCCGGTCCTGGACTGGGTGAAGGGGACGGGCCTGCGTCCGGTCCTCACCGCGCTCGCGGACGACGCGGAGGCGCGGGAGGCGTTCCTGGCGGAGTACCGGGAGCTGCTGCGGAAGGCGTACCCGGCGGGGGCGGGCGGCACGGTCTTTCCCTTCCGCAGGGTGTTCGCGGTGGCCCGGCGGGCGGGGTGAGGCCGTGCTGACCGGCATCGACCACGTCCAGCTGGCCGCCCCGCCGGGGAGCGAGCCGGAGCTGCGGGCCTTCTACGTCGACGTACTCGGCATGACGGAGATCCCCAAGCCGGGAGTGCTGGTCTCGCGGGGCGGGTGCTGGTTCCTTGCGGGGGCGGTGCAGCTTCACCTGGGCATCGAGGTGGACTTCCGCCCGGCGAGGAAGGCGCATCCCGGGCTGCGGGTGCGGGACATCTCCGCGTATGCCCACCGCCTGGCCTCGCGGGGCACCGCCGTCACCTGGGACGACGCCCTGCCGGGGCATCGGCGCTTCTACGCGGAGGATCCGGTGGGCAACCGCCTGGAGTTCCTGGAGCGGGAGCGGGCGCGGGAGCCGGGGTTGTAGCGGCTGCTGCTGGGGCGCTGTGGCTGCGGCGGGAGCTGCGGGTTGCGGCCGCTGCTGCTGGGGCGCTGTCGCCGTCGTCGGCTGCACACTGAACCGCCGCGAAGCGGCGGTCTTGAAGGGCGAAGACGGCTCCGCAGGCCGCCCGCCCCTCCGCCCCGCGGCAAGGCCCGCTCCGGGGGTCTGGGGTCCGGAGCGGTGAGCAGCGGGGGGTGGATGTGTGGCCCAGGCGTCGGCGCTAACTCTTGCGGTGGCCTATCAGGCGCGGCTTCGGTTCCAGGGCGTCCAGGCCGTGCCAGGCGAGGTTCACCAGGTGGGCCGCCACCTCCGCCTTCTTCGGCTTGCGCACGTCCAGCCACCACTGGCCCGTCAGCGCGACCATGCCGACCAGCGCCTGCGCGTACAGCGGGGCGAGCTTCTGGTCGAAGCCCCGCGTCTTGAACTCCTGACCCAGGATGTCCTCCACCTGCGTCGCGATGTCCGAGATCAGCGAAGCGAAGGTGCCCGTCGACTGCGCCACCGGCGAATCGCGGACCAGGATGCGGAAGCCGTCCGTGTACGTCTCGATGTAGTCCAGGAGGGCGAACGCCGCCTGTTCGAGGAGCTCGCGCGGGTGGCCCGCCGTCAGCGCCCCCGTCACACCGTCGAGCAGCGCCCGCATCTCGCGGTCCACCACCACCGCGTACAGCCCCTCCTTCCCGCCGAAGTGCTCGTACACGACGGGCTTGGAGACGCCGGCCTTCGCCGCGATCTCCTCCACCGACGTGCCTTCGAAGCCCTTGGCGGCGAAGAGCGTGCGTCCGATGTCCAGCAACTGCTCCCGGCGCTCGGCACCCGTCATCCGCGTCCGGCGCGTACGCCGGGGCTGCTTCTCTTTGCTGGAGGGGCTGGTGTTGCTGGAGTCGGTCGCCACGTCGTCAATCATGCCGGGCCGACGGTCTGCTGCTTTCGGCGGGCATCGATACGGGACTCCGACGGCCAGCGCACATCCGTCGCCCAGCCCAGCTGCTCGCACCAGCGGATGATCCGCGCCGACGAGTCGACCTGGCCCCTGAGCACACCGTGCCGCGCCGACGTCGGATCGGCGTGGTGGAGGTTGTGCCAGGACTCACCGCAGGACAGGACCGCGAGCCACCACACGTTGCCCGAACGGTCGCGCGATTTGAAGGGACGTTTGCCCACCGCGTGACAGATCGAGTTGATCGACCACGTGACGTGGTGGAGCAGGGCGACCCGGACCAGCGAACCCCAGAAGAACGCCGTGCAGGCGCCCCACCACGACATCGTCACCAGACCGCCCACCAGCGGCGGAATGGCGAGCGAAACGATGGTCCAGAGGAGGAACTGGCGGGAGACCAGCCGGATCGCCGGGTCCTTGATCAGATCCGGTGCGTACTTCTCCTGCGAGGTCTGCTCCTCGTCGAACATCCAGCCGATGTGCGCCCACCACAGGCCCTTCATCAGCGCCGGGACGGTCTCGCCGAAGCGCCACGGGGAGTGCGGGTCACCCTCCGCGTCCGAGAACTTGTGGTGCTTGCGGTGGTCCGCCACCCAGCGGACCAGCGGGCCCTCCACCGCCATCGACCCCGCCACGGCCAGCGCGATCCGCAGCGGACGCTTCGCTTTGAAGGAGCCGTGCGTGAAGTAGCGGTGGAAACCGATCGTGATGCCGTGGCAGCCCAGGTAGTACATGAACACCAGCAGGCCGAGGTCCAGCCAGCTCACCCCCCAGCCCCAGACCAGCGGCACCGCCGCAACCAGGGCCAGGAACGGGACGACGATGAACAGAAGCAGTGTCAGCTGCTCGAGTGAGCGCTTCTGCTCACCGCCGAGCGTCGCGGAGGGGGCGGCGGACGCCGACGTGGAGTCGGCCGTCGTCGATCGCGAAGCGTCTTCGATCACATCGGTGTCGGAGTACGCATCGGAAGATGTGGTCATGGGCACGTCCCCTGTGGGGTCGAGGATTGAGGGTCACGGCGCGAGTGCGGCGGGCGCGCGATCACGGGTACCGCGTTAGCTACGGTCCCGTAACCTACGGCGTCGTAAGTATGGCAGCGCGGAGCCCCGCGGCAAGAGCCGCGAGTCCGTGCCGCGATGTGACACCTATCCTTGGAATCGGAAACGGTCGGACAGCGCGGTCCGCTCTCTATCTCCCCGTGTCCCCGGAATCCGGGTTTTCTATCCGGCCGGGGCACCCCCTCCCAGACCTGACGTGCTTCAACACTGCAAGGAGCCGCACCTGTGAGCAGTGCCGACGACCAGACCACCACAGCCAGCACCGAGCTGCGCGCCGACATCCGCCGCCTCGGCGACCTGCTGGGCGAGACCCTCGTACGTCAGGAGGGCTCGGAGCTCCTCGAACTGGTCGAGAAGGTCCGCCGCCTGACCCGCGAGGACGGCGAGGCCGCCGCCCGCCTGCTCGGTGGCACCGAACTGGAGACCGCGGCCAAGCTGGTCCGCGCCTTCTCCACGTACTTCCACCTGGCCAACGTGACCGAGCAGGTCCACCGCGGGCGCGAGCTGCGCGCCCGCCGCGCCGCCGAGGGCGGGCTCCTCGCCCGCACCGCGGACCGGCTCAAGGACGCGGACCCCGAGCACCTGCGCCAGACCGTGGAGCACCTGAACGTGCGCCCCGTCTTCACCGCGCACCCCACCGAGGCCGCCCGCCGCTCCGTCCTCAACAAGCTGCGCCGCGTCGCCGAGCTCCTGGAGACCCCGGTCATCGAGGCCGACCGGCGCCGTCACGACACCCGCCTCGCCGAGAACATCGACCTGGTGTGGCAGACCGACGAGCTGCGCGTCGTGCGTCCCGAACCCGCGGACGAGGCACGCAACGCCATCTACTACCTGGACGAGCTGCACGCCGGCGCCGTCGGGGACGTACTGGAAGACCTCACCGCAGAGCTGGAGCGCGTCGGCGTCCAGCTCCCCGAGGGCACCCGGCCGCTCACCTTCGGCACCTGGATCGGCGGCGACCGCGACGGCAACCCGAACGTGACGCCCGCCGTCACCTGGGACGTCCTGATCCTCCAGCACGAGCACGGCATCAACGACGCCGTCGCCCTCGTCGACGAGCTGCGCGGCTTCCTCTCCAACTCCATCCGCTACACCGGAGCCACCGAGGAACTGAAGGCCTCCCTCCAGCTCGACCTGGAGCGGCTGCCCGAGATCAGCCCGCGCTACAAGCGGCTCAACGCCGAAGAGCCGTACCGCCTCAAGGCCACCTGCATCCGGCAGAAGCTGGAGAACACCAAGGAGCGCCTCGCCCGCGGCACCGCCCACGAGGACGGGCGCGACTACCTCGGCACCGGTGAGCTCCTGCACGACCTCACCCTCGTCCAGTCGTCGCTGCGCGAGCACAAGGGCGCCCTCTTCGCCGACGGCCGCATGAACCGCACGATCCGTACGCTCGCGGCGTTCGGCCTCCAGCTCGCCACCATGGACGTACGGGAGCACGCCGACGCCCACCACCACGCGCTCGGCCAGCTCTTCGACCGCCTGGGCGAGGAGTCCTGGCGCTACGTGGACATGCCGCGCGAATACCGGCAGAAGCTGCTCGCCAAGGAGCTGCGTTCGCGCAGGCCGCTCGGTCCCTCGCCCGCCCCCCTGGACGCCGCCGGCGAGAAGACCCTCGGGGTCTTCCTCACCGTGCGCAAGGCCCTCGAGGTCTTCGGGCCCGAGGTCATCGAGTCGTACATCATCTCGATGTGCCAGGGCGCGGACGACGTCTTCGCCGCGTCCGTCCTGGCCCGCGAGGCAGGCCTCATCGACCTGCACGCAGGCTGGGCGAAGATCGGCATCGTGCCGCTCCTGGAGACGACGGACGAGCTGCGCGCCGCCGACGTCATCCTCGACGAGATGCTCGCCGACCCGTCGTACCGCAAGCTGGTCGCGCTCCGCGGCGACGTCCAGGAAGTCATGCTCGGCTACTCGGACTCCTCCAAGTTCGGCGGCATCACCACCTCCCAGTGGGAGATCCACCGCGCCCAGCGGAGGTTGCGCGATGTTGCGCACCGTTACGGGGTTCGGTTGCGGCTGTTCCACGGCCGTGGCGGCACGGTCGGCCGTGGCGGCGGCCCCTCGCACGACGCGATCCTGGCCCAGCCCTGGGGCACGCTCGAGGGCGAGATCAAGGTGACCGAGCAGGGCGAGGTCATCTCCGACAAGTACCTGGTGCCCTCGCTGGCCAGGGAGAACCTGGAGCTGACGGTCGCGGCGACGCTGCAGGCCTCGGCCCTGCACACGGCTCCCCGGCAGTCGGACGAGGCGCTCGCCCGCTGGGACGCGGCGATGGACGTGGTGAGCGACGCGGCCCACACCGCCTACCGCAAGCTCGTCGAGGACCCGGACCTGCCCTCGTACTTCCTCGCGTCGACGCCGGTGGACCAGCTCGCCGACCTGCACCTGGGCTCGCGTCCCTCGCGCCGCCCCGGCTCGGGCGTCTCGCTCGACGGCCTGCGCGCCATCCCGTGGGTCTTCGGCTGGACCCAGTCGCGGCAGATCGTGCCGGGCTGGTTCGGCGTCGGCTCGGGCCTCAAGGCGCTGCGCGAGGCCGGCCTGGACACCGTGCTCGGCGAGATGCACGAGCACTGGCACTTCTTCCGCAACTTCCTCTCGAACGTCGAGATGACCCTGGCCAAGACCGACCTGCGGATCGCCCGGCACTACGTGGACACGCTCGTCCCCGACGAGCTGAAGCACGTGTTCGACGTGATCGAGGCGGAGCACGCGCTGACGGTGGCGGAGGTCCTGCGCATCACCGGCAGCACGCAACTGCTCGGCTCCCACCCGGAGCTCCAGCAGACGTTCGGCATCCGGGACGCGTACCTGGACCCGATCTCCTACCTCCAGGTCGCACTCCTGAAGCGCCAGCGTGACGCGGCGGCGGCGGGCGAGGAAGCGGATCCGCTCCTTGGCCGCGCACTGCTTCTCACGGTCAACGGCGTGGCGGCGGGCCTGCGCAACACCGGCTGATTCCTACGGGCGGGCGCTCCGGGTTCCGCAGCGCCCGCCCGCGGGTCAGAACGCCAGCGTCACGAACGACGCCGTCAGGAGCGCGCCGCCCGCCAGGGCCAGGGCCCCTGCCGTACGGGGCAGGCGCAGACCACCGGCGACCACCACCGCGGCGAGCAGCAGCGCTCCGCCCAGCGGAAGCCACGCGTGGAGGAAGCCGGGGCCGCCCGTGCGGACGACCTCGGACGTACCGGGCTTCACCGCCACGGGGATCCGCGCCCCCTTCTTCTCCGCGATCGAGCGGTCGATCTCGACCCGGTCGCGCGGCCTGAAGCCGGAGGCCGAGGAGGACGACGAAGGGGCGTACGGACCGACGCAGGTGTCCGACGAGCACCGCGTCACCCGCATCGTGCCCCGCTCACGCTCACCGGAGAGCATCACGTGCTGCGCCGTGCCCCAGGACGCCCAGAACCCCGCGACCAGCAGCAGCACCGCGATCCCGCCCATGGCCGTCCGGCGTACGAGTAGCAGCGCATTCATGGCGGCGATCCTTGGCCATGGCGCTGCGCTCAGTCAACCGCCTGGGGGAGCCGCTCAGGAGTTGTACGAGCTCTGCGCCCGCTCCAGACCCTCGATCACCAGCGCCTCGGCCGCGTCCGCCGCCCGGTCCACGAAGTAGCCCAGCTCCTTGCGCTCCGCCGAGGAGAAGTCCTTGAGGACGAAATCCGCCACCTGCATACGGCCCGGCGGGCGCCCGATCCCGAACCGCACCCGGTGATAGTCCGGGCCCATCGCCTTCGTCATCGACTTCAGACCGTTGTGGCCGTTGTCGCCGCCGCCCAGCTTCAGCCGCAGCGTGCCGTAGTCGATGTCCAGCTCGTCGTGGACCGCCACGATGTTCGCCGTCGGGACCTTGTAGAAATCGCGCAGCGCCGTCACCGGGCCACCCGACACGTTCATGTACGACATCGGCTTCGCCAGGATCACCCGGCGGTTCGCCGGACCCACCGGGCCGATCCGGCCCTCCAGCACCTGCGCCTGCGTACGCCCGCTCCGCTTGAACGAGCCGCCGATCCGCTCCGCGAGCAGATCGGCCACCATGAAGCCCACGTTGTGCCGGTTCATGGCGTACCCAGGGCCTGGATTGCCCAGACCCACGATCAGCCAGGGCGCGCTGGGGTCCGTCGTCATCTGCATGTCTCCTTCATAGCCCAACCGCCGCCCCGCGCACGGAGCGCGGAGCGGCGGTTGGCAGAGTCGAGCTCAGCCGGAACTGGATCGAACCCGGTCGATCGTGGTCGAGGCTCAGGCCTCGGCGGCGGCGTCGGCCTCGCCCTCGGTGGCCTCGGCCTCCTCGGCCTGCGCGGCCAGCACCTGGAGAACGACCACGTCGTCCTCGACGTTCAGCGTCGTGCCGGCGGGCAGCGGGATGTCCTTGGCGAGGATGGTCGCACCGGCCTCGAGACCGGCGATGGAGACGGTCACCGACTCCGGGATGTGCGTGGCCTCGGCCTCGACGGGCAGCGCGTTGAGCACGTGCTCCAGCAGGTTGCCGCCCGGGGCGAGCTCGCCCTCGGTGTGGACGAAGATGTCGACGGTGACCTTCTCGCCCTGACGGACGAGCAGCAGGTCGACGTGCTCGAGGAAGCCCTTGATGGCGTCACGCTGGACGGCCTTCGGGATCGCGAGGTGCTTCTTGCCGTCGATGTCCAGGGCGAGCAGGACGTTGGACGCACGGAGCGCGAGGTGCAGCTCGTGGCCCGGAAGCGTGATGTGCATGGGGTCGCCACCGTGGCCGTAGACGACGGCGGGAACCTTGAGCTCGCGGCGGATGCGGCGGGCAGCGCCCTTGCCGAACTCCGTGCGGGTCTCTGCGGCGAGCTTGACCTCGGACATGTGCACTCCTCGTAAGCGGATCAGGTGTATCGGATGGAGGGAGTCACCCGGCCATACGACTTACTGGCCTGCTTCGAAGAGCGCGTCGATAACGGACCGCCGTACTGCAATGAGTACGGCCTCCCTCGCCGAGCAACTCGGTGAGTCTACCCGGCGGGGGAGGCCGCCTCAAAGTTGATCTATCGATCGGGCCCGCCAGGGCCGGACCCGCCAGACCTGTTAGGCCTGCTCGTCGAAGAGGCTCGTCACCGAACCGTCCTCGAAGACCTCACGCACCGCGTTGGCGATGGTCGGCGCGATCGAGAGCACCGTGATCTTGTCGAGCTCCAGGTCGCCCGGGTCGGGCAGCGTGTCCGTGAACACGAACTCGCTCACCTTGGAGTTCTTCAGACGGTCCGCGGCCGGGCCGGAGAGCACGCCGTGCGTGGCGGTCACGATGACGTCCTCCGCGCCGTGCGCGAACAGGGCGTCGGCGGCGGCGCAGATCGTGCCACCCGTGTCGATCATGTCGTCGACCAGGACGCAGACGCGGCCCTTCACCTCACCCACGACCTCGTGGACGGTGACCTGGTTGGCGACGTCCTTGTCGCGGCGCTTGTGCACGATGGCCAGCGGGGCGCCCAGACGGTCGCACCAGCGGTCGGCGACGCGGACGCGCCCGGCGTCGGGCGAGACCACCGTCAGCTTGTCGCGGTCGACCTTCGCGCCCACGTAGTCCGCGAGGATCGGCAGTGCGAAGAGGTGGTCGACCGGGCCGTCGAAGAAGCCCTGGATCTGGTCCGTGTGCAGGTCGACCGTGAGGATGCGGTGCGCGCCCGCGGTCTTCATCAGGTCGGCGACCATACGGGCCGAGATCGGCTCACGGCCGCGGTGCTTCTTGTCCTGGCGCGCGTAGCCGTAGAACGGCACGATCACGGTGATGGAGCGGGCCGACGCGCGCTTCAGCGCGTCGATCATGATCAACTGCTCCATGATCCACTTGTTGATCGGAGCCGTGTGGCTCTGGATCAAGAAGCAGTCCGCGCCACGAGCCGACTCCTGATAACGCACATAGATCTCGCCGTTGGCGAAATCGAAAGCCTTCGTCGGCACGATGCCGACACCCAGCCTGTGTGCGACCTCCTCGGCCAACTCGGGGTGGGCTCGGCCGGAGAAGAGCATCAACTTCTTCTCGCCGGTCGTCTTGATCCCGGTCACAGCACTTGTCTCCTCAGACGAGTTCTTCCCGCTGCCGAAACCGCGCGTCCCGTGCGCTGAGTCGGCCGAAATGGTGTGCACCTATCACGGTACGCCGTGTCCGACGCACCTGTTTCCGGTCAGCTTCCGCCGCCCGAATTCCTGGACTCCTCGGACGCCGCCTCCGCCGCCCTCGCCGCCGCGCTCCCCGGACGCTTGCGCGCCACCCAACCCTCGATATTCCTTTGCTGGCCACGGGCCACGGCCAGCGAACCGGCCGGAACATCCTTCGTGATGACCGAACCCGCCGCCGTATAAGCGCCGTCCCCGACCGTGACGGGAGCCACAAACATGTTGTCCGAACCGGTCTTGCAGTGCGACCCCACCGTCGTGTGGTGCTTCGCCTCACCGTCGTAATTCACAAACACGCTGGCAGCGCCGATGTTGGTGAAATCACCGATCGTCGCGTCACCCACGTACGAAAGGTGCGGAACCTTCGAGCCCTCGCCGATCGACGCGTTCTTCATCTCCACGTACGTACCCGCCTTGGCCTTCAGGCCGAGCCGGGAACCCGGCCGCAGATACGCGTACGGACCGACGCTCGCCTGCTCCCCGACCTCCGAGTCGTACGCGACCGTGTTGTCCACCCGGGCCCCCGCGCCCACCCTGGTGTTCTTCAGACGGGAGTTGGGCCCCACCTCGCAGCCCGCACCGAGGTGCGTGGCGCCCTGGAGCTGCGTACCGGGGTGCACCAGCGCGTCCTGCTCGTACGTCACCGTCGCGTCGATCCACGTCGACACCGGATCCACGACCGTCACGCCGGCCAGCATGGCCTCGGTCAGCAGCCGGTCGTTCAAGGTGCGGCGGGCCGCGGCCAGTTGTACGCGGTTGTTGATCCCCGCGATCTCCTCGTGATCACCGGTGACGGCGGCGCCCACCCGATGCCCCGCTTCCCGCAGGATCCCCAGAACATCGGTCAGGTACTCCTCGCCCTGACTGTTGTCCGTACGGACCTTGCCGAGCGCCTTCGCCAGCAGCTGGCCGTCGAACGCGAACACCCCGGAGTTGATCTCACGGATCGCGCGCTGCGTCTCGGTGGCGTCCTTGTGCTCCACGATGGCGGTCACCGCGCCGCTCTCGACGTCCCGCACGATGCGGCCGTAGCCGGTCGCGTCCGGGACCTCGGCGGTCAGCACGGTCACGGCGTTGCCGTCGCCCGTGTGCGTGGCGGCCAGCTTCCGCAGGGTCGCGCCGGTCAGCAGCGGGGTGTCGCCGCAGACGACGATGACGGTCCCGTCCACGGCGCCGCCGAGCTCGTCCAGGGCGATGCGGACGGCGTGGCCCGTGCCCTTCTGCTCGCTCTGGTAGGCCGTGCGCACGTCCGGGGCGATCGACCCGAGGTGCGCGACGACCTGCTCACGGGCGAACCCGACGACGGTCACGAGCCGCTCCGGGCTCAGCGCGTACGCGGCTTCGAGCACATGCCCGATGAGGGAACGCCCACAGATCTCATGCAGGACCTTGGGGGTGGCCGACTTCATACGGGTGCCCTCACCCGCTGCGAGGACGACGACGGCTGCCGGGCTGTTGGCGCTCACGGGGGTGCCCTTCGGCTTCGGATGTGCGGGGATTGGACATCCGCAGGATACCGGGGCGATGTGGGCCGGAAATGAGGGCGGGTCCCGACCTTGCGGTCAGGACCCGAACCCGAGAAGCTCCCCCGCCAGGACTTGAACCCGGACAGATGGCACCAAAAGCCACAGTGCTGCCAATTACACCACGGGGGATTAAAGCAACCCGAATCGGACATTCGGTCAGGTTGCCGTTTCGGCACCCAACACTATGCCGTACCAAGCGCCTTCCATGCGACGGTAGAGATCAGCGCTTTGCCTCACGTAGATCACGAGGCACCCGTGGTACCCGTCTCCCGTGTTCCTGCGCGTGGTGCGGGGCTTGTGCTTCTTCAGGGTCGGCTTGCTGAACGCGCGGACGTCGACACCGACGACGTCTGCCCAGTGCCGCTCTGCGGCTGCCACGTCCGCGGCTTCGTGAATGCTGACCCGCAAGGTCAAGCGGTCGGGCTCGACGCCGAGCAGCGCAAGCCAGCGCAGGTGGAGCCGGATCACATTCGGGTCGCTGTTGATGAACTGCAGCGCCTCGGCGCGGCGGTACGGCTTGTCCTTGGACCCTTCGGCCCAGTAGAGGGCCACTCCGGCGATGAACAGCTCGCGGTCCGACAGCCGGCCGATCTCCGCGGCCGCGGCCTGCTTGGTCGCCCGGCGCTCGCGGTCCTGGTCGGCCCGGAGCCGTGCAAGCCCGGCGTTCATGCGTGCGCGCTGCTCCTCGGGCGTGCACTTGGGCTCCGGGTGCGGCAGATCTCGTACCCACAGTGAGACCGAGCTCTTGGAGCAGCCCAGCTCGGCCCGGATCTCGTTGTACGTCCGGCCTTGGCGGCGCAGCTCGCGTGCCCGGTCCCGCAGGTCGTCCTTCGCCCTTGGGCGCTTGGTCCACTCGGCGGGGGGCTCGCCCTGTACGAGGCGGCTCAAGGTCTCCTTGTTGCGCACTCCAAGCTCCGCGGAGATCTGCCGCAGGCTCAGCCCCTCCCGCCGCAAGGCGATCGCTCGTTCCCGCAGGTCCTCGAAGTCGGCGTACTTGCCCGTGATTTCCGTCATGCGGCGACTCTTGTCCGGAATGCGGACGTCCGGTCGGGAATGGCGGGCGGTTCAACAGTTCGAGGGAAAACGGCAGGTTTCGCTTCCCCTCGAACAGCGCGTGCGTTCGATCACTGAGCCGGAAACTCGCCGGAAAAGGAGGGCTTGTCGCCCGTAGGCTGGACGGCATGACCACGACGGGGGAGAACCACAGCGCGGCCGTG
This sequence comes from Streptomyces sp. NPDC057302, assembly GCF_042667685.1. NCBI lineage: Bacteria > Bacillati > Actinomycetota > Actinomycetes > Kitasatosporales > Streptomycetaceae > Streptomyces > Streptomyces sp. NPDC057302. The sequence goes on along the minus strand of NZ_JBHUZJ010000003.1, from coordinate 6,579 downwards.
ACCGGGCCGTGGTGGTGGGAGCGGCGGCGCAGTGCCGTGCTGGATGTGGGGCTCGCGCTGGCGTCGGCGGCGGAGTGCGGAGCCGAAGGGATCACGTTCGCGAGGGACACGGGGGTGCCCACGGGGGTGGGGGTCGCGTTCGGGGTGGTCGCCGGGGCCTCGCTCGTGCTGCGGCGGCGGTGGCCGATCGCCGTGGTGCTCATCTCCATCGCGATCACGCCCGCGCAGATGGGCATCTTCCTGACCGTCGTGGGGCTGTACACGCTGGCCGCGTCCGAACTGCCGCGGCGGATCATCGGTTCGCTCGCCGGGATGTCCTTGCTCGGGACGCTCATCGTGACGCTGGTGCGCACGCGCCAGGACATGGAGCACGGAGAGCTGGGATTCGCGGAGGGGTTCATACCGTTCATCGCGATCACCACGTCCATCGGGCTGACCGCGCCGCCGATTCTGCTCGGGCTGTACGTGGGGGCCCGGCGGCGGCTCATGGAGAGCTTGCGGGAGCGCGCCGACAGCCTGGAGCGGGAGCTGCAGCTCCTTGCCGAGCGGGCCGAGGAGCGGGCCGAGTGGGCGCGCAACGAGGAGCGGACGCGGATCGCGCGGGAGATGCACGACGTGGTCGCGCATCGCGTGAGTCTGATGGTCGTGCATGCCGCCGCCTTGCAGGCCGTTGCCCGCAAGGATCCCGAGAAGGCGGTGAAGAACGCCGCCCTCGTCGGTGACATGGGGCGGCAGGCGCTGACGGAGCTGCGCGAGATGCTCGGCGTGCTGCGGACCGGGGAGAGCAGGCCCGCGGTGGGCGGCCGGCACGGTTCGCAGTCCGACGTGGTGCCGCTGGCCGCCGTGGGGTTCGCCGCCGCGGCGGCGGCCTCGCGTGCGGTGGACGAGGACGGGCCGTGCCTGGAGGAGCTCGAGGAGCTGGTGGGGCAGTCCCGGGCGGCGGGGATGGCGGTGGACCTGTCGGTGGAGGGCGAGACCCGTGCGTACGCGCCGGACGTCGAGCAGACCGCCTACCGGGTGGTCCAGGAGGCGTTGACCAACGTCCACAAGCATGCCGCCGGTGCCAAGACGTATGTGCGGCTCGCGCACCGCGGCGCGGAGATCGCGATGCAGGTGGAGAACGAGCCGCCGCCGGAGGCGGGTTCCGGGGACGCCCGGCTGCCGAGCGGGGGCAACGGCCTGGTGGGCATGAAGGAGCGGGTCACCGCGTTGGGCGGTGTCTTCGTGTCGGGGCCGACGGACGCGGGTGGTTTCCGGGTGTCCGCGGTGCTGCCCGCGGTCGCCTAGGGCTCAGCCCGCCTTCAGGCGCTCGGGCCGGCTGCCCGAGGTCAGCGTGGCGAGGGCCTCGTCGATGTGCGGGCCCAGGAACCAGTCGCCGCTGTGGTCGAGGCTGTAGACCCGCCCTTCGGCGTCGATGGCGAGCAGGGCCTGGGTCTCCGTCTCCTCTCCTATGGGGCAGACCTCGGTGTCCAGGGCCCGGCCGAGGTCGCCGAGGGTGCGGGCCAGGTGGAGGCCGTACAGCGGGTCGAGGTGCACGGAGGCGGGCGCCAGGTGGCGGCCGGGGCCCTGCGGGGTGATGTGCAGTCCGCCGAATTCGGCCCACGCCTCGACGGCGGCGGGAAAGACCGCGTGCTGATGTCCCGCCGGTGAGGTGTGGCGGCGCAGGACGTCGGCCCAGATCTCGGCCTGCTTTATGTCCCAGCGCCCCGGGGTCCAGCCGGCGGCGCGCAGGGCGGCATCGACGGGGACGGGGAAGCGGGGGGACGCGGCGCTCTGCGGGGCGGGGTTCTCGGTGTGCTGTTCCGTGTGCATGGGCGGCCCTCGTTGCGGTTCGCGGTCGGCGGTGTCGGCGGTTCGGTGGTGGGGGTCAGGACTCCGATGACGTGGGGTCCACGATCCGTACGCCGAAGTGCGAGGTGAGGGCGGTGCAGGAGCGGCAGGGGCGGGCGAAGCCGCCGTGCAGGGGGTCGCCGTCCTCGCGGATGCGGCGGGTGGTGAGTTTGGAGTGCTTGAGGGCCTTGCGGGCCTCGCCGTTGGTCATCGGTTTTCGGGCCGCGCGTTTGGAGCGGCTGCCGTCGGCCGCCGTGAGGTGGCGCGAGATGAGGATGGCCTCGGCGCAGCGGCCGGTGAAGCGTTCGCGCTGACCGCTTGTGAGGGTGTCGAGGAAGTCCTGTACGAGTGGGTGCAGAGCGGGAGGTTCCTCGCCGCGGCCCGCGGTGCAGGTGAGCGTCGCGCCGCGGACGGAGAGCGCGGCGGCGACGGTGGGAAGTATGCCGTCGCGGCGCTGTCGCAGCGCGGGCGCGTGTGCGGAGGTGCTGCTCCAGCCGACGCGCGGGTCCCCCGCGCCGGTGTGGTTCTCGGCGGTCGCCGAAGGCGCTGTCGAGGCCGAAGTGTGGCCGGCCGGACCGGTCTGTGCCATGTGCATGGTGGTGCTTCCCTCCCCGCAACTCGCGGTGTGACCGCGTGTGCCACGCCCCCGCGTTGCGGGGACAGCCTGCCAAATGGGGCGGGTGGTGCGGAAGCTGGGGCACCGCGACACGCCTGACGTTCGTCGCACTTTCGTCGCACGGTGACGGTTCGGTGGCTGCTGGTCATGGAACCGGAGGCCCGGTGACCGGTGTCGTCCTTGCGCATAGGCTGTCGACATCCGCAGTCTGCGGAACGCGGGAAGAAGTACGCAGAATCTACGTACGGCGCATCCACGCACAGTGATCCGCAGAACCATTAACAGTGCCGCAGGGGGCAACCGCCATGACGACAGGTCGGCTGGGGCAGCAAGCCGCGCCGCCGAACGCGGCCTACGCCGGGCAGGTCGTGCACTTCCCGGATCCGGTCCGGGCCACGCGCCATCCCAGGGGTGTGCGCGTGGACGAGCACGGCTATCCGGACTTCTCGGCCTACGCGCGTGCGGCCACCGAGATCGCCGAGCCCCCGGAGGGTTTCGGCGTCGACGAACTGCGTCTGACGGACTACGTCTCCGCGAACGCGGCGATGGCCGCGGCGGACCATGACCTGTGGGACACGATTCCGCCGGTGGCGACCCCGCACGGCTGGACCTGGCACCACGTGCCGGGCGGCCGGCGCCTCGAACTCGTCCCGGTGGAGGTGAAGGCGCTCCTGCGGCATCACGGCGGGCTCGCCACGACGCCGGTGGACCAGAACAAGAGGGGCACGCGCCCGCTCCAGGAGACCCGTCCCGCGCATCTCGCGCTGCCGAAGTCGTCGGTGGCGGTGACCGAGCAGGAGATCGTCGGCGCCGAGGAGGAGCTGGGCTACCGGCTGCCCGGTGCCTACCGTTCCTTCCTGAAGGCGGCGGGCGGCTGCGCGCCGGTCGGCACGGCGCTGGACGCGGAGCTCGGCCTCCTGATCGACCAGCCGTTCTTCACGGTGCGGGACGAGGCCGCGGTCAACGACCTGGTGTACGTGAACAAGTGCCTGCGCGACCATCTCACCAAGGACTACTTGGGAGTTGGCTTCGTGCAGGGCGGCATTCTCGCCGTGAAGGTCAAGGGTGACCGGATCGGTTCGGTGTGGTTCTGCGCGTACGACGACGCACGTGACGTCTCGGAGACGGACGGCTGGGCGCCCGCGGAGCGGGTGCAGCGGCTGTTGCTGCCGTGCGGTGACGACTTCGACGCGTTCTTGTCCCGGCTCGCGGGTAATCCGCCGGAGCTGGAGACCGTGGCGAACCTGATGGTGGACGGCGGCTTCGCGCGTGCCGTCCCGGTGGGGGAGTGACTTGTCGATGGTGACCTTCGCGCAGGCGCAGGAGCGCGCCGAGGAGTGGATCAACGGCGATGTGCCCGGATATCAGCACCGTGAGGTGCGGGTGCGGGAGTTCGAGCTCGGCTTCGTGGTGTGGGCGGAGGACCGTGAGAACGGTCCGGTGTCCGACGGCGGCCGTCAGCGGCTCGTCATCGCACGCGACAGCGGCGATGCCTCGCTCTGGCCGGGGCTGCCGGTCGGTGAGGTGATCCGCCGGTACGAAGAGGAGTACGGGGTCGCGGACGCGGCGCCGGAGGATGCGGCCGTGGCTCCGCCGGAGCGGGTCGACCTGAATCAGACGTCGTTCCTGTTGAGCCCTCCTGAGTGGCTCCAGGAGGCGGCGGACAAGTTGGGCATTCCGGATCGCAGGGCCGGCGCCGGCGCTGGCGCGGGTGGCTCGTCAGGGGATGCCGGCGGTTCGGCGCCCGTGGCGCCCGCCGCGTCCGCCGCGTCCGCTGCTCCTGAAGCGCCCGGTGGCGGTACGCCGTGGCCGGCTGCCGGGGCTTCGTCGGGTACGCCCGTCGGGGCCACCCCGTGGGCCGGTACGGACACCAACGCGGACTCCGGCGACGACGACCGTTCGGTGCAGGCGCCCGCGACGGTGTTCGCGCCGCCGCTGGTCGGCGGTGACGATGACGACGCTCCGCCGCGCGGTGTCGCGCCCGAGGCCAAGACCGCGCTGATGCACGGTGGCAGCGGACTTCCGTCGACGACGGTGGCACCCGCGCTCGACGGCTCCACCCCGCCGCCGCCCGCGGGCCCCGGGGTTCCGGACGCGTCCGCGTACGGCTATCCGCAGGGCCCCGGTGCGCAGGCTCCGGGAGCTCCGGTGGCTCCAGCGGCTCCAGCGGCTCCAGCGGCTCCAGCGGCTCCGGGGCCGAATCTGCCTCCGCCGCCCGCCGGTGCCGCGGTGAACATGCCGCCGCCTCCGGGGGTGAACGTGCCGGACCCGTCCGCGTATGGCTACCCGCAGGGGCCTGCTCCCGCCGCGCCCGCCGCTCCCGCCGCGGCCCAGCACTCCGTGCCGCCCGGTGCCGGGGACATCGCGGACGCCGCGACCAGCAAGGCGCAGCCGCCGCGCGCCGCCCGTGGGAGCGGCGCGAGTACGCCGCCTCCGCCCAGCGCTCCGGGGACTCCCGGTGTGGCGCCGGGGAGTACGCCGCCGCCGTCCGGTGCCGGTGCTCCGGGCGCCCCGGCGGGCGGTTACGTCCCGACGCAGATGGTCTCGGCGCTCGGCCCCGACGGACCTCAGCCGCCCGCGACTCCGGGCACGCCGCAGCCGCCCGCTGCTCCGGGTACGCCTCCGGGTGGGGTGCACCATGCGGCGACGATGCTGCCCGATCCGAGCTTGGGTGGTCCTGGTGGGATCAAGCCGCCGGGGGGTCCTGGGGCTCCGCAGCCTCCTGGTCCGCCGGGTGCTCCGGGTGCTCCGCAGCCGCCTGCCGCGCCGGGTGCTCCCGGTACCGGTGGCGGTGGCGTGCACCATGCCGCGACCATGCTGGCCGATCCGAGCTTGGGTGGTCCTGGTGGGATCAAGCCGCCGGGGGGTCCCGGGGCTCCGCAGCCTCCCGGTCCGCCGGGTGCTCCGGGTGCTCCGCAGCCGCCTGCCGCGCCGGGTGCTCCCGGTACCGGCGGCGGTGGCGTGCACCATGCCGCGACCATGCTGGCCGGGCCCGCGGTCGGTGGCCCGGGTGCGCCGATGCCGCCGCAGGGGCCGGGCCTACCCGGCATGCCGCCTCCCCAGCCCCAGCAGGGGCAGCCCTACGGCTACCCGCAGCCGCCCACCGGGCAGCCGACCGTCGGCCCCGGCTACCAGGCCGTACTCCGTTACCGCGCGCAGGACGGCTCCGAGCAGCAGCTCATCCGCCGCTCGGCGCCCGGTACCCCGCACCCGGAGTGGCAGATCCTGCACGAGCTTCGGGGCATGAACGTGCCGCCGCAGCAGGTGCTCGAACTCCACACCGAGCTGGAGTCCTGCGAGCTGCCCGGCGCGTACTGCGCCCGGATGATCCGTGAGACCTGGCCGCAGGCACGGATCACGAGCATCGCCCCGTACGGCAGGGACCACGCGTCCCGGCAGGGGGGCATGCAGCAGCTCATCGCGCACCAGGCCGAGTTGCACCAGGTCGCGGACGGTCCCGCGCGCCCCGCCCCGGTGCGGGCGCCGCTGCCGCAGGTGCAGCCCGCGCCGCCGATTCCGCCGGAGGGTGTGGCGCAGGAGCTGGTGGGCGCGTTCGGGCCCGGCATCTTCCGCTTCGACCAGCGGGCGGTGTCCCGGCAGGGCGTGCCGGACCTCGTGGCGCACACGCTCGTGGTGGCGGGTCTGCCCGTCGACTTCGGCCCGTTCTTCTGGGCGCAGGCCCAGCCGGGACGTCCGGTGCCGACCCTCGCCGAGACCGCGCAGGAGCGCGGGGTGCAGGCGGCGTCGGACGCGGGCTCGTATCTCGTCATGGGCAGTGACTTCGGCCGCGCGATCTGCGTCCAGTACGGGACGGCGAACATCGTGGCCGTGCCCGTGGAGGCGGGGCCGGGCGGTGCGCCGGTGCCGCCGCAGTTCGTGAACACGGGGCTTCCCGAGTTCGCGCGCTGCCTGGCGCTGCTGGGCCGCATGTGGCGGCTTCGCTACGGGCTCAACCAGGAGCAGGCGGGCCGCTGGACCGTCGACTTCCAGGGGCAGCTGGCTGCCCTGGACCCGGCGGCGCTCGCGTCGCCGGAGAGCTGGTGGTCGGTGCTGCTCGAGCAGATGTGGGACGGGCTTCTCTGAAGTACCTCGCCCCTGGGCGTCACACACGACGAGGCGCTCGCCCCCACCGG